>NZ_ANBD01000130.1 GCF_000341005.1 Nocardiopsis alkaliphila YIM 80379 | reverse complement strand
GCCCCCCCCCCCCCGCCAGGGAAGAAACTCAGTACCCCATCGGAGGACCGAGCGGCGTCGGCTTGTTCTCGTAGAAGGCGCGTGTGACGGGCAGGAGCATCAGAACGATCATGCCGATCGCGAAGAGCAGCGGAATGATCGAGACGAACCCACCGGTGACGATGGCCAAGAGCAGGGCCAGGGAGGCCAGTACGTGGAAGACCACGACCGACCACAGAATGGCGACGCTACGGCGGCCCATCAGGGAGGCCAGCAAGATGGACAGCGCCCCGTAGAGGAACGGGATCGCGCCCATGACGCCGAGGAACAGCCCGGCCTCGCCCCCGTTGAGGGGCATTCCGCCCTCTTCCATTCCCGCCAGGAACTCCCGGCTGATCTGGTCGTCGCCGGTGGCCACCACCGCCAGGAGCCAAAAGAGCAGACCGAAGAGCACGCCGATGACGCCCCCGATGAACATCAACACCCGCACGGTGATGGCACTGCCGGGCATCTTCGAGGGCGCCGCCGGCCCCGGCTGGTAGGGAGGCTGTCCTCCGTAGTAGGGATCGTTGGGTTGTTGCGGATACATGGTGAGCCTTCCGTCCGGTATCTGGGGCCTCACCGAAACCTTACAGAGGCGCACCGGTCCGGCGATGAGTCCCCCAGCAGGGAAGATCCCGGTCCTTCGGGGTCATGCCCGAACTCGATGATGTCTCGATCATGAGCGGTGGATTCTCCGTTCCCGGACGGCGAGGAGGGTTCGAGCGGGGTCTTGGGCACGCCGGCACGTGCCGGTGCACCGCACCGATGGATCGCCCGGGCCGTCATCGCCCTCCGAGCCCCGGGGGCTCCTTCGAAGTGCCCTCGTTTCCGTTCAGGGAGCGGCGGGTGGGGGCGTAGTGCCGAAGCAGTTCCGCCTCCTCTTGGCGGACCGCCTCGGCCAGGTCCTCGTTGAGTTCGCGTAGGGCCCCCTTGTACTCGCCGACCCTGTTCTCCATCCGGTCGGCGATCCCGCCGGGGGTCAGGGCCTGGCGGGCCCGGTTGAGGCGGTGGACCACGTATCCACCGATCACCGCGCCCGTGGCCAGGTAGAACAGCCGGCCGATCATCGGTTCTCCTTCCGGCGGCGTCCGCGCATGACGGCCAAGGCCTTGCGACGTCCCAGCACCTGGCGGACGGCGTAGGAGAAGGAGGCGACCTTGACCAAGGGACCGGTGAACACGGAGCGGGTGAGCGCGGTCATCGTGGAGACGTCCTCGGAGGAGGCCTGCACGTTGGCGGTGATCTCCTCCACCCGTTCCAGCGAGGTGTGGGTGCGTTCCACGGTGGAGGCCACGTCATCCAATAGCGGCGGGGTACGTTCACCCAGTTCGGAGACGACCTTGGTGGTCTCGTTGATGAGCTTGATCAGTTTGACGAGCGCCACGCACATGAACGTGGCCAGCACCGCCCAGACCACCGCGGCGACGAGCGCGGCGACCTCTCCTCCGGTCAGCATTGAGGCTCCGTAGGCAGATAGCAGGGTTGCTTCGAGGGTGTGCGGTACGTCCGGGGCGCGGGCCCCGCCGGCGCACGTGGGGGAGGGTACCGGCGACCACGCCGGGGCGGGCTCCTGTTCTTCACAGGACCCCTGGACGAGCCGATTTCGGCCGACCCTATCGTGTTCATCGGCTGACCGAGTGGACACACCACGGTGTGCCTCGAATCGGAAACGGTCGGCGCCCCCTCTCGTACCGGCCGGTGGAGGCCGTGGGGATCGACGAAGTCCCCGCTCACCACCGAGAATCACTACAGAGCAGGATCTTCACTACGATGTCCGGACACCACGCCGCCCGCCTGCCCTCAGAAGCACCGACAGGACACCCATGAGCCCTCGTTCTCCACGTGAGATCTCCGTACTGGTACCACCGGATCTCGCCCCCCTGTATCCGGACGACCCGTCGAGAATCGGCCCCTACCTCGTCCTGGGACGCTTGGGCCAAGGTTCCAGCGGCACCGTCTACGCCGCCGTGGACACCTCCTCTTCCAACGCCGACGACCGCCTGGTCGCCGTGAAGGTGCTCCGCTCCCCCGAACTCGACGTCCCCGACGCCTACCCCGAACTGACCCGACGGCTACGCAACCTGTCGATGGTCGAACCCGAGCGCGTGGTCGTGCCGTTGACCTTCGACGCCGACGCCGAGCCGCCGTGGTTGGCCATGCCCTACCTGGCGGGGGAGCGGCTCTCCCACTACGTCACCAAACGTGGCGGCCTCGGGATCGGCAAACTCATCGCGTTGGCGACCGGGCTGGCCGAAGGACTCTCCGCTCTGCACTCCCGGGGTGTGGCCCACGGTTCGCTGCGCCCCAGTGGGATCCTTCTGGGATCGGACGGACCGCACATCATGGAGTGCGCCATCGCCGCGGACTCCGAAAGACTGCGTGGTTCGGGAGCCACCTGGTTGAGCCCCGAACGCTACCGGGGCGGCGCCGCCACACCGACGGCGGACGTGTTCGCCTGGGGCGCGGTGGTCGCCTTCGCCGGAACCGGACGTCTGCCCTTCGGCCCGGGTGAGCCCGAGGAGATCTCCCAGCGGGTGGCCTCCGGCTCCTTCGAGCTGGACGGGCTCCCCAAGGGCCTACGTCCCGTGGTGAGCCGCGCCTTGGACCCGAACCCGGACCTCAGGCCCAGCCTGCGTGAGGTGATCGGGGCGGTCATCGCGGTCTGGCAGACGGAGAACGCCGAGGACGGCGCCCCTTCACCCGGAGACCGGGAGGAGATCAACCGGATCCTGGAACGCGAGTGGCACGGGGTGGAACCACCGGCCCGCGTACCCGAGGTGATCCGGTTGGAGGGACGCATGTCCAACCGCCGCCCCACCCGCACCCTGTTCATGGTGGGAACGGCGGCGATGGCCACGGTACTGATCGGAGGCGGGATCTGGGGCCTCACCCATCTACTCGGAGGAGGTACCGAGGCCGGTCCGGTCTCCGACGAATCCGAGGAGGAACTCGAGGAACAGGAGAGCGCGAAAGAGGAAGAGGAGGAGCCACTGACCCTGACCGTGCGCTTCGACCCCTCCGAGCAGGAGGAACCCGAGCCCGGAGTCGAGGAACGTTCCTGGATCTACACACCGGTCACCCGTGAGGGCGAGATCCCCCGCAACCAGGGCATCCCCAGCCACGACGCCTGGTCCGAGCAGTGGGAAGAGGACGGCGAACCCGGTGAGGCCATCATCCTTCCCGACGCCGAGGTGCTGTGCGCCAGGTTCTGCGCCGCCCCCGAACACGTCTTCCTGGACGAGGAAGGGCGGGGGACCTGGGAGCTGACCGGCAACGACTTCGTCGACTACCTGTCCTGGGGTCCGGTGATGATCGTGGAGATCACCTTCGCCGAGGAGGCCGAGGGCGACGAACCCCGCGAAGTCGTCCAGGTCACGGAGCTCTTCGCCGACTGAGCCGACCCGACCGAGCCGATCCTTCGGCGGTGGCCGCCTCCGTTCAGCGGTCACCGCCGCGCAGTACCCCCTTGATCCGCTCCAAGACCTCGGTCAGGCGACGTTCGGTGCCGTACGTGGTGGGCCGGTAGTACTCGCGTTCGGTGAGTCCGTCCGGCGCGTGCCGCTGGGGGGCGACCCCGCCGGGGTAGTCGTGTGCGTACCGGTACCCCTTGCCGTGCCCCAGGTCGGCGGCGCCCTTGTAGTGGGCGTCGCGCAGGTGGGTGGGGACCGGCCCCGCCCGACCGGCGCGCACGTCGGCCAGTGCCTCGTCGATGGCGGTGATCACCGCGTTGGACTTGGGGGCGAGACTGATGTGGATGACCGCTTGGGCCAGGTTGATGCGGGCCTCGGGCATACCGATGAACTCGACCGCCTGCGCGGCGGCCACCGCGGTCTGCAACGCGGTGGGATCGGCCATGCCCACGTCCTCGCTGGCGTGCACGATGAGTCGGCGGGCGATGAATCGGGGGTCCTCCCCCGCCTCCACCATGCGGGCCAGGTAGTGCAAGGCGGCGTCGGCGTCCGAGCCGCGCATGCTCTTGATGAACGCGCTGACGACGTCGTAGTGCTGGTCGCCGGAGCGATCGTAACGGACCGCGTGGCGGTCCACGGCGCGCTCCACGTGCTCGGCGGTGATCTTCGCCGGTCGCTTCGAGGGCGGTCCGCAGACCAGTGCGGCGGCCTCCAGGTAGGTCAGGGAACGGCGCCCGTCTCCCCCCGCCAAGCGGATGAGGTGTTCGGCGCCCTCCTCGGTGAGGGTGTAGCGACCGTTCAGTCCCCGCTCATCGGTGAGGGCCCTGTCGACCAGGGCCCGGATGTCGGTGTCCTCCAGGGACTCCAAGGAGAGCAGCAAGGACCGGGACAACAGTGGACTGACCACGGAGAAGAAGGGATTCTCCGTGGTGGCCCCGATGAAGCTGACCCATCGGTTCTCCACGGCGGGCAGCAGGGCGTCCTGCTGGGTCTTGTTGAACCGGTGGACCTCGTCCACGAACAGCAGGGTGCGGGTGCCGCTCATGCCCATGCGACGTTTGGCCTCGTCGACGACGGCGCGTACGTCCTTGACGCCTGCGTTGACCGCGGACAGTTCCACGAACCGTCGTTTGGTCACCCGACTGACCACGGTGGCCAGGGTGGTCTTACCGGTGCCCGGCGGGCCCCATAGGAAGACGGACATCGGAGCGTCGTCCTCGACCAGGCGGCGTAGCGGGCTGCCCTCGCCCAGGAGGTGGCGTTGACCCATGACCTCGTCGAGGGTGCGTGGCCGCATGCGTACGGCCAGCGGTTCCTGCCCCTTGGCCGCCTCGGCCCCGGCATCGTCGAACAATGTTTCGGACACCCGTCCAGGGTAGGCGAGGGCGGAGGCCGTCGGACTCAGTTCGAGGGAACGGACAGGTTCTCTGGGCTCTCGGCCTGCTCCGGCGGGGGCGTGGCCCGCGGGGGCATGCGGCTGATGAGCAGGGCGATGTCGTCGCCCCGGCCCGCGGGCGCCATCTCGGCCAGTACCTGGGCGGCGGTCTCGGGGTCCTCTCCGTGTTCGGCGAGCGCCTCGCCCACCTGGGCCAACCCCTCGTGCATGGGCACCTCCGAACTTTCCACGAGCCCGTCCGAGCACAGCATCAGGGTGGTCCCGGGAGCGAGTACCCGCGTGGTGACGGTGTACTCGGTGTCGGGCATGACGCCCAGCGGCGGTCCGGTCTCGGGTGACCACAACTCGTAGGAGCCCTTGGTGGCGAGCACCGCCGGAGGTTGGCCGGCCCACGCGGCCTGCATGACACCGGTCCCCCGGTCCACCACCAGGTACCCACAGGTGGCGAAGACGATCTCACCGGTCTCGGTGAGCAGGCGGTTGGTCTCCCCCAGAACGACACCGGGATCGGATTGGTTCGTCGCGTAGGCACGAAAGGCCACTCGGATCTGTCCCATGGCGGCGGCCGCCTCCACACCGTGACCCTGCACGTCACCGACCAGGAGCCCCACCTTGTTCGCGGGGAGTTCGATGACGTCGTAGAAGTCACCACAGATCCGCCACTCGGCGCGTGAGGGCAGGTACTTGGTGGCGATGTCCATGTCGGGGAAACTGGCGACCTCGCGGGGCAACATCCGGCGCTGGACCGCGTCGGCCAACTCCAGTTCGGCCTGCTGGGCCTTGATCCGTTGCAGGGCCTGGCCGGCCAGACCGGCGAAGGTGAGCATGAGCGCGCGTTCGTCACGGCTGGCGTGGTGGGGGCGATCCCAGACCATCTGCCACACGCCGAGGGCGATCTTGCTATCTCCGAAGATCGGCACGGTGGCCCATGCCTGCCCTCGGACGGTGCGCATCATCTCCGCGGCGGCCGGGAAGCGGCTGACGATCTCGGCCCGACTCTCGAAGAAGCGAGGCTGGCGGTCCTGGATGACCGCGCCCATCGGGTAGTCGGTGTCGTCGGCACGACGGCCGTCCAGGTGGGAGACGTTGCCTCGTTCCACGGCGCTGGGCGAGGCGCGCAGCACCCCCTCCTCCACGTAGAGGGCGACCGCCGTGAAGCCGCCGAAGATGGGCAGGAACTCCTCACTGAGCAGGTCCATGACGTTGTCCACGGTGGTGGCCGAGACCAGCTTGGAGGACAGTTCGGTGACCAGGCGGCCGTGTTCTGCCTCGGTGCGGCGGCGGTCGGCCAGACGACGCACCAGCTGAACGTGTTCGGTGACGTCGTCGACGATGCCGACGAGACGGTCGGGGTCGCCGGGGACGTATCGGCCACGTACGTGCAGGGAACGCTCATCGCCCAGCCGATCGAAGATCCGAAATCTCTGTTCGTAGTCACGACCGGCGAAGGACGCGGACATGGCGTCACGGACCCGCGCGGTGTCGTCGGGGTGGATGCGCTCGAGGATCTTCTCGATCTCGCAATCGCTCCCGGCGAGGAGGGCACCCAGCGGAGTGGGGCCGAACAGTTCGTGGATGCGGCCGTTGCCCAGGTCCAGGCTCCACAGCACGGAGTCGGAGTTATCGGTGCGCAGGTCACCCACGACCCGCAGGTCGGCTTCCTCGGTGGAGAGCGTGTGGACCAGGACCACCACGGTGTCGGGCTCGGCCTCGGTGATCCGGGCCCGCACCTGGACCTCGGCCATCCGGGAGGACTTGTCGGGAAGGGCCAGACGCAGTCGGACACGGCGAGGCTCACCCGCCAAGGCGTTCCTGTGCAGGTCCGCGCCTCGAACGGCCTCCTCACCTTGGAGGAGGTCGAACCAGGCCGTCCCGTTGAGTGCGGTGGCGGAACGACCGAACAGTTCGGTGAACGCATGGTTGGCGTGCCTGATCACACCGTCTGCGGCGGTGAGGGCCATGGGCTCGGGCGCATGGCGGAACGCCCCCGCCAGAGCGGCCTCGGAGCCATCGCCTGAAGCACGTTTTCCGTTCACGTATGACTCATCCTCATGTCGTCTCGGACGTCACATCCGCGCTCAGGCGCGGTCACCCCTGGAACGATCCGATTCGGCTCATTGTAGTGTCCGAAAGCGGTTCCGACCCGGGCAAGGGTCGGTACGGGCACGGCGATGCCCTCCACCCTCGCTCTTGTCACCTCGGCGAACACGGCGGTCGGCCCACCCTGACAACGTCGGTGGATTCACGACCGGTCCCACACCCGGGCCCCTCCCAAAGAACCCCGAGGCAAGAATCGTTACGCTCGCGTGACTCGGTAGCGCACGAATGCACTCCATTCCCACCTCGCCCGAATGGGGCGGCCCCGTCGATGCATCGTCTTCTCCGCAGGACGCATGCGATTCGCGGTGTGGAAAGGTGATTCGCCCTCAACGGTAGGGGATGACGGGCCCGGCCGCATCCGAACACGACCCACCATGCCATTACGGACGAGTTCTTTGGCCGGTTAATCCTCGCTTTCGTCTCGGTGACCGAATGTGGCAAGTTCGAAAGAGGGTTTTTACGGGCACCGAACCCACAGCAGAGAACTCGCCCCGCTCCCTCCGAGGACACTCATGCACCCTGTCACCGGTCGCCGTTCCCCTGGCCCACCCCTGAACGAAACCCCCCTGAACTGGACTTGTCGGCTCTGTAGCCACAGCAACCCCGACGACGAGGACATCTGCTGCCAACAGTGCGGCGGGATCAAACGTTGAACCTCTCGCCTGGTCCCCGAGCGTGAACAGGGGCGGCACGCGGGTGCATCCCGTGCGCCGCCCCTGCCATGTGGGCTCCTACTCGGCCTTGGCCGCCTTCTCGGCTTCCGGGTCCACGTCCACCCCGGCCTCGACCCGCTGGTCTTCGGCGATCGGCGTGGGGGCCCCGGTCAGGGGGTCACCGCCCGAGGCCGTCTTCGGGAAGGCGATGACCTCACGAATGGTCGCCTGACCGGCCAGCAGCATGATGATCCGGTCCCACCCCACGGCCAGACCACCGTGCGGAGGCGGGCCGAACTTGAACGCCTCCAGTAGGAAGCCGAACTTGGACTCGGCCTCCTCCTTGCTCAGGCCGATCGTGTCGAAGATGCGCTGCTGCATCTCCGCACGGTGGATACGGATGGAGCCCGACACCAACTCGTAGCCGTTGAGCACCAGGTCGAAGGCGCGCGAGTTCGTGGCGCCCGGGTTCTCTTGAAAGTCGTCCTGGTCCTCGACGGCCGGTGCCGTGAAGGGGTGGTGCACCGGCTTCCAGGTACCTTCCTCGTCCCCTTCCTCGAACAGCGGCATGTCCGTGATCCACAAGATCTTCCACAGCGAGGTGTCGATCAGTTCGCAACGTCGACCGATCTCCAGGCGGGCGGCACCGAGCAGTTCCTGGCTCTCGGAACGCTTGCCCGCAGCGAAGAAGATCGCGTCTCCGGCCTTCGCACCGACCTTGGCGACCAGCCCTTCACGTTCGGCCTCGGACAGGTTCTTGGCGACCGGACCACCCAGGGTCCCGTCCCCTTGGACGAGCACGTAGGCCAGACCCTTGGCACCGCGCGAACGTGCCCAATCCTGCCACTCGTCCAGTTCCTTGCGCGTCTGCTCGGCCCCGCCCGGCATGACCACGGCACCCACGTAGGGAGCCTTGAAGACCCGGAAGGGGGTGTCGACGAAGTAGTCGGTCATCTCGACCAATTCGTTACCGAAGCGCAGGTCGGGCTTGTCCGAACCGAAGCGGTCCATTGCTTCGGCGTACCGCATTCGCGGGAAGTGGGTGGGCAGTTCGACGTCGCGTACCTCGCGCAGCAGGCGGGTGAAGAGCTTCTCCCCGACTGCGAAGAGGTCCTCCTCGTCGACGAAGCTCATCTCCAGGTCGATCTGGGTGAACTCCGGCTGTCGGTCGGCTCGCAGGTCCTCGTCACGGAAACAACGGGTGAGCTGGTAGTAGCGCTCCATGCCGGCGACCATGAGCAGCTGCTTGAACAGCTGTGGGGACTGGGGCAGCGCGTACCAGTGACCGGGCTGGAGACGGACGGGGACCAGGAAGTCACGGGCGCCCTCGGGGGTGGACCGGGTCAGATAGGGGGTCTCCACGTAGGTGAAGCCTAGGTCGCGCATGGTCTCGTGCGCGATGTAGGTCGCCTTGGAACGCACCCGCAGGTTCTCGGCCATCTCATCGCGGCGGATGTCCAGATAGCGGTAGCGCAGCCGGGTCTCCTCGGCCACCTCGGCGGCGTTGTCCAGCTGGAACGGCAGCGGCGCCGCCTCGCTGAGCACCTCGATCTCGTCGGCGACGACCTCGATCGCACCGGTGGGGATCTCGGGGTTCTCGTTGCCCTCGGGGCGGACCCGAACCGAACCGGTGACCTTGATGCAGTACTCAGCGCGGAGGTCGTGGGCGAGGTCGTCCTCACGGACGACGACCTGGACCACCCCGGAGGCTTCGCGCAGGTCGAGGAAGACCACGCCGCCATGGTCGCGGCGGCGAGCCACCCAGCCGGCCAGGACGACGGTCGCACCGGTGTTCTCGGCGCGCAGCGCACCTGCCTCATGCGTGCGGATCAACGAACTTCTCCTTCAGCGTCTTCGTTCATGTCAAGTGTGCCCGACCTGCGCATGGGTCCGGGCCAATCCTGTGCACACCATCGCCGTCACCCGCCCTGGCGGGGCGGGTAGGGCGGGTGTGGAGAGCACCGGCCCCGCCTCAGACGGGGCCGGTGCGGGTATCTCGTCCGTTGTACGGGCCGGGGCCCATACCGCGGCGGTCAACGCTGCGGCACTGCTCGATGCTCATGTTCGTTCCCGCGAAGTGGCCGGTGGGACTCAAGGTCGACCGGCGATATCGCGCAGGTAGGGGTTGGTGGCGCGCTCGCGCTCCACGGTGGTGCCGGGGCCGTGTCCGGGCAGGATCCGGGTGACGTCGGGGCGGTCCAGGACCGCGCTCCTCAGACTTCGGTCCATCGCTTCGGTATCGCCGCCGGGGAAGTCCGTGCGGCCGATGGAACCGGCGAAGACCAGGTCCCCGGCGAACATCACCGGGACGCCGTCTTCGGCCGTGACCGTGTACACCACCGAACCCGGCGTATGCCCCGGGGTGTGCTCGACGACGAATTCCACACCGGCCAGGGACAGGGTGTCTCCATCGGCGACCTCACGCAGGTCGGCGGGGACCGGGTAGGGACCGGGCCCCAGCAGCATCTGGAGTTGGGTGGCGAAGCCCGCGTCGACGCCGGCGGCGGGTTCGGTGAGCAGCCCATGGTCGTCCGAGTGCAGGTACACCGGCACCTGGTGGGTCTCTCCGAGTTCGGCGGCGGACCACACGTGATCGAAGTGCCCGTGCGTGAGCAGGATCGCGGCCGGGGTCAGGTCGTGTTCGGCCAGGACCTTGGCCACCTGCGTGGCGGCGCCCTGTCCCGAATCGACGATGACGCAATCGCCGCCCGGGGCCGGTGCGAGCACGTAGCAGTTCGCGGCGAGGGGCCCGGTGGGCAGTGCGGCGATGAGCACGGCGGTGGTCGTCCTGTCCTGGGTCGTTGTCGTCCGAAGGGGAGCGGTCCGGGCATGGGGCACACGAACCTCTCGGATGCAGAGCCTACCGAGAGGTCGCGGGGGCGGCGAACCGAAAAGCACATGGGGGAACGCTTTTGATCACCATTCGATCACCGCGCGCGTCCGAGCTCTTTGCCAAACCGCGTGGTAATGCCATATTGGTCACCGTCGCCGTGTACGTCGATGCCCGCGACCTGCGCCTCTTTTCGGGGTATCCGGGCCGGGCCGACGGCACGAGGACGAAAAGCAGACCCGAAGATCTGCGCAGATGTTGAACACGGCGCGTCGTTGTCCGCCGGAACGTGGGGATATCGTGCTGAGCACGGTGGTTTCCCTCACGAACGAAGTCGGATGCCGCCGCGACGACCCGAACCCGACCCTCTCGTGGCCGGGTTCACGACACCAGGAGGACACGGTGACCACGGACCCTTGGGGCCGCGTAGACGACGACGGCACGGTCTATGTGCGCACAAGTGATGGCGAGCGGGTCGTCGGATCGTGGCAGGCGGGCGCCCCGGAGGAGGCCTTGGCCTTCTACCGGAACAAGTACGACGCGCTCGTGACCCAGGTGGAGTTGCTGGAGAAGCGGTTGCGCAGCACCGACCTGTCCGCCTCCGCCGCGATGAGCAGCATCGACAAGCTACGGGGATCGGTCACCGGCGCCAACGCGGTCGGTGACCTGGACTCGCTGATGAAGCGTCTGGACGATCTGGCCGGCCGCGCCGAGGAGCGCAAGGTCGAGCAGAAGCAGGCCCAAGAGCAGGCTCGCGGCCAGGCCCGCGAAATCAAGGAGCGAATCGTCGCCGAGGCCGAGCGCGTCGCGGTCGAGACCACGCACTGGAAGTCCGGTGGCGAACGGATGCTCCAGCTGATCGAGGAGTGGAAGAAGGCACCGCGGGCCGACCGCCCCACCGAGCAGGCCCTGTGGAAGCGCATGTCCACGGCCCGCAACTCCTTCTCCAAACGGCGCAAGGCCTACTTCGCCAACCTGGACCAGCAGCGAGAGGGCGTGCGTGCCGAGAAAGAACGCATCGTCGCCGAGGCCGAGGCCCTGTCGAACTCCACTGAGTGGGGTCCCACCGCCCGCGCCTACCGCGACCTCATGCAGCGTTGGAAGGCCGGCGGACGCGCCGACCGGGCCAGTGAGGACAAGCTGTGGGCACGCTTCAAGGCCGCTCAGGACACCTTCTTCGACGCGCGCAACGCGGTCTTCGCCGAGCGGGACGCCGAGCTTCGGGTCAATGCCGAGGCCAAGGAGAAGATCCTGGCCGAGGCCAAGGCGGAGATCCCGACCATCTCGGACCCGCGCCGGGCCCGTGCTCGTCTGCGCGACTTCCAGAATGCTTGGGAGGAGGCCGGCGAGCTGCCGCGTGACGTCCGTGACCAATTGGAGGGCGCCTTCCGAAAGATCGAGGACGGAGTCCGTCGGGCCGAGGACGCCGAGTGGGAGCGCACCAACCCCGAGGCACGTGCCCGAGCCAAGGACACCGTCGACCAACTGTCGGCGGCCATCCAGAGCCTGGAGACCAAGCTGGAGAAGGCCCGCGCCGCGGGTGAGACCCGGCGGGTCCAGGAGCACGAGGCCGCTCTGGAGGCGCGCCGCTCCTGGCTGACCGAGGCGGAGAAGGCCCTCAACGAGATGAGCTGAGCCACCGCCTCCAGCGCTGTGACAAGAATCGGGCCGTACCCCGTTCGTGGGGTACGGCCCGTTCGTGTTCATCGCACCATGTGCGGACGGCCTAGTCGCGCTCTTCTTCGAAGCGGCGACGACGACCCAGGATCATGGCACCGATACCGGCCAGAGAGGCCAGCACACCACTCACCGCCGGCACCGCCAGGGACGCACCGGTCTGCGCGAGGACCGGCCCTTCGGGCTGGGGCGCAGGCACGGGCTGGGGTTCAGGCTGGGGCTGAGGCTTGGGCTGAGGCTTGGGCTTTTCCGGCTTCTCGGGCTTTTCCGGCTTCTCCGGCTTCTCCGGCTTGTCATAGCCCGGCTTGCACGGCTTGTGGGGCTTGTCGTGACCCGGCTTGTCCTTGCACGGCTTGTCCTTGCCGTGCTTACCCTTACCGTCCTTGCCGTCCTTGTCCTTGCCGTGCTTACCCTTACCGTCCTTGCCGTCCTTGTCCTTGCCGTGCTTACCCTTACCGTCCTTGCCGTCCTTGTCCTTGCCGTGCTTACCCTTACCGTGCTTGTCGTCCTCGTCGTGTTCCTTGTCCTTGCACGGCTTGTCGTAGCCCGAGTCGTCGTGGTGGTGACCTGCGGTCCGGTCCTTGCAAGGCTTGTGCGGCTTGTGGTATCCGTCGTGGCCGCCCTTCGACCTCTCCTCCTGGTCGCCCCGGGCCTCGGTGTCCTGCGTCGACCGCTCCTCCACGGACTCCTCGGACTCCGTGGCGGCCAAGCCCCGTTCCGAGAACGTGTCATCGACCACGGAGGGGAGTTCGACTCGCACCCGGTCCAAGGCGTCCGTCTCCACGGACTCCCTCAACTGGGTGTTCGACTGTTCGACACGCTCGGCGTCCTCGGCGACCGCCGGCGTCATGCCCCACAGGAAGGGGGCGACGATCACGGCACCGGCGGAGACCGCCGCCATCCGAATCAAACTACGAGCACTGACTTTGGTCTTGAACGCTTCAGGAGCGTACTTGGAGCAATAGTTCATATAAGGATTGTGTGAGTTTGACTACTCAGAGTCACACACATTCGACTGAGAGCCACGGAAAACCCGGGTAAATCCGTGGAATGGAACCGACTCGTCCGGCTTCACCCGCCCAGCGATGGGCATCCAGCCCGTGGACGGGCGCTCTCTACTGGAGTTCGGGAGGGTCGACTCCCGAATCCGGAGCGTCACCACTCAAAGGTTCCCCTCTGGAGCGGGCCCGAGATCACCTCGGCTACGACGGCCCTGCCGGTCTCGACCTCACCCGGGGCCCGGAAAGACGGCACATCGCACTCGGCGGGACCGGCACGATCCGGGTCTTGGGCACGACCCCATGACCCGCGTCGCACACCTTGAGGACGTGCTCGGCCTGGCCACCACCGGTAGTCGCCACGCGGAGGACGCCCCGAACGCCAAGGGGGTGGGTGAGCCGACATGGCTCACCCACCCCCTTGGTGGTCGTCCCAGGTCAGACGCCCACGAAGGACCGCAGCGCTTCGGCGCGGTCGGTACGCTCCCAGGTGAATTCCTCCAGCTCACGCCCGAAGTGACCGTAGGCGGCGGTCTTGGAGTAGATCGGACGGAGCAGGTCCAGGTCACGCACGATGGCGGCCGGACGTAGATCGAAGACCTCCTTCACGGCTTTTTCGATCAGCTCCGGAGCGACCCGCTCGGTGCCGAAGGTCTCGATGAACACGCCGACCGGATGCGCCTTGCCGATCGCGTAGGCCACCTGGACCTCGGCACGCTCGGCCAATTCGGCGGCGACGATGTTCTTGGCGACCCAGCGGGTGGCGTAGGCGGCCGAACGGTCCACCTTCGACGGGTCCTTGCCCGAGAAGGCACCTCCGCCATGGCGAGCGTAACCACCGTAGGTGTCCACGATGATCTTGCGTCCGGTCAGGCCGGCGTCGCCCATGGGGCCGCCGATCTCGAAACGACCGGTCGGGTTGACCAGGAGGCGGTAGGCGTCGGACTCCAGACCGTAGGCGGCCACGACCGGCTCGATCACGTGCTCACGAAGGTCCGGAGCCAACATCTCGTCGAGGTTGATGTCGGCGGAGTGCTGGCTGGAGACCACCACGGTGTCCAGGCGAACCGGGGTCTGACCCTCGTATTCGATGGTGACCTGGGTCTTGCCGTCGGGACGCAGGTAGGGCACCGTACCGTCGCGACGGACCTGGGCCAGCCGCTCCGAGAGCGCGTGGGCCAGCTTGATCGGCAACGGCATGAGCTCGGGGGTCTCACGGTTGGCGTAGCCGAACATCAGGCCCTGGTCGCCCGCACCCTGACGGTCGAGGGCGTCGTCCTCGTTCTCGACACGGGCCTCGTAGGCGGTGTCGACGCCCTGGGCGATGTCGGGGGACTGCGCGTCGATGGAGACGTTGACCCCACAGGAGTCACCATCGAACCCCTTGGCGGAGGAGTCGTATCCGATCTCGAGGATCTTCTCTCTCACGATGGCGGGGATGTCGACGTAGGTCTGGGTGGTGACCTCACCCGCGATGTGGACCTGACCGGTGGTGATCAGCGTCTCGACCGCGACCCGGCTGCGGGGGTCGGTGGCGAGCATCGCGTCGAGGATCGCGTCACTGATCTGGTCGGCCATCTTGTCGGGATGACCTTCGGTGACCGACTCGGAGGTGAAAAGGCGGCGGGACACGTTGCGTGACTCCTTGCAGCGGCTGCTGGCTGACATGGGACGGGGCGGATCCGGCCTTCCCGGTTTCCCACCGGGGAGACCAATACCGACCGGCGTGGTTGGTTATCGGTCCACTGTAACCGGACTGGTGGGGCGGGTCTCACATCGGCCGTTCAGGACGGCCGCACGGAAGTACCCGTTCGCAGTGTTTCGTACTCAGCGGTAGGAATCCAGCGTGACGACAGGGGTATTTCATCGTGATGGCCTCGAAGTGAGATGGCGACTCACCGAAGACGGTGGGTGAGCGCCCCTGAGGCCCTTCTATGGCAGGCGTTCGACCACCAGGTCCCAGACCCGATCGGCCAGATCCTCCTTCGGTCCTGTGGGAATGTCCACGACCGCACCATCCGCGGCCAGGACCGTGGCCTGGTTGTCGTCGGTCCCGAAGGCACGTCCGCCACCGACCTGGTTGACCACGAGGAGGTCGCATCCCTTGCGTGCGAGTTTGGCCCGGCCGTTGGCGAGCACGTCGTCGGTCTCGGCGGCGAAACCCACGATGGTCTGCGCCATCCCCTGCTCGGAGCGGCTCCTCACCAGGCCGGCGAGGATGTCCGGATTCTCCGCCAGTTCGATGGGGGCCGGGGCGTCACCGGACTTCTTGATCTTGGACACGACGCTGGTGGCCGGGCGGAAGTCGGCGACGGCGGCACTCATCACCACCGCGTCGGCGCCGACGCGCTCGACCGTCATGGCCTCGGACAATTCCAGGGCGGAGGAGACCCGGACCAGGCGCACGCCCGCGGGGTCCGGCAGGGAGACGTTGGCCGCCACGAGGGTGACGTCGGCGCCGCGGGCGGCGGCGGTGCGGGCCAGCGCGTATCCCTGACGTCCCGAGGAGTGGTTGCCGAGGAACCGAACGGGGTCGATGGCCTCGCGGGTGCCGCCGGCGGAGACGACGACACGTCGGCCGACCAGGTCCGGTTCGGTGACGCCTCGGCGCAGGGCCAGTCGGGCGGCCTCGAACAGTTCCGAGGGCTCGGGGAGTCGGCCGCGGCCGGTGTCGACGCCGGTCAGTCGGCCCACGGCCGGGTCCAAGACGATGGCACCGCGCGAACGCAACGTGGCCACGTTGGCCTGGGTGGCGGGGTGCTCCCACATCTCGGTGTGCATCGCCGGGGCGAACACGACCGGACAGCGTGCGGTGAGCAGGGTGTTGGTCAACAGGTCGTCGGCGATCCCGGCTGCGGCCTTGGCCATGAGGTCGGCGGTGGCCGGGGCGACGAACACCAGATCCGCGGACTGGCCGATACGCACGTGCGGAACCTCGTGGACGGTCTCCCACACACCGGTCTCGACGGGTTGTCCGGACAGGGCCGCCCAGGTGGGTTCGCCGACGAAACGCAAGGCCGCTTCGGTCGGGACGACCCGGACGTGGTGGCCGGACTCGGTCAGTCGGCGCAGCAGCTCGCAGACCTTGTAGGCGGCGATGCCTCCGCCGACGCCGAGGACCACCTGGGGAACGGTTCGTGTGTCACTCACACCAGTGTTCTACCAGTCCGCGCCCGCCGCACCTCCCGGGTGGGGGTGCGCCGGGCGCGGGCGGTCGTCCTCGCCACGGTGGGCGGGGATGGGCTCAGCCGCCCTCGTAGGGCTCGGCGGTCAGAAGGCCGGCCTTGACCTCGCGCAGGGCGATGGACAGGGACTTCTCCTGGACCTGGGTCTCCACCAGCGGGCCGACGTACTCCAGTAGGCCTTCGCCCAGCTGGGCGTAGTAGGCGTTGATCTGGCGGGCTCGCTTGGAGGCCATGGTGACCAGGCTGTACTTGCTGTCCACCAGCTCCAGCAGGTCATCGATCGGTGGATTGGTGATGCCTTCGGCGACGGGCTCGGTACCAGCCACTTCGTTACCCCCCAGGGACGGTCTCCGGCTCGTCGAAAAGCCGTGACGTTGGTTGATGGGACGGTTCTCGGGCCCGGGTGGGCGCCGCCACCGGTTCCGGTGCGGCCGCTATCACACCTTGGGCGCGTTCATCAACGCTAGCAGCTCGTCGCACACGTCCTGTACGGACGTGTTGACCAGAGTGGTGTCGAATTCCTTCTCCGCGGCGAGCTCGACCTTGGCCACCTCCAGCCTGCGCCGGATGACCTCCTCGCTCTCGGTGCCACGACCGGTGAGCCTGCGTACCAACTCCTCCCAGGAGGGCGGGGCGAGGAATACGTGCAGGGCATCGGCCATGGTCTCGCGGACCTGACGGGCGCCCTGGAGCTCGATCTCGAGCAGAACGGGGATTCCGGCTTCGAGGCGTTCTTGGACGGGGCGGCGGGGGGTGCCGTAGCGGTTGCCCGCGAACCGAGCCCATTCCAGCAGTTCGTCCTCCGCGATCAGCCGGTCGAACTCCTCGTCGGTGACGAAGTGGTATTGGACTCCGTCGCGCTCCCCCGGACGGGGCTCGCGCGTGGTGACCGAGACCGACAACCACACGTCGGGGTCGACCTCGCGTAGGTGCGCGACGACCGTGCTCTTTCCCACGCCGGAGGGGCCGGATAGGACTGTCAGCCGTTTGGCGGCGGGGCGAGAGGAGTCTGCGTTCTGCGCAGGCATGTGGGATCTGGCTTCCATGTACGGGCGCGGAAAGATCCCTTTATATCACCGGGCCGCGGTGCGACGGACAAGGTGTGACCTGGGGCCCACCCGTTCTCCGCCGACCGCGACCTCGGGTCATGCTCTCACCGTGAGACCCCACCGGGTGCGGGGGCTCGTCGCGCGTCTGTGGGGGACGCGACGCCCGGTATACGGCGTTTTCGCCGGTGTTGCGGTGTTACTTGGTGAGGTCGCCGAACTCGCTCTCCAGGGCGGCACGCTGGTTGGTGCCCAGGCCCCGGACACGGCGCGACTCGGCGATGTTGAGCCGCTCCATGATCTGCTTCGCACGGACCTTGCCGACGCCGGGGAGGGATTCGAGCAGAGCCGAAACCTTCATCTTGCCGATGACGTCGTCCTTGAGCCCGTTGGAGAGCACCTCGGACAGCGAGATTCCGCCGTTCTTCAGTTTGTTCTTAACCTCAGCGCGCTCTTTTCTGGCCTTGGCGGCCTTCTCGAGAGCCGCGCTTCGCTGCTCGGGTGTGAGGGGAGGAAGGGCCACGCCGGGTCACCTCGGATTTCTACTCGTTTGTAGAGGGCGGACGCCTGCGCAAGTTAGTAGGTCCGACCCCTGTTAGGCAACGTAAAGGGGCCTTTCAAGGGCTATTTCATTGAAGGAACTACGCACGGTGACCGAAGCATTGCGGTAAGAGACGAAAGTCAGGACCTTGGTCACGATTGCGGAGCAAGGAAGCCATCCCACCAGCACAGGTCACACAGTGGTGACCCGACTCACTCTTCGCCACTATTCGGCAATTTAGGACACGCCATTTAGCTACCGCCCACGGTCCGCAACTGTGCGTGATGGATTGGATGCGACACATGAGCCCAAGGTGATCCGGTCCCAGACCGCCCATCGCAGCGCACGGACATCGCATCCGCCCTCACGGCTTCAGACACGGGCCCCGGCGCGCCGAACGGCCGCCGCGATGGAGGCCGCCGCCGCACCGGGGTCCGCGGCACGGGTGATCGGGCGACCGATGACAAGAAGGTCCGCCCCTGCCCCGATCGCCTCCTCCGGGGTCGCGACCCGGGTCTGGTCACCCTTGTCCACTCCGGCCGGGCGCACACCCGGGGTGATCAGGGTGATGTCCGGGCCCACCTCTGCGCGAAGCAACGCCACCTCCTGGGGTGAGCACACCAGTGCGCGCGCTCCGGCGCCCACCGCGAGCACCGCCAGGCGCCGCACCGCGTCCCGTGCCGGACCGAGCAGCCCCACCTGCTCCAGGTCCGTCTCGCTCATGGAGGTGAGCACCGTCACCGCCGCGATCCGTGTGTCCGGCGCGGCCTCAACCGCGGCTCGGACCATGTCCGCCCCCCCGCTCGCGTGCACGGTCAGGATCGAGGGCCGCAACCCCGCGACCGAGCGCGCCGCACCGGCGACGGTGGCCGGGATGTCATGGAGCTTCAGGTCGAGGAAGATCCCGAGGTCGTCGGCCCCGCGTACGGCGCCGACGACCTCGGGGCCGTAGCGCGAGTACAGCTCCAAGCCCACCTTCACGGTGCTCACGTGCGGCGCCACGGCCGAGGCCCAGCCGGCCGCCGTCTCGATGTCACCTGCGTCGATCGCGACGGCGATGGGCGCGGAAGGCGCGGTCATGTCGGTCTCTCCAATCGTGTGCCCCGGCCGAACGTCCGGGGGCGGCATTCGCCGCCGTTCTTGCGAACGTGCTTACGAATGCACATCCACTGTCATGTGCACACCGTCAAGGTGTGCGATTCCCCGGATCGAGCACTTCATGCGCCCGACCCACGTCACTTCCCCGTAACGGCCACCCAAACGGACGCAGGCGGGCGTTCCCCATGGATCCGAGCCCGCATGCCCGGCGCGCCCGTTCGGGCACACAGAGCCATCTCAAGGCCGTTCAGGCCGGTCAGAGCCTTACCGGTCGGTGACTCCCAGATCACGCGCCGGTGCGGTGCGCGGCCCCCACGATCTCGGAGACCCGAGCCACGCCCCGCGCCTCCAGCACCTCGGTGAACTCGCGCAGGACGCGTGTGCACGCCGAGGGGTCGGCGAAGTTCGTCGTCCCCACTCCCACCGCGCTCGCCCCGGCGGCCATGAACTCCAGGACGTCCGTACCACTGCGCACACCGCCCACACCCACGATGGGCACCTCGGGCAGGGCCTCGTGGACCCGGTACACACAGCCCACCGCCAAGGGACGGATCGCCGGGCCGGAGAGTCCTCCCATGCCCCCGGCCACCGCCGGGCGCAACGTTCGCGCGTCCACGCTCATCCCCCGCAGGGTGTTGATCATGGTCAGTCCGTCCGCCCGGGCTCCGACACATGCCTCGGCCAGCTTCACCACGTCCGGCACGTCGACCGCGAGCTTGGCCAGTACCGGCACGTTCGAGCGGGCGTGCGAGCGCACCGTCCGCACCACCGCGGCCGCCTGCGCGGGGTCGTCGGCGAAATGCCGCCCGGAGGGGTCCGCGGGATCGGGGCAGGACAGGTTGACCTCGATGGCGTCCACGCCCTCGGCCGCCGACACCTGCCGAGCCAGTTCACCGAACTCGCCCACGGTCGCGCCCGCTATGGACACGATCGCGCGGGCGCCCCTGGAGAGCAGCCACGGTAGGTCCCGTTGGAGGAAGACCTCCACACCCGGTCCCTGTAGGCCCGTGGTGCTGAGCATCCCGCTGGGGGTCTCCGCCATGCGCGGGGCGGGGCGCCCCGCTCTCGGTTCCAACATCACCGACTTGGTCGTGACGGCGCCGATCTCCGCCACGTCGAAGAATCGCGCCAACTCCCGTCCCGACCCCGCGCACCCGGCGGCGGTCACCACGGGGTTCGGAAGCCTCAGGGGCCCCAACCTGGTTCTGAGATCTGCGTTCACGTGCCTTCGCTCGTTCATGGCCGGCCGGGCTCCGTGGGCCCGGAATCCTCGGTGCGTGGTCATCCTCGGTGCGAGGGTCGCCGGGGGTCTCAGGCGATGTCGCGGGTCGGCTCCGTGGCGCGGGCGGCGCTCGACCCCTTCCATCCGGGCGCCCCCAATGCGTCGAACGGGATGGTCCCCACGTCGTCGAAGCGCACCTGTTCACCACGAAAGACCGGACCGTCCACGCAGGAACGCACCATTCGCGTGACTCCGTCCTCCCCCACCACCGGGATCACGCAGGTCATGCAGATGCCGATCCCACAAGCCATGGTCTCCTCGACCGCGACCTGCACGGGGATACCGTGGTTGCCGGCCACCTGGGTGACGGCGCGCAGCATCGGCATGGGACCGCAGGCGTACACCGCGTCGGAACGAGCCTCTTCGATCACCCGGCCCAGGACGTCGGTGACCCGGCCTCGGGTCCCGAAGGAACCGTCGTCGGTGGTGAACCGGGCGGTCTCGGCGATCCGCCGAGCCGTGATCGCGCTGAACACGCGGTCGGCGGAGGCAGCGCCCAGCACGAAGTCGACCCGGCAGCCGCGTCTGCGCAGCGATTGGGCCAATGGGAACAAGGGGGCACCGCCCGAGCCACCGCCCACCAGGACGCAGTTGACCGGGTCCCGGGGCAGTGGGAAGGGGCGGCCCAGCGGCCCGACCACGTCGAGCAGGTCACGTGACCTCCGCTCCGCCAACCACGCGGTCCCCACGCCACGCACCGAGAAGAGGAACTCGACGGTTCCGCCGTAGTCGGGTTTGACGTCGTGGACCGCGAAAGGACGGCGTAGAAGGGTGCTGGAGTGTTCACCGCCCACCGCCACCGAGACGAACTGTCCGGAACGGAACCGCTCGGCTATGCCCGGCGCGACGACGGTGATGGCGTAGTAGGCGTCCACCCTGCGCACGTTCAGCACGGGACACCTGATCTGCACCGGTCCGTTGTCGCTCATTTGTCCTGACAGCCTCTCTAGCCTGGTGCGATGCGCTCCGGGCATCGCGGAGAGGTCCGCGACGCCCGGACGACGCCTGTTCCGAATACCGGAAGCGGGTGGAGACCCCACCGGCACCCGAACGTACCGCTACAGCCTAGGAGCCCTGGCGACTCACCGTGAGCGCCTGAGCGTGCTCCTGCAGGGAGCGCACCCCCACCTCGCCGCGTACACGAGCCTCGATCGCCTGCACCGCGGCCGCCAGACCCTGCACGGTCGTCACGCTGGGAACGGCCCGCACGATGGCCGCGGTTCGGATCTCGTACCCGTCCAGCCGAGGTCCGGCCTGGCCGGCGCTACCGAACGGGGTGTTGACGATCAAGTCGACTTCGCCATCGTGGATGAGCTGCACGATGGTGCGCTCACCGTCCGGGCCGGGGCCGTCACTGTGCTTGCGCACCACGGTGGCGCGTACGCCGTTGCGACGTAGCACGACGGCGGTGCCCTCGGTGGCCAGGATCTCCAGGCCGAGGTCGGCCAAGCGCTTGACCGGGAAGATCATCGAACGCTTGTCCCGGTTGGCCACCGAGACGAACACCTTGCCCTCGGTGGGAACGGCGCTGTTGACCGCCAGTTGGGACTTGGCGAAGGCCGCCCCGAACTCGACGTCCAGACCCATGACCTCGCCGGTGGAGCGCATCTCCGGGCCGAGGATGGTGTCGACCCCTTCACCATGTTTGTCGATGAACCGGTTGAACGGCAGCACCGCCTCCTTGACCGAGACCGGGGCGTCCGCCGGCAGGTCGCCGCCGTCGCCCTTGGCCGGCAGCATGCCTTCGGCGCGCAGTTCGGCGATGGTGCTACCGGCCATGACCCGGGCGGCGGCCTTGGCCAGTGGTACGGCGGTCGCCTTGGACACGAACGGCACGGTGCGGGAGGCACGCGGGTTCGCCTCCAAGACGTTGAGGACGCCCGAGGCGAGCGCGTACTGGACGTTGAGCAGGCCCCGCACCCCGGTACCGCGAGCGATGGCCTCGGTGGAGTAGCGGATGCGCTCGATGTCCTCGCTGCCCAGGGTGATGGAGGGCAGGGTGCACGCAGAGTCGCCGGAGTGGATACCGGCCTCCTCGATGTGTTCCATGACCCCGCCCAGGTACAGGTCGTGGCCGTCGTAGAGGGCGTCGACGTCGATCTCGATGGCGTCGTCGAGGAAGCGGTCGATCAAGACCGGGTGCTCGGGGCTGACCTCGGCGTTGCGCTCGATGTAGTCGGCGAGCATCGCCTCGCTGTAGACGATCTCCATGCCTCGCCCGCCCAGGACGTAGGAGGGGCGGACCATGACCGGGTAGCCGATCTCGTCCGCGGCGGCCTTGGCCTGATCGAAGGAGTAGGCGGTGCCGTACTTGGGCGCGGGCAACCCGGCCGCCTCCAGGACCTTGCCGAACTCACCGCGATCCTCGGCCAGGTCGATGGCCTCAGGGCTGGTGCCGATGATGGGCACCCCGGCGTCCTTGAGACGACGGGCCAGGCCCAGCGGGGTCTGGCCACCCAGTTGGACGATGACGCCGACGACCGGTCCGGCCGCCTGCTCGGCGCGTACGACCTCCAGGACGTCCTCCAGGGTGAGCGGCTCGAAGTAGAGCCGGTCGCTGGTGTCGTAGTCGGTGGAGACCGTCTCGGGGTTGCAGTTGACCATGACGGTCTCGAACCCGGCCTCGGAGAGGGCGAAGGAGGCGTGGACGCAGGAGTAGTCGAACTCCACGCCCTGACCGATGCGGTTGGGGCCCGAGCCCAAGATGATGATCTTGGGCTTGTCCCCGGTGGGGACCTCGGTCTCCTCGTCGTAGCTGGAGTACAGGTACGGGGTGCGGGCCTCGAACTCGGCTGCACAGGTGTCCACCGTCAGGTAGACGGGGTGGACCCCCAAGGCGTGACGGAGTTCGCGGACGACGTCCTCGGACTTGCCGGTGATCTCACCGATCTGGGCGTCGGAGAAGCCAAGACCCTTGGCCTGGCGCAGCAACGACTCGTCGAGCTTGGGGGCGGCGGCCATGGCCCGGGCCGCCTCCTCCAGACGCGACATCTGGTCCAAGAACCATGGGTCGATCTTGGTGGACTCGTGCAGTTCCTGGACGGTGGCCCCGGCGCGCAGGGCCTGCTGGACCTGGCGCAGGCGGTGTTCGGTGGGTCGAGCGGCCAGACGCACGAGTTCGTCCTTGTCGCCGGGCTCACCGGCCCAGGTCAGGCCCACCCCGGACTTCTCCAGTGAGCGCATGGCCTTTTGGAGCGCTTCGGGGAAGGAGCGGCCGATCGCCATGGCCTCGCCCACCGACTTCATGGTGGTGGTCAGGCCGGCGTCGGCTCCGGGGAACTTCTCGAAGGCGAAGCGGGGCGCCTTGACCACGACGTAGTCGAGCGTGGGCTCGAAGCTGGCCGGGGTCTGCCTGGTGATGTCGTTGGGGATCTCGTCCAGCGTGTAGCCGACGGCGAGCTTGGCGGCGATCTTGGCGATCGGGAAACCGGTGGCCTTGGAGGCCAGCGCCGAGGATCGGGACACGCGGGGGTTCATCTCGATGACGATGATTCGACCGGTCCGGGGGTGGACGGCGAACTGGATGTTGCAGCCACCGGTGTCCACGCCGACCTCGCGGATGACCGCGATACCGATGTCGCGGAGTTCCTGGTACTCGCGGTCGGTCAAGGTCATGGCCGGAGCGACGGTGATGGAGTCACCGGTGTGCACGCCCATGGGGTCGAGGTTCTCGATGGAGCAGACGACCACCACGTTGTCGTTGGCGTCGCGCATCAGCTCCAGCTCGTACTCCTTCCAGCCGAGGATGGACTCCTCCAGGAGCACCTCGGTGGTCGGCGAGAGCGCCAGTCCCTGGCCCGCGATGCGGCGCAGTTCGTTCTCGTCGTGGGCGAAGCCGGAGCCGGCGCCGCCCATGGTGAAGGAGGGGCGGACCACGACCGGGTAGTTCAGTTCTTCGGCGGCGTCCAGGCACTCCTGGAGGGTGTGGCAGATACGCGAACGGGCGGACTCGCCGCCGATGCGCTCGACGATGCCCTTGAAGGTCTCACGGTCCTCACCGGCCTGGATGGCGTCGATGTTGGCACCGATGAGCTCGACGTCGTACTTGGCCAGGATCCCGGCCTCGTCCAGGGCGACGGCGGCGTTGAGCGCGGTCTGTCCGCCCAGGGTGGGCAGGAGCGCGTCGGGGCGTTCCTTGGCGATGATCTTCTCGATCATCTCGGTGGTGATCGGTTCGACGTAGGTGGCGTCGGCGATCTCGGGGTCCGTCATGATCGTGGCCGGGTTGGAGTTGACCAGGACGACCCGCAGGCCCTCGGCCTTGAGGACCCGGCAGGCCTGGGTTCCCGAGTAGTCGAACTCGGCCGCCTGCCCGATCACGATCGGGCCGGAGCCGATCACGAGGACGGATGAAATGTCACTACGGCGCGGCATGCTCTGTACCTCTTACTACTTGGCAGCCGGAGCGGGCTGGGCGGACATCAGGTCGACGAACTCGTCGAAGAGACCGGCGGCGTCGTGGGGGCCTGCTGCGGCCTCCGGGTGGAACTGGACGCTGAACGCGGGACGGTCCAGCAACCGCAAGCCCTCGACGACCTGGTCGTTGAGGCCGATGTGGCTGACCTCGGCCCGGCCGTAGGGGGTGTCGAACGGGGCGTCGAGTGGGGCGTCCACCGCGAACCCGTGGTTCTGGCTGGTGATCGCCACCTTCTTGGTACGGGTGTCGATGACCGGTTGGTTGGCCCCCCGGTGACCGAAGGGCAGCTTGTAGGTGCCCAGGCCCAGGGAGCGTCCCAGGATCTGGTTGCCGAAGCAGATACCGAAGAGCGGGACGCCGGCGTCCAGAACGCCGCGCATGGCCGCCACGGGACCGTCTGCGGTGGCGGGGTCGCCGGGACCGTTGCTGAAGAAGACACCGTCCGGGTCCAAGGCGAGGATGTCCTCGGCGGTGGCGGAGGCCGGCAGCACGGTGACCCGACAACCACGTTCGGTCAGCCGCTGGGGTGTCATGGACTTGATGCCCAGGTCGACGGCGACCACGTGGTGGCGAGCCTGGACACCCTCCGGCGGCAGGATCTCGTAGGCGGTGTCGGTGCTGACCTCCCCGGCCAAATCGGCACCGGCCATGGAGGGCTGTTCGAGGACGCGGGCGAGCAACGTCTTCGGGTCGGTTCCGACGCTGCTGATCGCCGCGCGCATGGCGCCCTTGTCACGCAGGTGGCGGGTGAGGGCGCGGGTGCCGGTCAGCGCGATGCCGACCACGTTCTGGCGGCGCATCTCCTGGTCCAGGGCGCCCTTGGAGCGCCAACTGGAGGTGATACGAGAGGGCTCGCGGACCACGAAGCCGGCGACCCAGATGCGAGTGGATTCGGGGTCGTCGTCGTTGACCCCGGTGTTACCGACGTGCGGGGCGGTCATCACCACGATCTGGCGGTGGTAGGAGGGATCGGTAAGGGTCTCCTGGTAACCGGTCATGCCGGTGTTGAAGACGGCCTCACCGAAGGTTTCACCGACGGCTCCGAAGGATCGGCCGTGGAACACGCGGCCGTCCTCGAGCACCAGAATCGCCGGTCCGCCGATCTCCTCGGACACGTTCGCCCCCTCTGTCGTGCCAGGTCCGGCCTGGGCTTGGAAACTCACTTGATCTTCCCTTCCAGGACGGTCGGGACGCCGCGCAGGAACGTGGCGATGATCCGGCCGGGCAGGGTCATGCCCCGGAAGGGGGTGTTGCCGCTCTTACCGACCATGGCCGCGCCGTCGACCTCGACGGGCGCGGCGGGGTCGTACAGGACGATGTTGGCGGGCTCGCCGACGGCGAGGTCACGGCCGTGACCGTCGACCCGACCGATACGGGCGGGCGCGGCGGACATGCGATCGGTGACCTGTTCCCAGGTGAGCAGACCGGTCTCGACCATGGTCTTGTGGACCACTCCCAGCGCGGTCTCCAAGCCGATCATGCCCATCGCGGCGGTGGACCATTCGGTCTCCTTGGCCTCCACCGGATGGGGGGCGTGGTCGGTGGCGACGATGTCGATGGTGCCGTCCGCCAGGCCCTCTCGCAGTGCCTGGACGTCCTCGGCGGTGCGTAGCGGCGGATTGACCTTGTAGACGGGGTCGTAGCTCTCCACCAGGTCGTCGGTGAGGATCAGGTGATGGGGAGTGACCTCGGCGGTGACGTCGCAGCCGCGCTCCTTGGCCCAGCGGATGATGTCGACCGAACCCTTGGTGGAGACGTGACACACGTGCAGGCGCGAGCCGACGTGCTGGGCGAGCAGACAGTCGCGGGCGATGATCGCCTCTTCGGCGACCGCGGGCCAGCCGGGCAGGCCGAGACGGTCGGAGACGCGACCCTCGTTCATCTGGGCGCCCTCGGTCAGGCGCGGCTCCTGGGCGTGCTGAGCGATGACGCCGTCGAAGGCCTTGACGTACTCCAGGGCGCGGCGCATGAGCAGAGCGTCCGAGACGCAGACGCCGTCGTCGGAGAAGACCCGCACCTTCGCGGCGGAGTCGGCCATGGCTCCGATCTCGGAGAGCCGCTCGCCGGCCAGACCGACGGTGACGGCGCCGACCGGACGCACGTCGCAGTACCCGGCCTCGTTGCCCAGGCGCCAGACCTGCTCGACCACGCCGGCGGTGTCGGCGACGGGGTCGGTGTTGGCCATGGCGTGCACGGCGGTGTAGCCGCCCATGGCGGCGGCACGGGAACCGGAGGCCACGGTCTCGGCGTCCTCACGACCGGGTTCGCGCAGGTGGGTGTGCAGGTCCACCAGGCCGGGCAGGGCGATCAGGCCATCGGCGGCCACGATCCGGGTTCCCTGGGCAGCCGGCAGGTCGGCTCCGATCGCGGTGATGGTGCCGTCCTCGAACAGCAGGTCGACGGGGTCGCCACCGAGCGGGCGGGCACCTCGGATCAGGTACGGTCCGTGGTTTTCGGGCATGGATATGTCGGCTTTCTCGTGTTCGTGAAGTTCGTGAGCGGTGGCGGGGGCCCGCGTGCGTGGTGACGCGTTCGGACACCCTCGCCGCTAGGAGCCGCCGAGCAGCAGGTAGAGCACGGCCATGCGCAGGCTGACACCATTGGCGACCTGCTCGGTGACGGTGCAGCGGGGAGAGTCGGCGACCTCGGCGGAGATCTCCATACCGCGCACCATCGGGCCAGGGTGCATGACGATGGCGTCGGCCGGCATCCGCCCCAGGCGCTCACCATCGAGGCCGTAGTTGCGGCTGTACTCGCGCACCGAGGGGAAGAAGGAATCGCGCATACGTTCCGCCTGGACGCGCAGCATCATCACCACGTCGGCCTTGGGCAGCACCTCGTCGAGGTCGTAGGAGACCTCGCAGGGCCAGGTGTACACCGAGACCGGCAGCAGCGTGGGCGGGGCGACCAGGGTCACCTGCGCGCCCAAGGTGGTGAGCAGCAGGACGTTGGAACGGGCGACCCGACTGTGCAGGATGTCGCCGACCACGGCCACGCGCAACCCTTCGAGCCGTCCCAGCCGAGACCGCATGGTGAAGGCGTCCAACAGGGCCTGGGTCGGGTGTTCGTGGGTGCCGTCCCCGGCGTTGAGGACGGAGCCGTCCACCCAGCCGGCCAGGCGGTGGGGGGCTCCGGAGGCACTGTGGCGGATGACCACGCCATCGGCGCCCATGGCCTGGAGGGTGAGGGCGGTGTCCTTGAGGCTCTCGCCCTTGGAGACGCTGGAGCCTTTGGCGGAGAAGTTGATGACGTCGGCCGACAGGCGCTTGGCGGCCAGTTCGAAGGACGTACGGGTTCGGGTGGAGTCCTCGTAGAAGAGGTTGACCACGGTGCGTCCGCGCAAGGTGGGGAGCTTCTTGACGGAGCGGTCCCCCACCTGGGCGAGTTCGGTGGCGGTGTCCAGGATGAGCGTGGCCTCGTCACGACTGAGGTCGCCGGTGGAGAGCAGATGACGCATCAGAGGTCCCCTTCCGTGGTCTCGGAGCCCTGGAGGGAGTCGGGGTACTGAAGGGCACCGGGCCGAAGGCCACCTTTGAGGACGGTGGAGGGAGACGGACCGGAGGGACCGAGGAGGACGGCGTCGAGACCGTCGGTCTCCTCCACCTGGACGGTGACGCTCTCGCGCAGGGAGGTGGGCAGGTTCTTGCCCACGTAGTCGGCGCGTATGGGTAGTTCACGGTGACCTCGATCGACCAGGACCGCGAGCTGGACGGCGCGCGGGCGGCCCAGGTCGCCGAGGGCGTCCAAGGCGGCGCGGACGGTACGTCCGGAGAAGAGCACGTCGTCGACCAGGACGACGACACGGTCATCGAGTCCACCGACGGGTATCTCGGTCTTACCGAGAGCACGCGCGGGGGCCAGCCTCAGGTCGTCCCGGTACATGGTGATGTCGAGGGAGCCGGTCGGAACGTCGAGGTCCTCGACCCGCTCGATCCGCCGAGCCAGGCGTCGGGCGAGGGGAACGCCACGCGAGGGAATACCCAAGAGGGTGACGTCGTGGGCGCCCTTGGTGCGTTCGAGCACCTCGTGCGCGATCCGGGTCAGCGCCCGATTGATCTCGTTGCCGTCGAGGACGGCCCTGGTGCCTTCGGGCGTCTTGGACGCCCGAGCATCGCTCTCATCGTCGTCACGCGGCGGTTTTCGCGCATGCAAATTAGTGACCCCTTCCCTGCCTCACAGAACAGGTCGTTAAAGGATGTCGATCAGGCACACGCTACCAGCGGCAACGGCGTCCCTCACGGGCACCCCTCGACCCCTGGGATCATGTATGTGATGCTCATCACATAAAACGCCACAAGTTGCCCATCTGGGGGTATCCATTTCATAACCCTCCGTATTCACCCATAGTTCGCGCGACATGCGAAATTCCTTACAGGAACGGGCTTTTCACCCAACTGGGACGCCCCCTTCGTCCTACCCGGCCCACAAATGAGAGGCGTCTCACCTATGCACGGTTTGGCCACTGATTAGTCGCGTTTCGTCCCAACAGCTTGACCTGGGCGCCACCCCCCTCTACCGTCACTGTCTGTAACCAATACCGGGTGGGGTTGCACCCCGTGACCATCCGCTGGACCGCCCAGGCGGCCCGCCGAGTACGAGCGGACGTCTCCCCCACTCAACGCCAGCCACCGTCACGGCCGGGAGCGACAAGAAGATGCCATCCGAATACGCCAAGTCCCTCGGTGCGCGACTGCGTGCCATCCGCACCCAGCAGGCCCTGTCCCTGCACGGGGTAGAGGAGAAGTCCCACGGACGCTGGAAGGCCGTCGTGGTGGGTTCCTACGAGCGCGGCGACCGCGCCGTCACCGTTCAGAAGCTGGCCGAGCTGGCCGACTTCTACGGGGTGCCGATGTCGGAGCTGCTGCCCGGCGGTGCCGCGCCCACCCCGCTGGGCCCCACGCCCAAGCTGGTCATCGACCTGGAGCGCATGCAGCAATTGCCACAGGAGAAGGCGGGGCCGCTCTCTCGCTACGTGGCCACCATCCAGAGCCAGCGGGGTGACTACAACGGGCGAGTGCTGTCCATCCGCCAGGAGGACCTGCGCTCACTCGCGGTCATCTACGACAAGTCTCCGGGCGACCTCACCGAGGAACTCATCAACTGGGGCGTCCTCGACCCCGAGGCCCGCCGCGCCGTCGACGCCTTCTGACCCGCTCACGCGACCAAGCCGGTCCGACACGTGGAAGCCGGATGCCTCCCCATTCGCGGAAGGCATCCGGCTTCGTGCCGTTCGAAGCCGTGACCGCACACATGAGCAGACCGCCATTCGGGAAGGCCGGGCACGCGACGAGGTCGGGCAAGGGCTTCCCCTCCCCGGCCCGACCTCGCACTCGCCCACCGAGCACACTCGGACGGAGCCATCGAACCTGTGTTCGATGAAATCCAGTTAACACCCCCGCGGTCGGAGCGTCAAGGAGGCTCGGAGCGGCCGTTGCTTCCGAGGAGTCCAGGCGGAAAGTCGCCTCCACCACCTAACCTGGTCACGTGGCAGTCGACACCGAGTTGCACGAACTCGCCTCCCCCGCCTTCACCCACGCCATCCCGGCGCTCTTGGAGGTGTACGAGGCCGCCATGCGACCACCACCCGGCCAATTGCCGGGACGGTCCGCCGTCATGCGAGGCCACGCCCTCCAGCCGGGCTTTCGCTGCGTGGTGGCCACGCGCGATGATCATGCCGTGGGCTTCGCCTACGCCCTCCATGGGGTCGAGGGCCAATGGTGGCACGACGTGGTCACCGAGGGTATGCGCGCTCGGGGACGGCGGGGACACCTGCGCCGCTACCTGACCGACCCCCTGGAGATCGCCGAGGTGCACGTCCACCCCGACGCCCAGAACCAGGGGATCGGCCGTCGCATGCTGTATCTGCTGTGCGCCGACCGCCCCGAACGCACGGCGGTACTGTCCACGCGCTCGGGCCCCTCACCCGCGCGCCACCTCTATCGCTCCTGCGGTTTCATCGAACTGTTGGACCCGTTCTTCTTCCCGGGGAGTCCGGAACAACCCTTCTCGATCATGGCCGCGCGGCTGCCCCTGCCCGCTCGCGGACAGGAGCGATCTCGCGGTAGATCTCCCTGGTGGCCGTGGACTGGTTGAAGGTGATGAAGTGGATACCCGGCGCACCCTCGGCCAGCAGCCGCTCGCACATGTGCCGGGCGTGGTCGATCCCGAACTCTCGCACGGCCTCGGCGTCCTCACCCAGACGCTCGAAGCGTTCGGCCAGCTCCCGGGGGAACGGAGCGCCCGAGAGTTGCTCCGAGCGGGGGATGGAGGCCATCTTCACCACCGGGAACACCTCGGGAATGATGGGCACCTCGCAGCCGCGGGCGGCGACCCGATCGCGTAGACGCAGGTAGTCCTCGACGTCGAAGAACATCTGGGTGATGGCGTAGTCGGCACCGGCCTCGCACTTGCGCACGAAGAAGTCGGTGTCGGCCTCGACGTCGGTCGAGCGCGGATGCTTGTAGGGGAAGGCCGCCACGCCCACGGAGAAGTCTCCGCTCTCCTTGAGCAGACGGACCAGGTCCTCGGCGTAGGTCAATCCTTCCGGATGGCGGACCCACTCACCGTCCGGATCACCGGGCGGGTCACCTCGTACGGCGAGCATGTTGGAGACACCCGCGTCGGACAGGCGACCGATGAGGTGGCGCAACTCGGCGACGGAGTGGTCGACCAGCGTCATGTGGGCGACCGGTAGCAGGGTGGTGTCGGTCGCGATGCGTTCGGTGGTCTCCACCGTTAGATCGCGAGTGCCGCCACCGGCGCCGTAGGTGACGGAGACGAAGGAGGGGCCGAGCGCCTCGATCTCCCGAATGGCCCGCCATAGTCGCTCCTGGGACCGGGCGTTGCGGGGCGGGAAGAACTCGAAGGAGAACAACGGCTCGCCCGAGTCGAGCAGGTCTCGGATATGGCGCGGCCTGGGGGCCGGGCTTCGGGGCGCCACAGGGCGGGTCGGTGCAGCGAGCATGTGTCCACCCTAGGCCAGACCTTCCTCCTCGCGGACTCCCCATCCCACGTTTCGAGATACTTACTTTTCCCACCGTCTCACGTACCACCATGCGAGACGCCTTCGGATCTTCGCGAAGTGCTACAGAGGACATATTCCATGCACGAAATCCTTACAGACACGCAGGTCGCCTCGACTGATAGACGCTCCCCCTGCTCCCCCCACCCTTCCCTTGCTGTCCATATTCTGGACCGGGAGGGTTCCAGTGTTGGGACGGATCAACGACGTGCGACAGCCGAGCCAACGGGCCCGTACCCCCTCTGACAGGGGCTAACCTGCTGGGTATGGCCCCTTCTACTGCCTCTTCAGCCGTGTCCGTCATCCGCTCCGCCGTGGACCGCGAACTGTTCGACTTTTGTGCCGACCACCGCGAGCGCCTGTTGGAGGTCGGGACCGAACTGGCCCCCGCGATGGACGCCTTGGAGGCGATCGTCTCCGGAGGCAAGCGCCTGCGCCCGACCTTCACCTACTGGGGGTGGTGCGGTGCGGGCGGCGACGAGAAGGACGAACGGATCGTCCGGGCCGCGTCCTCCCTGGAGTTCCTCCAGGCCTGCGCGCTGATCCATGACGACGTGATCGACAACAGCGACACCCGACGCGGTCTACCCGCCACCCACAAGCGCATGGCGGGCTTGCACGCCGAGCACGGGTGGGGCGGTGACAGCGACGGGTTCGGCCGAGGTGCCGCGATCCTCCTCGGGGACTTGTGCCTGGCCTGGTCCGATGAGATGTACCAGGCCAGTGGGTTCGCCCCACAGACGCTCCAGGACGGGCGCGTGCCCTTCAACGCGATGCGCACCGAGGTCATGGCCGGGCAGTACCTGGACACCCTGGAGCAGGTGCGCGGCTCCGCCGGTCGTGAGGCCGCCCTACGGGTGATGCGTTACAAGTCCGCCAAGTACACGGTGGAGCGTCCGCTCCACCTGGGGGCCGCTCTGGCCGGCCGATACGAGGAACTCGCCGGGGTCTACACCGACTACGGGATCCCGTTGGGGATCGCCTTCCAGTTGCGTGACGACGTGCTGGGGGTGTTCGGCGACCCCTCCACCACGGGCAAGCCCACCGGCGACGACCTGCGCGAGGGCAAGCGCACCCTGGTGGTGGCCGAGACTCTGGCCCGCTCCGGAGCGGCCGACGCCGAGCGTTTTCGTTCGCTGCTGGGCGCGCCCGACCTATCGGTGTCCTCGGTGGAGTGGATGTGCTCCCTGATCGAGTCCAGTGGCGCCCTGGCCGCCTGCGAGGCCCTGATCTCCGAGTACGCCGAACGAGCGCACGTCGCCCTGGAAAGCCCGGCGCTGGACGCCGAGGCACGCGGTCCGCTGGGCGATCTGGTGGTCGCCGCGACCCGGCGTTCCCACTGAGCGCACGGCCCACCAAGAGCCTTCACCCCCCGCCCCCAGGAGCGCCCTGAGAGGGCGGGGGTCCTTTCGGGGCGACCCTCGGTTGTGCCGTTCATCCGTTCCAGGTTGAATCCAAGCTCACGATAGATCTCGAGAACGAGGGGCTTGCACCATGGCCGGGAACACATCGATCCGCGGATCGGCGCCCCCCGACGGACGCGCGCTCGCACCCGACCTCGCCCGTGGCTTCATGCTGCTGTTCATCGCCCTGGCCAACACGGTCTGGTACCTGTGGGCCGTACCGGACTCGGGCGTCACCGTACATCCCGCTCCCGAGGGCGTCCTGGACACGGCGACCCAGTTCTTCACGGTGCTGGCCGTGGACATGCGCAGCTACCCCATGTTCGCGTTCCTGTTCGGTTACGGCATGGTGCAACTGGCCCGACGACAACAGGCGACCGGGGCGAGCGTCGAGGAGACGAAGGCACTGCTGCGGCGCCGCAACCTGTGGCTGATCGTCTTCGGTTTCTTCCACGCCCTCTTGCTGTGGATGGGCGACATCCTGGCCGCCTACGGCCTGGCCGGGCTGTTCCTGGGGTGGCTCTTCCTCTGGCGGCGGGACCTCACATCGCTGGTGTGGGGCTTGGTCCTGACCGGGCTGATCGGCCTTTTGGCGGTCTTCGGTCTGCTGGCGTTGCCCTTCCTCGCCGGGGTCTCGGTCGACGACGGTGGTTTCGGCACGGGCGAGCTCGCAGCCAACCTCGAAGAGACCTCCGTGGTGGCCGCGGCCCTGGGCCGGATCTCGACCTGGCCCTTGATCGTGATCGGTCAGGGTCTGTTCGGACTGGCGGTTCCCGCCGCGATCCTGTTCGGGTTCTGGGCGGCACACCGACGCTTCCTCGAGGAGCCGGGACGGCGTCTGAAGGCGCTCGGATGGATCGCGGCCGTGGGTGTCACCGTCGGTTGGCTGGGCGGGCTCCCCTTGGCCCTACAGCAGGTGGGTGTGCTGGGCCTGGACCCGATGCAGGCGCAGATGTTGACCATGCCGCACATGCTCACCGGCCTGTTCTGCGGGCTCGGCTACATCGCCTTGATCTCCCTGATCGCCCATAGGATCCAGGAACGCGGTCGTGCCTCGATGGTGGTGAGCGCACTGAGCGCCACCGGCAAACGCTCTTTGAGCGCCTACCTGGCCCAGTCCGTGCTGTGCGCGCCGATCCTGGCCGCCTGGGGGCTGGGGCTGGGCGCCCACCTGACCTCGTGGTCGATGTTCCTGTTCGCCATCGGGGTGTGGCTGACCACCGTGCTGGCCTCCTACGCCCTGGAGCGCGCGGGACGACGTGGCCCGGCCGAGGTCCTGCTGCGCAAGTGCGCCTACCGGCGCACGGACCGGCCCGCCGTCGTCTCCCCCCGGGAGGGCGCGGAACCGGGCTCACCAAGAGAAGACCACTGACTGGCCGGAAGCCGCAAAAAGGGGCGTGCCGATGAGTGCTCGGAACGCACCCTTCCACCAGGATGGCTCTCATGGGCGACGATCACATGACAAACCACACCATAGGGGTGACCGGGGCCACGGGCGCGGTGGGTGGGCGCGTGGCCGCCCGGATCGCCAGGCTCGGGGGGACACAACGTCTCATCGTGCGCGACATCAACCGCGCCCCCGAGTACCCGGGCAGCAGTGCTTCGATGGCCGCCTACGAGGACACCGCCGCCTTCGAGCGGGCCTGCCGAGGAGTGGACACCCTGTTCCTGGTCTCGGCCACCGAGACCGAGGACCGGATGGAGATCCACGCCAGGGCGGTGGACGCGGCCGTCCGAGCCGGGGTCTCCCGGATCGTCTACCTGTCCTTTCTGAACGCGGGTCCGGCCGCCACCTTCACCTTCGCTCGGACACACTTCTTCACCGAGGCCCACATCAGGTCCACGGGGGTCTCGCACACGTTCCTCAGATGCAGTCTGTATCTGGACCTGTTGCCGCGGTTGGTGAATGACGAAGGTACGGTGCGCGGGCCGGCCGGTGAGGGCCGGGTGGCATGGGTTTCCCGTAACGACGTGGCGGACGTGGCCGCCGCCGTACTGACCGACCCCCTCGTGATCGCCGCCTCCGAGGAGACCACCTATGACGTGACCGGACCCGAGGCACTCTCCTTGGGCGCCACCGTCGAGAGGTTGAGCCGACTGACCGGCCGCACCCTTCGGTACGTACCCGAGACTTGGGAGGAGGCCTTGGAATCCCGTCGCCCGACCGGAGCCCCCGAGTGGGAGATCGAAGGGTGGGCCTCATCGTACGCGGCGATCGCGGCCGGAGAGCTGGACGTGGTCTCCAGGAGCGTCCACAAGCTGACCGGGCACCCGGCTCAGTCCATCGAGGGCTTCCTCCGTCGTCATCCGAGCGCACTGTCGCACATCGTGGCCTGACCACGAACCCCCGCTTGCGACCGCCGCGCCCCGGGCGCGGCGGTTCCGTCGTTTTCCAGGGGTCGGTCCAGGCCCCACCACGGCGTCGGCGAGGGGTCAGCCGCGTGCGGTGAGACATTCCCGGAGTGCGGCCGCCGCGGCACGGGGATCCGCGGCCTCGGTGATCGCACGCACCACGACCACCCTTTGGGCACCGGCGTCGAGGACCTGGTCGATGTTGGTGAGGTCGATGCCTCCGATGGCGAACCAGGGACGCTCCGTGTTCAGGGCCGCGGCCCGCTCCACCAGTTCCAGACCGGCCGCCGGGCGCCCCGGCTTGGTGGGGGTGGCCCAGGTGGGACCGACACAGAAGTAGTCGCTGCCGAGTTCCTCGGCGGAGGCCGACGCCGCCCGGGCGTCGTTGTTCGAGCGACCGATGAGCGGGTCCGCTCCGATGATGTCCCTCGCCATGGGCACGGGCAGGTCGCGTTGACCCAGGTGCAGGACGTCGGCGCGTACCGCACGGGCGATATCGGCGCGGTCGTTGACCGCGAGCAGGGCCCCGTGGCGTTCGCAGGCCTCACGCAGGACCTCGAGCGCGTCGAGTTCCTCTCGGGCCTCCAGTCCCTTGTCCCGGAGTTGGATGATGTCCACCCCTCCGGCCAGGGCCGCGTCCGCGAAGTCGGCGAGGTCGCCGCGCTCGGTCCGGGCATCGGTGCACAGGTACAAAAAAGACGTGTCCAGGCGCTTGCGCAGGCTGGTTCCGTGGCTGGTCCTCACGTCACCCACCCTAGGGCCTGGACCGCGGCGGCCCAAGGGGCGCGCCCCTTGGGCCTGGAACCGCTTCAGAAGGCCAGGCCTTGAGCACGACGACGCACTTCGGTACCCCGGTTCTCGCGCATGGCCTGGATCGGGGTACCGGGCAGACTGTCGTCGGAGGTGAACAACCAACGCAGGGCTTCTTCGGTGGAAAAACCCGCGTCGCTGAGCAGCATGATGGTGCCGGACAGCCCCTTGACGAGGTCCTCACCGTCCAGGAAGGCGGCGGGGATGGAGAGTTCACCACCACGGACCACGCCCATCAGGCGATTCTCCCGGATGAGCGTCTTGATGCGGTTGGGGCTCACTCCCAACGGTCGAGCCGCCTCCCGTAGGGTCAGCCAGTCGCCGACCAGTCCGTCGATTTCGCGATCGCTTTGTGTCACCCTTCCAATCTGCCACATCCCCACAGGCCACGAAGACCGTCCGAAAAATCGCGAAGTGGCCGCCGGACGTTCTGTCCTCCTAGAATGGGGACCGAACAGACACGTCCCGCGGGAGCCGGGTGGACCCGGCTGAGAGGGAGACTGCCCGTCTCCGACCGCACGAACCTGATCCGGATCATGCCGGCGAAGGGAGTGGAAGAACACACCATGCGTGAATTCGAGGGCCCCCACCCCACAGAGATTCGTCCCGCCACCGACGTCGTCGTGGTGGGAGGCGGTGTCATCGGCCGTGTGACCGCTTGGCGGGCGGCCCAACGCGGTCTGACGATCACCCTGGTCGAGCCCGATCCCGTCACCTCCCCCGCGGACTCCCGTTCCTCCTCCGCCGTCGCCGCGGGCATGTTGACACCCGCCACCGAAGCGACGTTCGGTGAGGAGGAACTCATGGGCCTGGGTGTCCGCTCCGCGCGAATGTACGACGCCTTCGTGAGCGACCTGGAGGCGGCCGCCGGCATGAGCGTCGGGCACCACCGGACCGGGACGCTCCTGATCGCCTTCGACCGAGACGACCTGGCCGTCCTGACCGACCTGCACGCCCTGCGACAACGCCTGGGTGTGGCCACCGAGCGGCTGACCGGTCGTGAGTGCCGCCGGTTGGAACCACTGCTGGCCCCGACCGTTCGGGGCGGGGTCCTGGCCCCCGACGACCATTCCGTCGATCCCCGCCGTCTCCTGACCGCGCTGGCCCGGGCCGGCGAACGCGCGGGGGTCCGGGAGGTCACCGAGTCGGTGGCCGAGGTCCTCGCCCCCGGCCCCGAAGGGGCCCGCCTGGGAGCGCGTCTCGCCGACGGTTCCGTCTTGCCCACCCACCAGGTCGTCCTGGCCGCCGGCTGTTGGGGCGAACGGATCACCCTGCCCGAACCGGTACTGCCCACGGTGCGCCCGGTCAAGGGTCAACTGCTGCGCGCCCGCGTTCGACCGGGCGAGCCCCCGTTGCTGGGCCGAACCGTACGCGGGCTGGTCCGCGGCTCCCCCGTATACCTGGTGCCTCGGGCCGACGGTGAGGTGATCGTGGGCGCCACCCAGGAGGAACTGGGTCATGACACCGCCCTGACCGCGGGCGGGCTCTGGCAGGTGTTGCGGGACGCCCGCGAATTGGTCCCCGGGATCGGCGAACTGGAGGTCACCGAGACCTGTGTGGGACTGCGCCCCGGCTCACCCGACAACGAACCACTCCTGGGACCCACCCGGGTCCCGGGCCTGCACCTGGCCACCGGCCACTTCCGTCACGGGGTGCTGTTGGCCCCCGTGACCGGCGAGATCATGGCCGACGTGCTCACCAGCGGCGCCCTCCCCGAGTACGCACGTCGGTTCGCGGCGAACCGGGAACGGTCCGGAGGCGGTACACGAGAGACATCAACGACCTGGGAGGAACAGTGGAACTGATCATCAACGGCGAGAGCCGACGGAGCACGGCCACCACGGTCGAGGCGGTCGTACGCGACCTGACCACGGACGGCTCGGGAGAGATCCCCGGTGGGATCGCGGTGGCCATCAACGACGAGGTGGTGCGACGCACCGCCTGGGCCGAGACCACCTTGGCCCCGGGCGACCGCGTGGACGTCCTGACCGCCGTACAGGGAGGCTGAACCATGACCGACACACTCCCAGCGCCCCATCCCCTCGACGACCCGCTCGTCATCGCCGGAGTCTCCTTCGGTTCTCGGCTCATCACCGGTACCGGAGGCGCTCCCTCCCTGGAGGTGTTGGAGGAAGCGCTGCTGGCCTCCGGGACCGAGATGACCACCGTGGCCATGCGTCGGGTCACCCCCGGGGCTCAGGGCTCGGTGTGGAGCGTCCTGGAGCGCAACAAGATCCGCGCGCTGCCCAACACCGCCGGTTGTTTCACCGCGGCCGAGGCCGTGCGCACCGCGCGTCTGGGTCGCGAGGCCCTGGAGACCGACTGGGTGAAGCTGGAGGTGATCGCCGACGAGCACACCCTGTTGCCCGACCCCGTGGAGCTGTTGGACGCCGCCGAGACGCTCGTGGACGACGGTTTCACGGTCCTTCCCTACACCAACGACGACCCGGTCCTGGCGCGCCGTCTGGAGCAGCTGGGGTGCGCCGCCGTCATGCCGTTGGCCGCGCCGATCGGCTCCGGCCTGGGCATCCGCAACCCGCACAACCTGGAATTGATCGTCGAACAGTGCGGTGTTCCGGTGATCGTCGACGCGGGGATCGGCACCGCGAGTGACGCCGCGCTGGCCATGGAACTGGGCTGCGACGCGGTGTTGTTGGCCACTGCCGTGACCCGTGCCCAGGATCCGGTTCGTATGGCCAGGGCGATGCGCGACGCCGTGCGCGGCGGACGCGGGGCACGACTGGCCGGCCGCATTCCGATGCGCCGGCACGCCCTGGCCTCCAGCCCGGACGTGGTCTGAAGGACCATCGCGACGGCCACTTCGACCGGCCTTGACCAAGGACGTACGGGCAGTTCAGAGCGGGCTCCCGGATCTTCCTGGAGCAAGGTCCGGTCGATGTGGCGGTGCTCCCCGGTTTGGTGTCGTCCCCTACCGTGGACCAGGTGTGTGCCGCGTGCGCGCACCGCACCCACAGAACCACCCAGGCGCGAGCACCCCCGAGCGCACATGGATCGACCACGTGCCGCATCGACCAGGGGCACCGCGACCGTGAACCGCGGGGCAGAAGCGACACCGGATTCCGCTATCGTGTCGGTTCGACATCAGGTGTCGGGTACGCGCCACCGGCCGCGAACTCCCGCGCTCCCCGCAGCAAGGACACTACTCCGCCGTGGACATGACGACTTCCGACCCGCTTGTAGGCGCGACGCTGGACCGTCGCTACTTCGTCGAGTCAAGGATCGCCGGTGGCGGCATGGCGACGGTCTACGTCGCCCACGACCTCAGACTGGACCGCAGAGTGGCCCTGAAGGTCATGCACCCCTCCCTGGCCCAGGACCCCTCCTTCGTCCAGCGTTTCATCAACGAGGCGCACTCGGTCGCCAAACTCTCACACCCCAACGTGGTGCAGGTCTTCGACCAGGGCGAGGACCAAGGGCACGTGTTCCTGGCCATGGAGTACGTCCCTGGCCGGACCCTGCGCGACCTGCTCAAGGAACGCGGTCGGCTGGCCCCCCGTCAGGCACTGAACTTCATGGCACCGGTGTTGGCCGCCCTGGGCGCCGCCCACCAGGCGGGCATGGTGCACCGTGACGTCAAGCCCGAGAACGTCCTCATCACCGAGGACGGGCGGGTCAAGGTCGCCGACTTCGGGCTGGCCCGCGCGGTGGAGCAGTCCAACCAGGGGCTGACCCGCACCGGCACCCTGATGGGCACCGCCGCCTATCTGGCACCCGAGCAGATCGAGAAGGGCACCGCCGACGCCCGCAGCGACGTGTACGCCGCGGGGATCATGCTCTACGAACTGCTCACCGGTGGCCAGCCGCACACCGGTGAGACCCCCATCGCCATCGCCTACCAACACGTCAACGAGGACGTGCCCCGGCCCTCCCACTTCCTACCCGGGCTCGCGCCCGAGGTGGACGCGCTGGTGACCAAGGCCACCGAGCGCGATCCCAGGTACCGCCCCAGCAGCGCGGGCCAGTACCTGGCCAAGGTGTTGGAGGTCCTGAAGTCCCTGCCGGAGACTCCCGCGACCACCGCCGGTCACATGGCCCCGGTCGCACCCGCCGGCGCCGCCGGAGTCACCATGACCGCACCCCAACTGATCGCCGGCGGCGCGGGCCCGGGGACCGAGAACGCCACCATGGTCGTCGACATGAACGCCGTGGACGACGGCTACCACGAGGACGACTACCCCGACGATCGCGAGGACCGTTCATGGTTCTCCCGCAACCGCCTGCTGGTGGTGGGAGCCCTCGTCACGGCGCTGGTCGTCTTCCTGGCCGGTTGGTGGTTCCTCCTGGGACGCTACGAAGCCGTTCCCGACGTGGTCGGGGCCACCCCCGAGATCGCCCGAGAGGAGATCCGTACGGCCGGGCTGATCTACGACCTGTCCGAAGAGACCGTCTACAGCGACGCGGCCGCCGCGGGCGAGGTGGCGGCCACCGACCCCGAGAGCGGGGAGCGGCTCTCTCCCGGTGACGAGGTGACGGTCTTCGTTTCCAAGGGGCCACAGCAGGTGGAGATGCCCGAACTGGTGGGCAGTGACGTCGCTGACGCCATCAAGGCGCTGGAGGACCTCGGCTTCGAGCGCGACGACATCGCGCAGGAGGAGGTCGACTCCTCCGAGCATGATCCGGGCGAGGTGATCTCCACCACACCCGAGGCGGGGGGCGACGCCGACCGGGAGGAGACGGTGACGCTCAGCGTCAGCCGGGGGATTCCCGTGCCGAGTCTGGCCGGGGAGAAGCTGGAGGACGCGGAGAGCAAGCTCGAGGACCTGGGCCTGTCGGTGGAGGTCGTCGAGGAGGAGAGCGAGAGCATCGACGAGGGCCTGGTCATCAGCCAAAGCCCCGACACCGGCATCAACGTGGGGGCCGGGGCCACCGTCACCCTGACCGTGTCCACCGGACCGCCCGCGGTGGAGATCCCCGACGTGGTGGGGGAACGGATCAACAAGGCCCGTAAGAAGTTGGAGGACGCCGGCTTCGAGGTCGAGGTGGAACGCATCCTGGGAGGTCGGGTCGTCGGCCACCAGTCGCACACCGGCGAGGCCCCGGAGGGCACCAAGATCACGATCACCGCGACGCCGGGTGGAATCACCATCGATCCGGACGACGATGACGACGATTGACCACTGAAATCGTCCATTCCGACGAAGAGGGGGTGTGGGGCACGTGCTCCACACCCCCTCTTCGTCGCCGACGCCCAGAACGGCCGCGCTACGCTTCTACCTCATGAGCGGCGAGAGTATCCGGGTACTGGTCGTGGACGATCACCCCATGTGGCGTGAGGCGGTGGCCCGCGACCTCGGTGAGGCGGGTTTGACGGTGGTGGGCACCGCCGGGGACGGCGCCAAGGCGCTGCGCATCGCACCCGCGACACGGCCCACCCTGGCCGTGGTGGACCTGAACCTGCCGGACGTCAGCGGGGTGGAGCTCACCGCCGCCCTGACGGCCCTGCCCGACCCCCCGAAGGTGCTCGTGTTGTCCGCCAGTGGGGAGAGCGAGGACGTACTGGCCGCCGTGAAGGCCGGAGCCGGTGGCTACCTGGTGAAGTCGGCCGGACGTGAGGAACTCCTGGACGCGGTGCGACGTGTGCACGCCGGGGAGGCGGTCTACACCCCCGGGTTGGCCGGTCTGGTGCTCGGCGAGTACCGCAGACTCTCGAACGAGGACGACTCCGCTTCCCAGGGACACGAGAAGGCGCCGCGCCTCACTCCTCGCGAGACCGAGGTGTTGCGGCTGGTGGCCAAGGGATTGGCCTACAAGCAGATCGCTCGGCGCCTCACCATCTCCCACCGCACGGTGCAGAACCACGTCCAGAACACCCTCACCAAGTTACGATTGCACAACCGAGTGGAGTTGGTGCGTTACGCCATCGACCAGGGGTTGGACGGCCCGCAGGACTGAGCACGGTCCTCGCGTCGGATCCGGGGCTCTCGCTCTGGATCGTCCGTCACTTTCGGTCGAGTTCCCACCCCAACGAAGTGGGTTTTCGCAAGACCTTTCCTCGTCGGGGTTGGCCCGGACTCCTTGACCCCACTATGGTCTAGACCATATGGCGCCGTGCGCCGTAGATACACACAACGTCGAGGAGAAGTCGCATGCGAGTCGGGGTGCTGACCGGTGGTGGAGACTGCCCGGGTCTGAACGCGGTCATCCGTGCCGTGGTCCGTAAGGGGATCAAGGACTACGGCTACGAGTTCATCGGCTTCCGGGACGGCTGGCGCGGTCCGCTGGAAGGCGTCACCATGCCGTTGGACGTCAACGCCGTACGCGGCATCCTCCCGCGCGGTGGGACCATCCTGGGTTCCTCCCGCACCAACCTGATGAAGATCGAGGGCGGTGTCGAGCGGGTCAAGGACAACATGGCCGGGCTGGGCGTGGACGCCCTGATCGCCATCGGCGGCGAGGACACCCTCGGTGTGGCCCGTCAGCTGCACGACCGCGGAGTCAACGTCGTGGGCGTACCCAAGACCATCGACAACGACCTCAACGCCACCGATTACACGTTCGGGTTCGACACCGCCGTCAACATCGCCACGGAGGCGATCGACCGGCTGCACACCACCGCCGAGTCCCACCACCGCGCCCTGGTCGTGGAGGTCATGGGTCGGCACGCCGGGTGGATCGCCCTGCACTCGGGTATGGCGGCGGGCGCCAACGTCATCCTCATCCCGGAACGGCCCTTCGACATCGACGAGGTCGTCAAGCACGTCCAGAGCCGCTTCGAGACTCAGTACGCCCCCATAGTCGTGGTCGCCGAGGGCGCGCACCCCATGGAAGGCCAGCTGGCGTTGCAGACCGGCGAGAAGGATTCCTTCGGTCACGTGCGTCTGGGCGGCATCGGCCAGACCTTGGCCGATGAGATCGAAAAGCGCACCGGCAAGGAGTCCCGCTCGGTCGTGCTGGGCCACATCCAGCGTGGCGGCACCCCCAGTGCCTTCGACCGGGTACTGGCCACCCGCCTGGGCGTGAACGCCATCGAGGCCGTGCACGACAAGACTTTCGGCAAGATGGTCGCGTTGCAGGGCACCGACATCGTCCGGGTCGACCTGGCCGAGGCCACCGATACCCTCAAGACGGTTCCGGCCGAGCGTTACGAGGAGGCGGAGGTCTTCTTCGGCTGATCCCGCCCCGGAAGCGTCGAGGCGGCCCCTCTCGAACGGCCCTCCGCCGTCTGTGAGGGGCCGCCTCGTGCGTGGGAGGGTGTCGAGCGCCTCACCGAACGGGGTGAGCGGGCGGGAATGTACCGAGCGCTCCGGGAATTGTTCGATACTGGAAGTGAGCGGCGGTCGCACCCGGTCCCGTCGCCGCGCACCTCGTTCCCCCACTCACCGGGCCTGAAGGCATCATCTTTTCCGGAGGTAGCACCATGTCCGCGTCGTTGGAGTCCGTTCCGATCCCCGTACCCGAGGTCGGAGCCGACGCCGGGCTCGGCGAGCTCTGCGTGTTGATGAAGCTCGGCGAGATCGTCCTCAAGGGCTCCAACCGCAAGCTGTTCGAGCGTCGCCTGCACAACAACATCCGTGCCTCGGTGCGCGACCTGGGCGACATTCGACTCTCCCAGCGCGGCGCCGGTGTGATCATCGTGCGCAAGCCCGAAGCCTCCGACCTGGAGATCGCCGAGATCGCGGACCGCATGGCCAACGTCATGGGTGTGGTGTGGGTCCACCTGGTGCGCCGGGTCCGCAAGGACATCGACGCCATCGTGGACGTGTCCGTGCGTTCCATGGCCGATCTGGAGGGAACCTTCGCGGTGCGCGCCCGTCGCCGCGACAAGCGCTTCGAGATGAACTCGGGTGAGCTGGCCGCCTTCTTGGGATCCAAGGTCATCCAGGCGCACGGCCACAAGGTGAACCTCAAGCACCCGGACAACACCCTGTACGTCGAGGTCGACAAGGACGAAGCGTTCGTCTTCACCGACGGCATCCCCGGCCAGGGCGGCCTGCCCGCGGGGATGAGCGGTCGTGGTCTGGTGCTGATGTCGGGCGGGATCGATTCCCCCGTCGCCGCCCACCGGATGATCCGGCGCGGCTTGAAGGTCGACTTCCTGCACTTCTCCGGGATGCCCTTCACCGGCCCTGAGTCCATCTACAAGGCCTACAGTCTGGTCCGCCGGCTGGACCGCTACCAGGGGGGATCCCGGCTGTTCGTGGTGCCTTTCGGCAAGGCCCAGCAACAGTTGAAGAGCTCGGGGATCGAGCGATTGCAGATCGTGGCCCAACGCCGCCTGATGCTCAAGACCGCTGAGGCCCTGGCCGACGACCTCAAGGCCGAATGCCTGATCACCGGGGACGCCTTGGGCCAGGTCTCCAGCCAGACGATGACCAACCTCACCGCCTTGGACGACGCGGTGGACCTACCGATCCTGCGTCCCCTCATCGGCATGGACAAGACCGAGATCATGGACCAGGCCCGGCAGATCGGGACGCTGGCGATCTCGGAGCTGCCCGACGAGGACTGCTGCACCATGTTGACCCCGCGTCAGGTGGAGACCGCCGCCAAGATCGGTGACCTGCGCCAGATCGAGAAGCGCCTGGACGCCGAGGAGCTGGTCGAGTACCTGGTCTCCACCGCCCAGGTGCACAAGCCCAGTTTCCTGGGCGAGGAGGCTCCCAAGAAGGGCATCCTCCCGAGCGCGGCCACAGCCGTACCCACCGCCTGAACCATGCCCGTGCACACGGGGCCGGGCCCGGTGATCTCCCCAAGGAGGTCACCGGGCCCGGTTCCTTCGTGCTTTTCCGCCTCCCGGTGTCCGGGCCGCGGGGTCAGAGCGCGACGGGCTCTCGAACCGGGGCCGGGGTGAGGGTGCGTCCGCTCAGGGTGGCCAGCGTCCCGGCCAGGTCCCGCAGCTCGGCCAGGTCTTCCCGCAGAAGGGCCTGGGGGCCGTCGCACAACGCCGTCTCCGGGCTGGGGTGCACGTCGACGATGACGCCGTCGGCACCGATCGCGATGGCGGCGCGGGACAGCGGCAGGACCAGGTCGCGCTTGCCGCCGGAGTGGGACGGGTCCACGATCACCGGCAGGGGGGTGAGGTTCTGCGCCACCGGGACCGCGCTGATGTCCAGGGTGTTGCGGGTGGCCTTCTCGAAGGTGCGGATGCCGCGCTCGCACAGGACGATGTCGAGGTTGCCGCGCTGGGCGATGTACTCGGCGGCCATCAACCATTCCTCGATGGTCGCACTCATGCCGCGCTTGAGCAGGACCGGCTTGCCCGCGTCGCCGGCGGCCTGGAGCAGGGCGAAGTTCTGCATGTTGCGGGTGCCGATCTGGAGCATGTCCGCGTAGGAGGCGACCAGTTCGACGTCGGCGGCGTCCACCACCTCGGTGACGATGGGCAGGCCGGTCTCCTCACGCACGTCCGCGAGGATCCTCAGACCCTGCTCACCGAGCCCTTGGAAGGCGTACGGGGAGGTGCGCGGCTTGTAGGCGCCGCCACGGAGCAGGGCGGCTCCGGCGACCTGGGCCATGCGGGCGGCCTCAAGGGTCTGCTCGGGGGTCTCGACCGCGCAGGGGCCTGCGATGACGGTCATGTTCTCGCCACCGATCGGAACTCCACGCACACTGACGACGGTGCGACTGTCGTGGTTCTCGCGGCTGACCAGCTTGTAGGGGGCGGAGATGCGCAGAACGTCGCCGACACCGGGCTTGGCGGCCAGACCGAGGTCCTGGAAACGCTCGACGTCACCGACCAGGCCGATGATCGTGCGACTGACGCCGCGGGTCACGTAGGCCTCACCCCCGGCGGAGGTGACCAGTTCGACGAGCGCGTCGATGTTGTCGGCGGTGGCGTCCGGCGTCATAACGATGACCATGTGGGTTGTCCCTGTTCGTCGGTTGAGTGGCTGAGCCACGGGGCTATCGCCTGACCGATCCGGTCCCGAGACGCCGAAGAGCCCCGGACCGTTGTCGGCCCGGGGCTCCTGGGAAGTCGTCTGTGTCAGCGCAGCGCTTTACAGGCGACCGGGGAGGTGGGCCGGTAGCCATAAAAGCGCCAAAAGTTCCGCTGCATGGCAGTGACTATAGCGCACGGCTTCCGTGTGTTCACACGGAAGGGGGGAGTGATCTGTCTCTCGTCGACGCCTGGCAGGATGACAGACGCCCTGTTTCCCACTCAGGCACGGGGGACGAGGGGCATCGGTGGCCGCGTACGGGCGAGCATGGTCAGGGGGACGGATTGTCCGAGGGGACGGAAACGGGGAGCACGGAGACCGGCGGGCGGGCGATGCCGCCCGGGCAGGCGGTGCGCCGCGAGCACAAACCACTGCACTACGGACGGGTGCCCTCCTTCCGCCCAGGGCGATGGGACTTTCGTGTGTTCGGAACCACCGAATCGTTGGGCACCTACCGGTGGAACTGGGCGGAGTTCACCGCGCTACCCACGGTGCGGGAGGTACGCGACTTCCACTGTGTGATGCGGTTCAGCATCCCGGACGTGCACTGGGCAGGGGTGAGTGCGAGTGAGCTCGTCAGGTTGGCTCCGCCTTCCGCGCAGACCACCCACGTGATGGCCTGGGGCGAGTACGGCTACAGCGCCAACATGCGCTTGGAGGACTTCCTGGCCGAGGGGGTCCTCCTGGCCACCCGAAGGGATGGGGCCCCACTGGCCCCCGAACACGGCTTTCCACTGCGCTTGGTGGTGCCGCAGCTGTACGGGTGGAAGAGCGTGAAGTGGCTGCGTTCGGTGGAGTACATGGTGGGCGACCGGCGCGGTTTCTGGGAGGAGCGCGGCTACCACAATCGGGCCGACCCTTGGGAGGAGGAACGGTTCTCCCACCAGGAGGAGACCGACCGGCCCTGAAGCGAAGGCCCTCAGCAACGACCCTCACGGGGGACTCGCATCTCGAACTCCGTTCCCTCCCCCGGGTCGCTGTGGACCTGGGTGTGACCCCCCAGGTCACGCACACGGCCCAGGATGGACTGGGCCACGCCCAGACGGCCGTCGGCTCGGGCCCGCTCCAGGCGCTCGGGAGGAATACCCGGTCCGTCATCGCGCACGGTCACGGTGACCGTGTCGGATTCGTCCTCGAGCAACACCCAGGCGCGGGTGCCCTCGGGACAGTGCCGTTCGACGTTGTCCAGCGCGGCCATCACCGCGGCGACCAATTCGCGGGTGGTGTGTTCGGGCAGCAGGATCGGGGTGGCCGGAGCCGCGATGGTGACCCGGGGCGAGGCCAGGGGGCGAAGGTGGTCACGCAGGTCCACGGGTCCTCGTGCCTGGTCCGGGGCGGTGGCGACCGCCCCGGCGGCGTCCAGGCCGCCGGTGATCAACGAGCGGAGCCGGACCTCCTGCTCGCCGGCCATCCGACCCAGTTCGGCGGCCTCTCCCCCGAGCTCGTCGCCTCGTCTGCTCACCATGGAGAGCACCTGGAGCACCGAGTCGTGGATGGACCGGGCGATCCTCTCACGTTCGCGCAGACGCGCTTCCAACCTGACGGCCTGGGCGAAGCGTTCCTCGGCCTGTTCGGCGACCCGGGCCATGTAGCCCACGGCCAGTCCGGCCAGCAGCAGCAGTACCACGCCACGCGCCGTCGCCGAGGTGATCGCGGCGTCCATGATCACTCGCAGGGTGAGGTCGGCGAAACCATAGGCCAGGGCGACCGTGGCGGCACCGCGTCGACCCCAGATGACGCTCGCGGACAGGGCGGCCCCGGCGAACCAGTAGCCGCTCAGCGGCGGGGCCTGGGTGAGGTAGAAGGGGGTGGTCGCCGGCGCGGTGGCGAACAGGCAACCGAAGGTGAGCAGGAGGTCGGCGCCTAGAAAGCGCCCGGTGCGATGCTCCGGCTTCGCGTAGACCTGGTGGGTGACCACCGTCCACACGGACATCACCACGAGTACGGTCCAGGCCAGCCAGGGGCGTACCAGGTGCTCGTGGTGCTGAACCACCAGGACCAGCGCGTAGACCAAGGCCACGGCACGGTACAGGGCGAAGGCGCGCCAGAGGGGGACGTCGAAGCCCAGGGGTCAGACCACCGCCCCATCGTCGGGGCCGTGGCCCCCGGGTGGCCGTGAGTCGTTCATGCGCAGGATCAGCACCACGAAACTGCCGAGGAAGACCAGGACACCCAGGAGCATCATCCAGTTGGGCAGGGAGGCACCCAGGAAAGCCGTGCCGAACAACAGCGCCGGCACACCGAGGAGGCCGGACCAGGCGGCGATCCCGACCCTGTCGCCCTGAATCAGCGGGGGCGGAGGCGGAGGTTCGTAGTGGCCCTCCAGGTCCGCCTCGGCCCGCCGTCGGTCCTCCTCGCCCAGCCGGTCGTCTTTGGTGTCCTCATCGAGGTCACGGGGCAGATCAGCGAGGATGTCGTCGACCCGCGGTCGCCGCTCGTCGGTGGGATCGAGGTTCTCGGCGTCGGGCCAGACCGAACGGTCACGCCGCTCTCCCGGCCGCTCGGGGTCATCGTAGAACCGGGCGACCAGGTCGTTCCAGACCTCGTCTTGACCGTCGGAACGCCGGGACTCGTCGGCCACGTCGGTGGCGGGCCCGTCCAAGAGGTCGCCGCCCACCGGCGGCTCGGTTCTCTCCTCGGACGACTGCGCCCCTTGACCTTGCTCCTCTCCCTCGGAGGAGGACCCCGAACGTGGGGCCAACAGGTCGGGGCCGGTCAGGTCCGGCAGTTCCATGCCCAGGACCTGCTCGGCGGCGCCACGTTCCTCGGCGTCGACGTAGAGGTGGTCGGTGGGCGGATCCTCGGTCCGGCCACCACCGGGCTCCAGGACGTCCTCCTCCAAGGGGACCGCGTAGGCGGCGATCCCACTGCGCCTGAGCGCCTCCAGCATGAGGTCGGCGTGTGAGGGGGCGAGCAGGATCAGGGGAACGTAGGCGTCGGCCGGCAGGCCATTGCCCCGGCGTTGTGTCATCCCTCGGCTCCTTCCCCGCTTCTGCTGTGCTCTCGCACGAAGGCGAGGCTGCCTTCGAAGATGGTGGCGGCGTCATGGTCGAGGGTCGCCACGTGATAGCTGTCGTGAAGCAGGTGGACCGTCAGCCGTGTGTTGACCGCTCTCCTAGCGAGGATACGCAGACTTCGTGGCCCGACAACGTGGTCCTGAGTGCTCCGGTAGGCCAGAATCGGCACCCGCAAACCGGACATGCCCTCCTGAACCTCGCGCCACAGCTTCGGGAGTGTCGCGGCCGCCGCCGTGGGAACCCGCTCATAGCCGCCCTCGCCGTCCTGTGCCAGGGCCACGTCGGCTCCGATCCCCGGTGTGGAAGGCAGGGCGCGGGCCACCAGGTGACGAATGGGAGCGATGATCGGGAGCCTACGGTCGTCCACCGTCAGCGAGGGGTTGACGACCACCACCCCGGTGACGAGGTCGGGGTGTTCCTGGGCCAGGCGCAGGCTGAGGGCACCGCCCATGGACAGCCCCATGACGAACACCTCGCCGCACCTGCGGGCCAGGTCGAGCAGGGTCTCTTCCACGGCCGAGTACCAGTCGTCGCTGGAGGTGGTGGCCATGTCCTGCCAAGTGGTGCCGTGGCCGGGTAGGCGTGGCAGTTCCACGGTGAATCCGGCCTCGGCCAGGTATTCGGCCCAAGGGCGCATGGAATAGGGAGATCCGGTGAACCCGTGGCAGAGCAGGACACCGGTCGACGAACCGATGTGGCTGAAGGGTTCCGCACCCGGAATCAAGGCCAAGGCGTCGGTCGGTCTCACTGGTCTCTGGCTCCCGGGGATCGCGCGGTGGGGGACGGGGCACGGGGGTCCCAGCCGTGAGGCTAGTCGGTCGGGCAACCGTTTGTCATCGAGTGCACGGTAACGTTCCCCCACTCGTCCCCGCGGCCTCGGATCGTCGCCCCTTCCCACGGCCTCCTTCGGCCACGGCCGGCCATGGGGCGGCGCGCGCCGGTGAGTATCCTCGACCATGCCCCGCGGTACGGCTCCTCGGCACGTGGCGAGCACGTCCGGTCGTGGACACTTTGGCGGTGACCCTCACGTGGTGGGAAGATGACTCCTGACCTCCCCCGCGGCCGTGCGGGGGCGTTCCTGACGTTGTCGGCCGAGCGGGACAGTGAGACGTGGCAGATCCTGCCCAGTGCTCCCCGCGTGTGCAGGGGTTGATCTGAAGCGATGTTCTACTGGGTGGTCAAAGCGATCCTGGGGCCGATCCTGGCCGTGTTGTGGCAGCCCCGCGCCGAAGGTGTGGAGAACGTGCCCAGACGCGGTCCGGCCATCATGGTCAGCAACCACCTGTCGTTCTCCGACCACTTCTTCGGTCCGCTGCCACTGCCCCGCAAGATCACCTTCCTCGCCAAGGCCGAATACTTCACCGGCACAGGGGTGAAGGGCTTCGTCAGTCGAGCGTTCTTCACCGGTGTGGGACAGATCCCCATCGACCGCTCCGGCGGCAAGGCCAGTGAGGCGGCCCTGCGCACGGGACTACGCGTGCTCAAGCGTGGTGACCTGTTGGGCATCTATCCGGAGGGCACCCGTTCCCCCGACGGCAAGCTGTATCGAGGCCGCACCGGTGTGGCCCGGCTGGCCTTGGAGGCCAAGGCCCCGGTGGTGCCGATGGCCATGATCAACCTGGAGAAGATCATGCCTCCGGGTCGGACCATCCCCAAGCTGGGTGTGCGCCCCAAGGTGGTGTTCGGCGAACCGCTCGACTTCTCCCGCTACTACGGAATGGAGAAGGACCAGCGCGTGCTGCGCGCGATCACCGACGAGATCATGTACGCGCTGATGGAACTGTCCGGCCAGGAGTACGTGGACCGCTACGCCCAGTCGGTCAAGACCGAGTTGGAGGCCGAGGCCAAGGAGGCCAAGCGAGAGCAGCAGGCCGACGACAAGAACCGTCGTCGGGCTCGGCGTGCCGAGCGCAAGAACGAACGCGCCGAACGCCGGGCTCGTAGGAAGGCCGAGCGTAGGCAGGAGAACGGCCCGGCCGAGTCGGCCGAGGAGACCTGAGAACGGCACAGGCCTGGAGGGGTGGCCCGGGGAGCTACCGGACCACCCCTTTTCTTCGTTCCTTCAGCGGCGAGCCAGGTCGCCGGCCCCGACGATGCCGGCGGCACCACCGAGTTCGGCCAGGCGTACCTGGGCCAGGCGGCGGCCGGGTCGCCCGGGGACGTGACGGGCGAAGGACGCACGGACCGGGTCCAGGATGATCTCGCCCGCGTCGGAGACGCCCCCACCCAGGACGAAGCACTCGGGGTCGAGGATGGCGGCGAGGTCGGCCAGGCCCAGTCCGGCCCACTCCCCCACGATCCGGAAGCACTCCAGGGCAGCGGCGTCACCTTCCAGGGCCGCCTGGGTGATGCACTCGCCCCCGATCCCTTCCACTCGACCATCCGCGATCTCGAGCATCCGCGCGGCGTGGTCCGGATCGGTACGTGCCAGGTCCTGCCCCTCGGCGACGAGGGCGCGACCACTGGCGTACTGCTCCCAGCAACCGTGGTTGCCACAGGCGCAGCGACGACCGTGCGGCACCATCCGGTAGTGGCCGACCTCCGCGGCGACTCCGAAGCGCCCCCGGTGCAGTTCACCGCCCAGGACCAGACCGCCACCGATCCCGGTGCCCAGGGTGATGCAGACGATGTGGTCGCTACCACGCCCCGCACCGAAACGCGCCTCGGCCCAGGCCGCGGCGTTGGCGTCGTTCTCGATGACCACGGGCAGCCCCACCCGTCGTTGCACGCGATCGCGGAGTGGTTCGTCACGCAGCCCGAGGTTGACGGCGACCTGGACGGTGGCCCGATCCTCATCGACGAAGCCGGCCACGCCCACGCCCACGGCTCCGATCGACGCCCCGTCCCGGCCGCGCAGTTCCTCCACGGCCTTGGCGACGACGTCGGCGAGTGCGCCGGGATCGTTGGCGGGAGTGGGGTACTTGACCTTGTCCAGGATCTGCCCGTCCTTGTCGACGACACCGGCGGCGACCTTGGTCCCTCCGATGTCTACGCCGATGGTCAGCATGGGAGCAGCTCCTTCACACTTACGCCCGAATCCTGACATAAGTCGCGGACTTCAGGTCAGGGATTTTTCAAATGGTGTAAACCACTCGATTAAACCAGGCTCTCGCCTCCACGAACACCCCGCGGCCATCCCTTCAGCCACTCTTCGTTCCGCCAGGGAGTTCTTCGGCGCGAGAGTCGCGGCGCATCCCCTCGTCACGCGCACGATCGGCCCGTGCCCGCTCCTCACGCTCGGCACGGGCGCGATCGGCCTCCACGCGCCCCTGTTCCAGGCCACGCTCGACCACGCCCCACGTCCGCCCCAGGGCTTTTGCCAGGGACAGCCCGGCGCGCCCCAGGTGACCGGCGACCTCGGGCGCGCTCTTACGGAGGATGTCGGCCAGTTCGTCCAGGGGAGGGCGTTCCGGTTCGGTCTCCATCCGAATGGCCTCCTCCCACACGTCCTTCTCGGGTCGTGGTCGGGTGACCGCGTCCACACCACGACGCACACCGGCCACCAACAGCTTGCGCTGGAGCGCGTCGACCAGCTTCAGGGCGTCGTCGACCAGGTCCGGGGAGTCGTTCGGGGACCCATTCCGTCCACCGTTGTTCTCGGTCATCTGTGGCGAGCCTCCTGTCGCGTCCGTGACATCACGTTAACCGCCCGAACCGGGCGGAGGCGGACCCCTCAGGGCAGGCTCAGGGGGAAGCCAGGGATGACTCGGGGGACCCGCCGCGTTGGAGTAGACGTGGGGACGCACGAACCACGGCCGTAACCACACAAAGCTCCACGATGACCACATAAGGCACTCGGGCTCTCTTGACGTGCGCGAAGGCCCTGGCGGCGGTAGCCTCTGCTCCGCGCGAGACGTAGCTCGAACCACCCTTGTGACCTGCACACGTTTCAGAAGGGGGAACGAGAGGGACTCGCGCGCGAATCACCTGGAGGGGACCCCGACACGCGGTCTGAACAGCACGTTTCACCTTGCCGGTGCGTCAAGCTCGGATCACCGTTGGATACCGAAGGACAACCGGTTCTACTCACGAGTAGGCATCTGTTGTTACGGTCGTCACGCCCCCATCCACCAGAACCCGTACACGCCCAGGAGTACCACGTGCGCGAATACAGCTCTCCCGCGAAGGCTGAGATCTCCGACGAGGCGCGGCTGACCGACACGCTCTTTGCGCGCGCGGTCAGCGAGCCGAAGGCCATCGCCGCCCGTCGCCAGGAACAAAGCGGAGCCGGTCAGTGGCAAGACGTCACCGTCGAGCAGCTGCACGGTGACGTCGTCGGATACGCCAAGGGCCTGATCAGCGCGGGCATCGGGCAGGGCGACCGGGTCGCCCTCATGTCGCGCACCCGCTACGAGTGGACCGTGGTCGACTACGCCATCTGGTCGATCGGCGCGATCACCGTCCCGATCTACGAGACCTCCTCCGCCGAGCAGATCCAGTGGATCCTGTCCGACTCCGGCGCCAAGGCCATCTTCGTCGAGACCGACGCCCACGCCGAGCGTGTGGAGTCCGTCAAGGCCCAGGCCCCCGAACTGACCTCCGTCTGGAAGTTCGACGGCGACGACCTCCAGACCCTGCGCGCCGGGGGCACCGACGTCAGCGACGAAGACCTGGAAAAGCGTCGTACGGCGGTCAAGGTCGACGACCTGGCCACCCTCATCTACACCTCCGGCACGACCGGTCGTCCCAAGGGTTGCGAGCTCACCCACCGCAACTTCCTCTTCATCGCCCACTCGGCACTGGAGGGTCCGGCCAAGCCGATCATCCATGAGCACGAGGGCGTCCCCTCCACCTTGCTCTTCCTCCCCTTGGCCCACGTCTTCGCGCGGTTCGTCCAGGTGATGGTCATCGAGGGCAAGGCCGTCCTGGGACACTTCCCCAGCACCGGCCCGGACCTGATCGACCAGTTCTCCGTCTTCAAGCCCACCTTCCTGCTCGCGGTCCCCCGCGTGTTCGAGAAGGTCTTCACCAAGGCTCAGCAGAAGGCCGAGAGCGAAGGCAAGGGCAAGATCTTCAACGCCGCCGCCGACACCGCCATCGCGTACAGCAAGGCCCTGGCCACGGGCAACGTGCCGTTCACGCTCAAGCTCAAGCACGGCCTGTTCAAGAAACTCGTCTACGGCAAGCTGATGGCTCGCCTGGGCGGCGAGGCCCGGTACGCGGTATCCGGCGGCTCCGCCCTGGGCGAGCGCTTGGGCCACTTCTTCCGTGGCGCCGGCCTGACCATCGTCGAGGGTTACGGCCTCACCGAGACCACCGCCCCGACCTCGGTCAGCAGCCCCTCCTTCAACAAGATCGGCACCGTCGGTCAGCCCCTGCCGGGCACCACGATCCGTATCGCCGACGACGGTGAGGTCCTGCTCAAGGGCGACCACATCATGGTCGGTTACTGGAAGAACGAGAAGGCCACCAAGGAAGCCTTCGAGGACGGTTTCTACCGCACCGGTGACCTCGGTTCCCTCGACGAGGACGGTTTCCTCAGCATCACCGGCCGCAAGAAGGAGATCATCGTGACCGCGGGCGGCAAGAACGTCGCCCCGGCCGTCCTGGAGGACCGCATCCGCGCCCACGCCCTGGTCAGCCAGTGCATGGTCGTCGGTGACAACCGTAAGTTCATCGCGGCCCTGGTCACGATCGACCCCGAGTCGTTCGAGCTCTGGAAGGAGCAGAACAACAAGACCGGTGAGGTCGCCGACCTGACCGAAGACGCCGACCTGAACGCGGCCATCCAGAGCGCCATCGATGACGCCAACAAGGCCGTGTCCAAGGCCGAGGGCATCAAGAAGTTCAAGATCCTGCCGACCGACTTCACCGAGGAGGGCGGCCAGATGACCGCCTCCCTGAAGGTCAAGCGTCACGTGGTCTCCAAGCAGTGGAGCAAGGAGATCGACGACATCTACGCGGGCTGATTCCGCGTCGGGTCCTGTGAAGGGGGTCGGTGCCCGAACGGGCGTCGACCCCCTTCGGCCTGTTCAGGCCACCAGAGGCCATCAGAGACACCGAGAAGAGCCGACGCCCTCGACGTCGAGGGGAGAGCCGCCCCTGGAGTTCCAGCGCCGCAGAAGCCGATACGGCGCTGACTCACACCACCCGGTGGTATCGGTCCCCGTTCCCGAGCGGTGTTCGACAGCCGTACTCGACCCCACCTGTGGTCCTACGCCCCCCGGACGGGGGCGGGTCCGCCGGGCCCTTCGAGTCCCTTCCCCGAGCCCCGGACACGCGCGTCGTGCGCGCGTTCCACGACCAGACGGCGGGTTTCCTCGTCCCTGGTCACGGTCCGGTCGTGTGTTCGGGCCCGACGCCGGCCACGCCCCAAGGTGGTGGCGCGAACCGGAGACCTCCTCCGCCCTGGCGGGTGAGGCGCCGGCCCACCCCGGTGCCGGTCCGTGGCGCCACCGTGGACCACCGACCTGTGGGTGGAGCGTTCCCGCGATGGCGAGTCTTGGCCGGTACACACACCACGTGGTGGAGTAAAGGTCGACGCGGGCAGAGTCTCTTTCCCGGGAACACGACGGACCCGGCCGCGCTCGGCGGCCGGGTCCGTCGTCACCACGTTCGGGGCGAGGCCCCGAGGAACCTAGTGGCCCTCGTCCTGGGTGTGATGCCCTCGGAAGGGCTCCACACCCTCGAAGGACACGTCGTCCTTCGTGTACCAGTGAGCCAGGGAGCGGCGGAGCTTACCCATGCCCTTGCGGGCGTCGGGGTTCTCCACACCCTTGTCGTCGGTCTCGGGCTCCTCCAGCGCGGTGGAGGTGAGGGCCGGCTTCTCCTTCAGCACGTGGGTGCTTTCGGCCGAGCTCTCCTTGTGGACCTCGATGAACTCACCACTGGGCAGCTGCTGGATGATGCCGCTCTCGTAACCGTGTTCCAGGGTCTCCCGGTCACGGCGCTGCAGACCCAGACAGATCCGCTTGGTGATGATGTAGCCCACGATCGGACCGGCGATGGCCAGTACACGGAAGATGTACGTGGTCAGGTACAGGTCGATCGAGAACGTCTCCGACAGGACGTCGTTCGAACCGGCGAGCCAGAGCACACCGTAGAAGGTGATCCCGGCGACGCCCAGAGCGGTACGGGTCGGAGCGTTGCGCGGACGGTCGGCGACGTTGCGGGCCCGCTTGTCCCCGGTGATCCACTGTTCGATGAACGGCCACAGGGCCAAGGCACCGAAGATCAGACCCGGAATCACCAGACCGGGCACGAGCACGGCGGTGACGATGGGGTATCCGTCACCGATCGGGATCGTGAAGTCCAGCGTGTTCGGGAAGATGCGCAGCGAACCCTCCATGAAGCCCATGTACCAGTCCGGCTGGAGGCCGGAGGTGATGGACGTCGGGGTGAAGGGGCCGAACAGGTGGATCGGGTTGATCTGTACGAACGCGCTCAAACCGGCGGTCACGGCGAAGGTGAAGAAGAAGAACCCACCCGCCTTGACCGCGAAGGCCGGGAACATGGGTGTTCCGACCACGGTCTTGTCCGTTCGTTGCTGTCCCGGATACTGCGTGTGCTTCTGGTGCCACAGGATCATGAAGTGGGCGACGATGAGCGCCAGCAGAAGCGCCGGGATCAGCAGGATGTGCAGCATGTACAGCCGCGTGATGATGTCCTCGCCGGGGAACTCTCCGCCGAACAGGAACATCGAGATGTAGGAGCCCACGAGCGGAAGCGCCAACATCACGCCCTGGAGGATGCGCACACCCATGCCGGAGGGCAGGTCGTCCGGCAGCGAGTAGCCGAAGAGGCCCTCGACCATGGCCAGGGTGAAGATGGCGATACCGATGAGCCAGTTGATCTCACGCGGCTTACGGAACGCACCGGTGAAGAACACCCGGAGCATGTGCACCACGAGCGAGGCCACGAAGATCAACGCGGCCCAGTGGTGGATCTGCCGCATGAGGAGTCCGCCCCGGACATCGAAGTTGATGTGCAGGGTCGAGGCGAACGCCTCACTCATGGGAACGCCCTGGAGGCGCTCGTAGGAGCCGTCGTAGACGACTTCCATCATGCTCGGCTTGAACCAGAGCGTGAGGAACACGCCGCTCAGGAGCAGGATGATGAACGAGTACAGCGCGATCTCGCCCAGCATGAACGACCAGTGGTTCGGGAAGACCTTGCGCAGGTTCTTCTCACCGGTCTTGGCCAGGTGAAAGCGGTCGTCGATGTAGTTGCCGACGCCGCGCAGCGCCTTGGGTGCTTGCGTGGTCTTACTCATCGACTAGCCCCTATATTCCCAGAACGTCGGCCCGGTCGGCTCGTTGAAGTCGCCCCGGGCGACAAGGTAACCCTCGTCATCGACACCGATGGGCAGCTGCGGCAACGCCCGGTGGGCGGGGCCGAAGACCACCTTGGCGGCGTCGGTCGCGTCGAACGTGGACTGGTGGCACGGGCACAGGATGCGGTGCGTGGTGCGCTCGTAGAGCGCCGCGGGGCAACCCACGTGGGTGCAGATCTTCGAGTAGGCCACGATGCCCTGGTGGGTCCAGTTCATGTGGGTCTCGTCGCTGCCTTCACGGACGGGCTCGTCCATACCCGGCTTCCAGTCCTCCTCCGGCACCTTGATGAGCAAGATGACGGACTTGGCCTGGTCCACGAGGCTGATCCCGTGCGGGTATCCCTCGTCGTCCAGCGCGGGCAGGGCGGAGATCATCCCGTACGGGTCGTTCTCCAGGTCCTCGGCCCTGAGGTAGCGGTGGGTCCCCTCGACGTACATGCGCATGCCGTCGACCCAGCGGGTCTCCTTCAGCTGGTCGCCGGGCAAGGGCCCGGTGTCGCGCAGGAGCACCACCGGCGCCAGGCCCAGCGGCAGCATGGCCGCGATGAGCGTACGGCGCATCAGCGGACGCTTGGTGAACCCGCTCTCGTCCGCGCTCTTCATGAAGAACTCGCTGAAGGAGCTCTTCTCCTCCTCGCTGGAGGGAAGCTCGTCGTAGGGCGAGGCCACCTCGTAGTGGGGCATCACGTTGCGTGCCCACACCGTCATGCCGGCACCGATGCCGAACATGGCGAGGGTGAGCGTGCCACCCAGCAGCATGTTCGAGAACTGGCCGATCTGCGGATCCGCGATCGAAGGCTCCCCCGCCGCGTTCGGCGGAAAGAGGAAGTAGGAGACCAGGAACCCGATGCCGCCGAGGAGGGCGATGATGAACCAGAGCGCGGCGAGCTTCTCACCACGACGCTGCTGTTCCTCCGGACGGTGGTGGGTCTCCGAGGCCAGGTAAGGCCCATCGTGCTCACTCTCGGAGTGAGCCGAGGTCTTCTCGGACACCACCTCGGTGGTGTCCGTCGGGGTACCGACGACGCGCTCGTCGTCGGCCCCGGCCTCGTTCTTGTCGTTGGTGTTTTTCTCAGTCATGGGCACGCTGCTTCGCGGTGATCCAGATCGCGCAGGCGATGATCAAGGACAGACCGATGGTCCATCCGATGAAGCCCTCCGCGACCTGACCGACTCGCTCCAGAGCGAAGATGCCGCCGGCGTCGGGTTCGGCCTGCAACGTCTTCACGTAGGAGATGAGTTCCTGCTTCTCCTCGGGAGAGATGACGCCGTCACTGAACATCGGCATGGCGCCGGGTCCACTGACCATGGCCTCGTAGATCTCACGCGGAGTCGACTCATGGATTTGGGGAGCCCAACGGCCGTCGGTGAGGGCACCGCCGCCACCGGACCAGCTGTGGCAGTGCGCACAGTTGGTCAGGTAGAGCTTCATGCCCATGTCGACGTCGTCGGCACCCTCGATGTAGGCGTCGTACTCGGCCTCGTACTCCTCGACGGCCGCCTGGTAGGCGTCCTCGTCTTCGAAGTCCGAAGCTTGGGGAGCCGTACCGGGCACGTCGTAGGGAATGTCGGCCCCCGCGCCGTCGATCCTGATCGACTCGTCGTAGTAGGCGATCAGGTCGGCCAGGTCCTGCTCGGACATGACCATGTCCCTGCGCGGCATCTGGTTTTCGGGGTCCATCGACGGCATACGACCGGTGCTGACCTGGAAGTTGACCGAGGCCGAGCCGACCTCCCGAATGTCGGGGCCGTTGGTGACGTTCCCGTCCTCGTCGTAGGTACCACTGCCATCGTAGTTGTGGCAGCTCGCACAGGTCTGGTCGAAGATGGTCTTGCCGTTGGCCGCGTCCACGTCCTCGGGGGACGGGGCCTCAGCCGAGAGCGTTTGCGCACGTGCCTCGTCCGAGGTGGGGGCCAAAGCGGCGAACCCCACCCCGAACAGGGCTAGCGCGAGGATGACGACGACATACCCCGCCAGGGGATGCCGTCGCCGCGCGGTGATCCATTTCACGGTTTCCCCGTTTCGGGTTACTGGATGAAGTAGATGATGAAGAACAAAGCGACCCAGATGACATCGACGAAGTGCCAGTAGTAGGACACGACGATCGCACTGGTCGCCTGCTGGTGAGTGAAGCGCTTCGCGGCGTACGTGCGTCCCAGCATGATGAGGAACGCGATCAAGCCACCGATGACGTGAAGTCCGTGGAAGCCCGTGGTCAGGAAGAACATCGACCCGTAGGCGCTCGACTGGAGAGTCAGCCCCTCGTGGGCGATGAGCTCGTAGTACTCATACGCCTGTCCAAGGATGAAGAACAGGCCCATGAAGAACGTGATGAAGAACCACATGCGCAGCTTCTTGACGTCACCGCGTTCAGCGGCCCAGACACCGAACTGCGCGGTGAAGCTGGAAGCCACCAGGACGACGGTGATCGTGGAAGCCCACGGCACGTTGAGGTGGACGTCCGCCCACTCGCCGAGCTCGGGGTTCCCGTTGGTCACTGATCGGATGGTGAAGTACATCGCGAACAGCGCAGCGAAGAACATGAGCTCGTTGGCGAGCCAAACGATGGTGCCAACACTCACCAGGTCAGGACGCTTTGCCGCACCATGCGCTGATGCGGTTGCTGTTTTTAGGTTCGCGGTTGCTGTCGCCACGCCAGCATTATTACGGCATCCTGCGGAGACCCGTACTCGACCCCCCGTAAGGAGACCGATCGGCCCCGACACCGGCCGTCTTTCGGGCTGAGAAGGACACCGCGACCGTGACTCGGGCGTTACTGTAACCTCCGGTCCCTCCATCGCCCACACGCGACGCACCCACACGCGTGAAAGCCCCCGAACCTGCGTGGCCGTGGCCTTCCGAGCGGTTCCGTACCCCCGCCGAAAAAGCACGAACCCCCTTCGAGTAACACACGAATAACGAAAAGATAACCTCTTCGCAGTGCGATCTCGGTGGTGGTCCAACGAAGGCCCTCTCGTTCCTGTCATCCTGTGGTGGCCAAAGTCTCAACGCCTCCGATCGCCCACTCCCCACCTGGGCCCCATGGGCGCGAGGCAATAGAGTCGGACCCACACAGTCAACGAACGCCACGGTCGCACCCCCCACGGCGGCGGCCGCGGACTGACGCGATAGGACGGTTGCGCGATGAGCGGTACGGACACGGACGCCAGGATGCGCGTGCTGGTCTACAGCGACAAGGGAGACACCCGCGAGCAGGTGCGGATGGCCATCGGCCGCCGTCCCGCCGCCGATGTCCCCAAGGTCGAGTTCGTCGAGTGCGCGACCGCACCCGGCGCCCTGCGAAAGCTGGAGTCCAAGGACCCCGCCGAGCGCATCGACGTGGCCATCTTCGACGGTGAGGCCGCGCCCACCGGCGGGATGGGCCTGTGCCGTCAGGTCAAGGACGAGATCTACCGATGCCCTCCGGTGCTGCTGTTGGTAGGACGGCGCGACGACGGTTGGTTGGCGACCTGGTCGCAGGCCGACCAGGTGGTGAGCCACCCCATCGACCCGATCGCGCTCGCCGAGGCCTTGGCCGAACTCATGCGTGGGCGCACGACCGCGCTCAGCGGGTGACCCGGTGGGGCGTGCAGAACACGGCCGCTCGATGGCCGCGAGGGGCGACCGGGACAGGGACACGCACCGTCGACATCCGCTGGTCGGAGCCCTCGACCACGGCGTCGGTCTCAAACGATGGCCCGGCCACGATCGGCGATGGCGCGTGCGCGCCATGTCCTGACCCCTTCCGACCAAGACCGTCGAACGGGGCGGGCACGCCTGCGTGTCCGCCCTCGACGGCCTTTTGTTCCCACGCCTCTTTTCGTTTGGAGCCCAATGAACGTCCCCACGTCGTCGGCCGCCCCGGCCGAGAACAACGCGGTCGATACCGACTCCCACTCGGCCGTCGACCAACGCACCTGGTCCAGCCTGATCACCGCCCTGCTGGGCGGTGTCACGCTGAGTGCCTCCGACACCGAGTGGGCGATGAACGAGATCATGTCGGGCTCGGCCACCGACGCCCAGGTCGCGGGGTTCGCGATCGCGCTGCGCGCCAAGGGCGAGGGGGTGGCCGAGGTGACCGGTCTGGCCCAGGGGATGCTCGACAACGCCGTGCGCATCGAGGTGCCCGGCCCCACCCTGGACATCGTCGGTACCGGCGGCGACCGCGCGCACACGGTGAACGTGTCCACCATGGCGGCGATCGTGGCCTCCGCCGCGGGCGCCCGAGTGGTCAAGCACGGCAACCGGGCCGCGTCCTCCTCGTGTGGCACGGCCGATGTCCTGGAGCGGCTCGGCGTGGTGCTGGACCTGCCTCCGGAGACGACCGTGCGGGTGGCCGAGGACGCGGGCATCACCTTCTGCTTCGCTCCGCTGTTCCACCCCTCCCTGCGGTACGCGGCCAAGCCTCGCCGTGAGCTGGCCGTACCGACCGTGTTCAACTTCCTGGGACCGCTGACCAACCCGGCCCGGCCGACCACCTCGGCCATTGGCGTGTTCGACGAGCGCATGTGCGAGGTGATCGCGGGGGTTTTCGCCCGTCGTGGGTCCTCGGCGTTGGTGTTCCGGGGCGATGACGGCCTGGACGAACTGACCACGACCACCACTTCCACGGTGTGGGTCGTGGGTGAGGGACGTGCCCGCCGTGAGCGCTTGGACCCGGCGGACCTGGGCATCGAACGTTCGGCGCCCGATGCCCTGCGCGGTGGTGACGTGGAGTTCAACGCCCAGGCGGTGCGTGACACGTTGGCGGGACGGCCGGGGCCGGTGCGTGAGGCGGTACTGCTCAACGCCGGGGCCGCACTGGCCGCCATGGACGGGATCGAGGGCGATCTGGTCGAGGCCGTGCGCGCGGGCTACCAGCGGGCCGCGGCCGTGGTGGACGACGGTGAGGCCGAGCGGACACTACAGACCTGGGTGCGGACCAGCCAGGAGGCGGCCAAGACCGCCTGAGGGCGACCGGGAACGTTTTCGAGAAGTGAGGGCGCGGTGGACTCCTTCCACCGCGCCCCTTCGTGTGTGCCCGACCGAGGTCGGCCGGGAACGGACCTACCAGCCGATGGCGAAGGCCGATTCCAAGTCGTGCTTGGAATACGCCTGGAAGGAGATGTGGGTGTCGGAGGAGGTCACGCCGGGCACCTTGTTGACCCGGCCGGGGATCACCTCGGCCAGGTCCTCGTGGCGACGTACGCGCACCACGGCGATGAGGTCGACGCCACCGGTCACGGAGTAGACCTCGCTCACCCCGTCGATGTCGGCGATGGCCTCGGCGACCTCGGGGATCCGGTGGACGTCGGCCTTGATCATGACGATCGCGGTGATCACTGTGCCTCCTGGGCGTTCTTGGTGCGGAACGGAACGATTCCCGACTCGTGCGCTAGTGGACGTCGGAGAGCCGCGTCCCGGAGCGCCAACGCAGCCGGTAGACGAGCAGTCCCGTGATCACCCCCGCGACGAACCCGTAGACGTGCGCCGCGTAGGCCACGTTGGATCCGCCACCTGGGGCGGTCGAGGATGTGACGTAGAGAAGATACTGAAGTGCGAAGTAGCTGCCCACCACGGCCCACCCGGGCAGACGCATCGGAATGACCCAGAACACGAGCGTGGTGACCCGGCTGCGGAACTGGACCACGAGGTAGGCACCGAGTACGCCGGAGATCGCACCGGAGGCCCCGATCATGGGGACGCCCCCGTCCTGGTCGACCAGCGCGTGACCGTACGCGGCGACCAGCCCGGTCACCAGGTACAGCGCCAGGAAGCGGACCTTGCCGATCCGGTCCTCGACCACCGGCCCGAAGACGAACAGGTAGACCATGTTGCCGAGCAGGTGCATGGCCCCGCCGTGCAGGAACATCGAGCTGACCACCGAGAACCAGACGACCTTGCCGTCGATGCCCCCGCATTCGGGTGTGAGCGGCTCGGCCAGGTCGACCCGACCGAGCATCTCGTCGGGGATGGCCCCCCAACGCATGAAGTAGGCGTCGATGGCGCAGATCCGCTCGAAGAAGTCCACGGGGTACCAAACGGCGGTGGTCGCCTGTGGAGAGAGCAGATAGACCAGGACGTTGACCGCGATCAGGCCGTAGGCCACGATCGGTGCGCGGCGGACGGGGTGGTCGTCATTGAGCGGGATCGCGGCCATGGGCCCAGTGTGTCATCCGGGTGTGCGCTTCGGCGCTTCGCAACGGGCATGTCCACTCCCCCTCGATTTCGACCAGACGGGTACCGGGCGTGGTGAGCCAGTCGAGAATCAGTTCGCCTTCCTCCGCCGTGGCGTTGGGAACCGGTCCGATCCCGGCCGGGACCCGTTCGGCGGTGGCGGTGAGGGAGTTCAAGAACGCGGTGGGCTCGGTGCCCGGGGTCAGGACCGCTCCCGCGGCCAGGCGGCCGTGGCGGACCACGATGGTCTCCCAGCCGGTCTTTCCCGGTCGGGAGGCGACCAGGTGCGGCACGACGGAGAGCGCCCTCAGGCGTTGGGCACGACGGGCACCGCGTAGGAAGGCCACCAGGCGATCACGCAGGCTCGCCGCCTCCTCGTAGCGCAACTGCGCGGCCAGCGCGCGGATGCTGTCGGTGAGGGCGTCCACGACCACCGACGGATCGGTGGTCATCGCGGTGCGGGCGGCCTCGGCGTGGACGGTGTAGGCGTCCAGGGGTTCGGTCCCGTCGCAGGGGGCACCACAGCGACCCAGTTGGGCGAGCACGCACCTGGCGACCACACGTTCGGGTGGGGCGAAGGTGTGCGTGCACTGACGCAGCGGAAGCGCGTGCAGCAGGGCCTCCTTGGCCGCGTCGGCGTCCCTGGCCGAGCCGTAGGGCCCGATGTGGGGGGCCTCGTCACGGACCGCGCGGACCACCGACAGGCGTGGGTAGGCCTCGGTGGTGAGCCTGACCCAACGGGCGTTCTCCGGGTTGCGGGAACGGCGGTTGAACGGGGGTTTGCGTTCGGCGATGATCCGCAATTCCCGAACGGAGGCCTCCAATTCGGTGGTGCAGACGATGGGGGTGACCGCGTGGACCAGCCCGGCCATCTCACGGATTCGGCGGCGGGATTCGGCCGCGGTGAAGTAGGAGGCCACCCGACGGCGCAGGTTCTTGCTCTTGCCGACGTACAGGCTCTGCCCCCGAGCGTCGGTGAACACGTACACGCCCGGACTCTCGGGCAGACCGTCCGCGAGGTGGCGGCGGGCCCGCTGGGCCCGGGTGGCGGGCCTGGTGACCGCGCGCAACTCTTCCAGGCCGGTGATCCCCATCGGAGCGAGCCTGGCGATGAGTCCGTTGAGGACCTCGACGGTGGCCCGGGCATCCTCCAGGGCCCGATGATCGGGGGTGACCGAGGTGCCGAAGAAGGCCGCGAGCGTACCCAGTCGGTGGTTGCGGACCTGGGGCACCGGGAGCAGCGCGCGGGCCAGGCGCAGGGTGTCCACGACCGGTGGTTCCGGCCACTCCAGGCCCTCGCGTTCGCAGGCCGCCTTGAGGAACCCGATGTCGAAGGGCGCGTTGTGGGCGACCAGGACGCTGCCGGGGTCCGCGGTGAGGAAGCCCAGTAGGTCCGGCAGGACCTTCCCGATCGGAGGGGCCGTGGCGACCATGGACTGGGTGATGCCGGTCAGGAGGGTGATGTTGGCCGGGATGAGGACACCGGGGTCGACCAAGGTGGTGTACTCGTCCACGATCCGGCCACCACGGACACGCACCGCTCCGATCTCGGTGATCCGGGAGCGGGAGGCACTGGTTCCGGTGGTCTCCAGGTCGACGACGACGAAGGTCACCCCACTCAACGGGGTGCCCAGGTCATCGAGGCTGGTCTGTCCGGTCAGGGGTGCCGCGGGCTGTCGAACCACCCGGTCAGGGTAGTCCGAGGTGGTGACCGAATCCTTCCGGGAGCACGTTCGTCCCATCCGACATGGAAAGATATGGATGACCCGGGTGATCACGCGGCCAAAGACGCGGGGACCCGACGACGACAACGAGGAGGAACCGTGGGGATCGCGATGCCGAGTGACAGTGAGCGGTGGCGGTGCACCGGGTGCGGCAACCTCACACGGTTCGACGTGACCCGCACGCTCCGCTCCCAGGACTACGTGCACCAGGAACTGTCCGGTGTCGGCGCCGTGGAGGAGCGCACCGTGCTCTCGGAGACGATCGAGCGGGTCAAGTGTCGGTGGTGCGGTGCCACCGACAGCGTGGAGATCGTCCCCCGTCCCGACGCCGAACGGTCGGTCTCCGACACTTCGGCGGAGAGCTCGACGGGTCGCTCATGAGCGCCCGGCCGGACTCGGAGGATCCCCCCGAAGGCGACCGGCTCGCACCGGCCGAGGACGAACCGGTCGAATCCGGTGACGGCGACCAGGCCGAGCCCGCTGACGACGCGGAAGGGCTGGTGCGTCCGCTTCCCGAATCGGTACGCCTACGGGTGGTGGAGTACGGCTCCGACGTCTTGGGGGGGATGCGTCCGTCCGATCTGCCGCCGTCGCTGCGTAGGGTGGCCAAGTTCGAGCCGCGCCGCCGCGCCAAGTTGGCGGGGCCGCAGATCGCCGCCCGGTTGGAGAGCGACGCGGACTTTCGTGGCCGGGTCGCCGCCCGGGTCGAACAGGTCTGGCCCGAGGTCGCCGAGGGCGTACGCGCGGGCGTCGTTCCCCCCGCCGCCGACCCGGTGGCGGTGGCGGCGGTCGCCTACCTGCTGCGCCCCGAAGGCTGGTCACGGATCATCGAGGACATCCACCTGGAACTGGAGCGTCGGCACAGCGCCAAAGAGGTGGACGAGGTGGCCGAGGCCCTGGAGGAGGCGCGTCGGGAACTGCTGGAGGTCCGCCGTGACCACGACACGGAACTGGCGCGCTTGCGTGCCCAGATCGGTGAACAGCGCAACGAGATCGCCGAGCTGCGCCGCAAGGTGCACCACGAGCGTCAGCGCGCCAAGGCGGCCAACACGCAAGCGGAGCAGGTCCTGACCGAGTCCCGAGATCTGTGCGGTGAGGCCGAGGGCCGGGCGCACGGTCTCGAGCTGGAGAACCGGCGGCTGCGCTCGCGATTGGCCGATGCCCAAGCCCAGGTGGAGAACGCCCGCCGAGCCGTTCGTAGCGGACGCAACGCCGACGAGGCGCGGCTACGGGTCCTGCTGGACGTGTTGGTCGAGGCCTCGCACGGACTGCGCCGGGAACTGGCCCTGCCCACCGGTCTGGACAGTCCCGCGGATCTGGTCGCCGAAGCCCGGGAGGAACTGCGTCGGGCGCCGCTCGGTGGTCTGCCCGACGACGACCCGGGCCTGCTGGCGCACCTGCTGACCGTGCCGCGGGTACACCTTCTGGTGGACGGTTACAACGTCACCAAGACCGGTTACGGGACCATGCCCCTGATCGACCAGCGCAATCGGCTGTTGGCCTCCCTGGAAGGTCTGGCCAGTCGGACCAAGGCCGAGATCACCTGCGTGTTCGACGGCGCCGACGTCGACACTCCCCCGGTGCCGCCCAGCCGTCGGGTCCGGCTGTTGTTCAGCGCCCCGGGAGAGACCGCCGACGAATTGATCATCCGACTGGTGCGGGCCGAGCCCCCGGGCCGACCGATCGCGGTCGTGACCTCGGACAAAGAGATCGTTCAGGCGGTGCGTCGTTGCGGCGCAAGGGCGGTGCCCTCCCCCGTCTTCCTGCGACGACTGGACTGAGGACACCGAAAACGTGACCACGGTCACCCGCACGCCCGGTGGTGGGGAGCCCTCTCGTGGTTGAGAGGGGAAGGACGGTCCGCTAAGTTCTTCCCGAAGCTGAGTGCTTCGTCGGATAGAAGGCCACCCTTGCGCCTGCCCACCCCGGCGAAGACCCGCGCACTCGTGCTCCACCCCGAGCCCGGCGACGGGCCACCCCTGACTTTCGTCTCCCAGATACCCCTGCGGACTTCCCAGACTCAAGGAGCGTGGACCGCCATGAAGAATTCCGGTGGTCGGCGTACGGCTCGCCGAATCGCTACGACCGGTCTCGGTGTGGTCGCCGCCGGCACCTTCATCGGCCCCGGCATCGCCCATGCGGAGCCGACCCAGGACGAGGTCGAGGACCGCATCGAGGAGTTGAACCAGGAGGCCTCCGAGGCCGTCGAGTCCTTCAACCAGGCCGAGGAGGACTACGAGACGGCCAAGGCGGCCTACGACGAACTCGATGAACAGGTCGGTGACGAACAGGAGCGTTACGACGAGCTGCGCGAGCAGGTCCAGCAGTTCGCCAACGCCACCTACCAGGGCGGCGAGCTCAACTCCACCACCAACATCCTCACCTCCGAGGGCCCCGAGGCCCTGCTGGAGCAGAACGCCGACCTGAACTACCTGTCGGAGGCCCAGCAGGCCCAGCTGGACGACTTCGGTGACTCCTCCGAGCGTCTGTTCGCGCTCAAGGACGAGGCCGAGGCGGCCCTGGAGGACGCCGAAGAGGCTCTGGAGGAGGCCGAGGAGACCAAGGAGGAGGTGGAGAGCGCCATCGAGGAACAACAGGAGCTCCTGGCCCAGTTCCCCGACGCCGACGCCTCCACCGAGGGTGCCGATGACAGCGCCGGTCAATCCCACGCGGGTAGCGGAAGCGCTTCGAGCGCATTGGACTTCGCCTACTCCAAGGTCGGTCTGCCCTACGTCTATGGCGGCACCGGTCCCAACGGCTACGACTGCTCCGGCCTGGTCCAGGCCTCGTGGCGCGCCGCCGGTGTGGACCTGCCCCGCACCACCTACGCCCAGGCCAACCTCGGCACCCGTATCTACGACATGAGCGCGCTCCAGCCGGGCGACATCATGTTCTTCTCCGGTCAGGGCCACAACGGCCTGTACGCGGGCAACGGGCAGATGGTGCACGCTCCGCGCACCGGCCGTAACATCGAGGTCGTAGGACTGGCCGCCTATTGGGCCGGCCAGTTCGAGTTCGCCGTGCGCCTGTAACGCACCCCATGTCCACCGAGGCCGTCGTCCTTTCCGAGGCGACGGCCTCGTCGTTTCCCGACCACCACCCCAAGGTTCGGCGATAACGGGGTTTCGGACAGGCCAATCCTTGCGCCGGAACGTCACGAAACAGTTGAGCGCGACCCAAGAAATGCACTAGTGTTCATCGCTGAGCGTGGTCGCTCCTCTTCACCGAACCCCGTCGGTGACGGCCACGCCCGGGTCGGGCGCCTCCTTGATGCCTTTCGGTCGTCCCCGTCGACCCTGGCCCGCCCGGCGCACTCCCTTGAACCCGAACCATTCGGGGCAAGGGGAGAAAGGTGTAGCCAGTGTCCGCATTCCGTGGTGCCCCCGGCCGTCGCGCGGCCGTCATCGCCTCGATCTGCCTCGGCGCCTTCCTGTTTCCCAGCGCCGTGGCCCACGCCGAGCCGACCGCCGATGAGGTCCGGGAGGAGATCGAGCGCCTCGAAGAGGAGTTCATCGAACTCAACGCGACCTACAACGAGGCCAAGGAGACCCACGAGGCCGCCGAGGAGAAGTTGGAGACCCTGCTCGAGGACATCGAGGAGGCCGAGGAGGTCGTCGAGGAGCTGAGCAGCGGTGTGCGCAGCCTCGCCAACGCCGCCTACACCGGCGTGGACCTGACCTCCCCCACCCAACTGATCGGCGCCACCGGCCCCGAAGAGGCCCTGGAACACCAGGCCGACCTGACCTACCTCTCCGACCAGCAGCGGGCCGGCCTGGACCAGTACCTCGAAGAACTGGAGCACCTGGAGTCCCTGCGGGCCGAGGTCGAGGCCACCGAGGAGAGCGCCGCCGAGGCCCTGGCCGAGGCCGAGGAGGCGACCGAGGAGGCCGAGGCGGCCATCGCGGAGCAAGAGGAACTGCTCTCCGAGCTCACCGCCGAGGAACAGGCCGTGGCCACCGAGAACGTCAGCACCGACACCGGCGGTGGCGGCGGCTCCGGTGGGGGCGCCAGTTACACCGGCCCGGCCTCCGGAAACGCCCGGGTCGCGTTGGACTTCGCCTACGCGCAGATCGGCAAGCCCTACATCTGGGGCGGTACCGGTCCCAACGGCTACGACTGCTCCGGCCTGACCCAGGCCGCCTGGCGCGCCGCCGGGGTGAGCCTGCCGCGCACCACCTACGATCAGATCAACGCTGGCCAGCGGGTCTCCTGGGAGAACATGCAGCCCGGCGACCTGATGTTCTTCTACGGCGCCAGCCCCAGCCACGTGGGCCTGTACGCGGGCGACAACGTGATGGTGCACGCCTCCACCTCGTCCCGCCCGATCGGCACGGTGACCCTCAACGACTACTACCGGGCCAACTTCGTCGCCGCCGTGCGGCCGTAGCCTGGTAAGACCCCTGGGCCCGTGGTGAACGACCACGGGCCCTCTTCGCGCCCCTAGACTCGCTGACGTGTCGCGAACCCTGATCATCACCAACGACTTCCCGCCCCGTGCGGGCGGTATCGAGTCCTTCGTGCACGAACTCGCCCTGCGTCGCCCCGCGGGTTCGGTCGTGGTCTACTCCTCCTCCCCCGGCGTGGCCGACCAGGCCGCCGATCCCCACTTCGACCTGCGTCAGCCCTTCCCCATCGTGCGGGACGCCGCCAAGGTGCTACTGCCCACGCCTCGGGTGGTGCGGCGGGCGCGGGTCATCGCCGAACTGGAGGAGTGCGACTCGGTGTTGTACGGCGCGGCCGCCCCGTTGGGGCTGGCCGCCGAGCGACTACGCCCCTTAGTGCGCCGCCAGGTCGCGATCACCCATGGACACGAGAGCGGGTGGACGGTCCTGCCAGGGGCCTCCGCGACGTTGCACCGGATCGGCGAGAACGTGGACACCGTCACCTACCTGGGTGAATACACCCGCCGCCGACTGTCTCGCTCCCTATCCCCCACGGCCACGTCACGAATGCGGCGTCTGGCCCCCGGAGTGGACACCGACCGGTTCCGCCCCGGCAACGGCGGCGAGGAGGTGCGCGAGCGTCTGGGGCTGGGGGATCGGCCGGTGGTGGTCTGTGTGTCGCGCATGGTGCCGCGCAAGGGCCAGGACATCCTGATCCGGGCCTGGCCCCGGGTCCTGGCGGACGTACCCGACGCGATCCTGCTACTGGTGGGGGACGGTCCGTACGCGTCCCGGCTCCGCTCCGCCGCCGCGGGATCGGACTCGGTGCGCTTCACCGGACCGGTCCCGGCGGAGGAACTGCCCGCCCACTACGACGCGGGCGACGTGTTCGCCATGCCCTGCCGGACCCGGCGGAGTGGTATGGACGTGGAGGGCCTGGGGATGGTCTACCTGGAGGCCTCGGCCAGCGGTCTCCCCGTGGTGGCCGGTGCCTCGGGCGGCGCCCCGGACGCGGTCTTGGAGGGCGAGACCGGACACGTGGTGGACGGTTCGATACCGGGGCCGACCGCCCGCGCCCTCATCCGACTCCTGAAGGACCCCGAGCGCGCCGCTGTGATGGGTGCACGCGGCCGGGAATGGGTGAGTCGGGAATGGACATGGGACCGGACACTCGAACGTCTGGACGGCCTTCTGGGCGGCTCCTGACCCACCTCCTCGTCTCCGTCCCCTACGACCCTTCGCCGTGAACGGACCCGGGGGTTCCGGAACCATCGGTGATCTGGGGCTCCCCGGTGGCGCTGTGGGCCAGCCACTCCTGCCAGGAGCGCTGGTAGTAACCCCAGCCGTTGTCCCACTCCAGCTCCCGATCGGTGCCGGTGGTCTCCAGGATGTCGCCCATCAGCGCCTGGTCATGGAACCAGCGGGCGTCCTCCACGGACATGTTGGTGCAGCCGTTGGAGGTGTCGGCACGACCCAGGTTGTCCGAGTTCCAGGGGGCCGCGTGGGTGAACTCGCCACTATTGGAGGTGCGCACGGCCCAGTCCACGTCCAACCGGTAGTAGCCCGGTTCCCCCTCGTCGATGCCCACGGTGGCGGAGTCCATCACCAGGGACTCGTACTTCTCCATGGTGAGGTGGACCCCGGAGGTGGTGGTGTTGAAACGCTCCTCCGCGGCGCCATTGCTGACCGGGATGGTACGGACGGTCTCGCCGTCCACCGTCACCTCCATCTCGTGGTCGGGCACGTGCATCGTGGAGACCATCTCGCGGCCGACCTCGAATTCGATGCGGTGGTCCTTCACCCCGTAGACACCTTCGGAGGCCTCCACCCCGGCCAAGCGCAGGTCCACGCTGATCCGCTGGTGGGGCTCCCAATACTCCTTGGGCCGGAAGACGGCCATCTCGTCGGTGACCCAGTTCCAGGCCCCCTCGGTCACCTCCTCCGCGGTGACTTCGATGGAGTTCTCCACCTGTTCCTTGTTGGTCACCGGTAGGTCGAAGTTGACGATCACCGGCATACCGACACCGACGGTCTGTCCGGACGTGGGGAAGTTGGAGACCAGTTCGAGACGCCGCCCCGGGACCGCCTCCAGGGTGCTGAACTCCGAAACGGCCTCGGTCTCCTCACCCTCGGGATCGGTGGCCGTGGCGGTGACGGTGACATCGGCTCCGGGCCATAGGTTCCAGTCACTGCTCCAGGCGTCACCGGCCTCACTGAAGGTGCCGGTCTGTTCGAAGAAGGGTCCGCTCTGCCCATCCCCGTCGCCGGAAGCGACCTCCTGATCGATGCGCACATCGGTGATGGTGCCCTCGTCGACCTCGACCCGCACCGGGACGTTGGGAGCCACCTCGGTGGCCCCGGATTCGGGGGTGATGGTGATCAAGGGTCCGGAGACCTCCGGCTCGGAGTCCTCTACCCGCGGAGAAGCGGGATCGCCATCGCCTCCGGGGGTACAGGCGGTGAGCAGGACGAGCGCCGCCAGAGCGAACGTTCGCGGGTGGACTCGTCTCTTCACACGGATCTCCAAGATCGGTCCGACGTGGTGGGGATGAACCGGGGTACCCGGACCCTCGGGTCACGCTAAGGGAAAACCCCGGTGACCGACACCGGGTCCTGTGGACCCGACACCGGCCACCGGGGTGATGACCATCGGATTCTACCCGGGGACGTCCTCTGCCCTCGAAGAGCGGAGCGTCCCCTGGGCGATCTCAGTGCTGGAACTCCTTGCGGTAGTACTCGAAGACCCAGCCGATCGTGGTGAGGATGATGGCGAGGAAACCGACGAACGCCATCCACCAGCCGATCGTGATACCGACCGCGGTGAAGGCGATGGACAGCGCGACGAACATCGGCCACCAGCTGTGCGGGCTGTAGAAGCCGTACTCGCCGGAGTTCTCGGCGATCTCACCGTCCAGCCGTTCCTCGGGCGGCAGACCGTGGAAGTGCTCGCTACGGCGAGCCGCCTGCCAGAGCCAGTAACCGAGCATCCAGCCGAAACCGATGCCCATGATCAGGACCGTGGAACCGACCCACTCGACCTCGCCCGTCTCCAGGTAGGACCAGTAGACGTACAGGGCACCGACCAGACCGAAGAAGGTCGAGATGCCCATGAACAGGTAGGCCTGCATCTTCATAGGGGCAGTCTCCTACTTCTTCTCGGCACCGGCCGCGACGGCACCGGGGGCCGCTGCGTACGGGTGGTTGAGGTCGAAGGCCGGACGCTCGGACCGGATCCGCGGCAGCGACGTGAAGTTGTGTCGCGGTGGCGGGCAGGACGTGGCCCACTCCAGGGAGTTGCCGTAGCCCCACGGGTCGTCGACACCGACCATCGGCGCCTTCTTCGCGGTGACGTACATGTTCCAGAAGAAGATGAGCGTCGAGGCCGCGAGCACGAACGACGAGATCGAGGAGATCTGGTTGAGCGTGGTGAACCCGTCAGTGGCCAGGTAGTCGGCGTAGCGGCGCGGGAAGCCCGCGGCGCCCAGC
>NZ_ANBD01000129.1 GCF_000341005.1 Nocardiopsis alkaliphila YIM 80379 | reverse complement strand
ATGCCTATGTGTGGATGAAGCCTCCGGGTGAGTCCGACGGCTCCAGCGAAGAGATCCCCAACGACGAGGGTAAGGGTTTCGACCGGATGTGCGATCCCACCTATGAGGGCAACCCGCGCAACGGTGAGAGCATGAGCGGCGCGTTGCCCAACGCTCCGGTCTCGGGGCACTGGTTCTCCGCCCAGTTCCAGGAGTTGCTCGCCAACGCCCACCCACCGATCCAGTAACAGGGGTTCCTCATCCGCCCCCGCCCGGCCGGGTGCCTCTCACCCGGCCGGGTCCCGCCCGACCCACGGGCGGGTCTGCCTGAAGGGAAAGGCTCCCATGATTCGCAACGTCCTCCTGGCGGTGGGCTCGGTGCTGGCCCTCGTGCTCTCCTTCGCGACGGTCTCGCTGCCGGCGCACGCGGACAGCGGCTTTCGGGTGGTCGACGGACGTCTGGTCGATGCCGGGGGCAACGACTTCGTCCTCCGTGGCGTCAGTCACGCGCACACCTGGTTCACCCACCAGGACCAATCCATCACCGACATCTCCGCATTGGGCGCCAACGCCGTGCGTGTCGTGCTGAGCAGTGGTGATCGTTGGGACGAGAACGATGTCTCGGAGGTGACCGAGGTCGTCGCCGACTGCAAGGCCAACCGCGTGATCTGCATGTTGGAGGTGCACGACACGACCGGTTACGGAGAAGACGCCGAGGCGGCCACCCTCGATCAGGCCGTCGACTACTGGCTGCGTATCCAGGAAGCGGTCCAGGGAGAAGAGGACTACGTCCTGGTCAACATAGGAAACGAGCCCTACGGCAACGACGAGGCCACCAACCGGAACTGGGCGGCCGACACCGCCGACGCGATCAATCGGCTTCGCGACGCCGGCTTCACGCACACCCTGGTAGTGGACGCCCCCAACTGGGGCCAGGACTGGCAGGGAATCATGCGTGAGGAGGCGGCGGAGGTCTTCGCCGCCGACCCCGACGCCAACACGGTGTTCTCCATCCACATGTACGGCGTCTACGAGCAGGAGTCGGTGATCGTCGACTACCTGGAGAGCTTCGTCGACGCGGGGCTGCCCCTGGTCATCGGTGAGTTCGGCCACTTTCACAGTGACGGCGACCCCGATGAGGACGCCATCATGGCGCACGCCGAACGGCTGGGTCTGGGCTACATCGGTTGGTCCTGGAGCGGCAACAGCGGCGGTGTCGACTACCTGGACATGGCGATCGACTTCGATCCCGCGAACCTCAGTGAATGGGGTGAGCGGATCTTCCACGGACCGAACGGTATCGCCCAGACCGCCGTGCGGGCGCCCATCTTCGACGGCCCCGCGCCGGAGCCCACCGAGCAGCCGACCGAGCAGCCCACCGAAGGGCCCACGGAGCCCTCGGATGACTGCACCGCCCAGTACAGCGTGGTCGGTTCCTGGGGGAGTGGTCACCAGGCCGAGGTGACCATCACCGCGGGAACGGCCCTGGAGGCCTGGACCGTCACCTGGGAGCTGCCCGCGGGTGAGTCGGTGAATCAGTCCTGGGGCGCGCGGGTCACGACCTCCGGTGGCACCGTCACCGCCACCAACGCCGCCTACAACGGGGCGCTGGCCCAAGGGGAGTCCACCTCCTTCGGCCTCATCGGCTCCTCCCAAGGCGACCCCTTGATCCCTGAGCCCGTCTGCGCGGCGCTCTGACCCCATCGGCCCGAAACCGGGCTGTTCATCCCCCTGTATGAGGAAGTGCTGACAATGAGAGCAATGAGAAAGAAGGCGCTCGTTCCCACCCTGCTGGGCGCCGGAGCCCTCCTGGCCGGGTACGCCGTGCTCGCCTCCCCCGAGCCGGCCGAGGCCCACGGGGCCTTCACCTACCCGGCCTCCCGCACCTACGCCTGCTTCCAGGACGCCACGGGCGGGAGCAGCGGCGGGGCGCTGGCACCCACCAACCCGGCCTGCGTCGATGCCTTGGCCGAGGGCGGCGACTACGCGTACTGGAACTGGTTCGGCAACTTGATCTCCAATTCGGATGGCCGGCACCGCGAGTTCGTCGCCGATGGTGAGCTGTGCGGTCCGACGCCCGAGTTCAGTGCCTTCAACGCGGTCCGGGACGACTGGCCGACCACCAACCTGCAACCCAACACGACGGTGGAGTTCCACCACAACGCCTGGGCGCCGCACCCGGGCACGTTCTTCACCTACGTCACGAACGCGGACTGGTCGCCGAACCAGCCGGTGACCTGGGACGACCTGGAACTCATCGATGAGGCCGTCGACCCGCCGCTGCGTTCAGGGGGCGAGGCGGGCGCCGAGTACTACTGGGACGTGGACCTGCCCGATCGCAGTGGACAGCACGTCGTCTACTCGGTCTGGGAACGCTCGGACAGCCCGGAGGCGTTCTACAACTGCTCCGACGTGGTCTTCGTCGGTGATGGCGGACCGACCGACGAACCCACGGACGAGCCCACGGACGAGCCCACCGATGAGCCGACGGATGAGCCCACCGAGGAGCCGACCGACGAGCCGACCACGGGCCCAGAGGAGGGCTACTGCACGGCCGAGTACGAGATCGTCAACTCTTGGTCCGGTGGCTTCCAGGCGCTGGTGACGGTCACGGCGGGTGAGGCCGGAACCAACGGTTGGATGGTGGACTGGGTCTTCGCCAACCGCCAGGAGATCACCAGCCTGTGGAACGGCGAGTGGGTCAACCACGGAGCCCACTTCGAGGTGACCAACGTGGCCCACAACGGCACCCTCGCGCCGGGGGAGAGCACCGACTTCGGCTTCACCGCCGAGGTGGATGGCGTGAACATCGATCCGAGGGTGGAGTGCCAGGAGAACTGACCCGGGCCGACGCACACGCGGTGAGCGAGCGCCCCTGAGATGACGGTCCGACCCTGTTCGAAGGTCCCCGCCTCCGAACAGGGTCGTTTCCTTCTCCGAGAGCCCCCAAGTCCAGGCCTCGGATGCCGCCGGTCGAGTGGAAGTCCGGACCAAGGACCTCTGCCGTGTCGAGGCGCCTTGGTCGCCTCGGTGCCGAGCCGGGCCGATACTTCGTGATCGGAGCGCTTGGCGGTGGTTTCCGTCAGGCGAAGAGTTCCTCGATCTCCGCCGAGTAGAGATCGTCGATGACACGGCGACGCAGTTTCATGGTCGGCGTGAGCTCATGACCCGGTCGCCAACCACGGGACAGGAGGGTGAACTTCTTGATCTGCTCGACTCGGGCCAGTGTGGCGTTGGCCCGGTCGATCTGCTCTTGGACCCGGAGCCTCAATTCCGATCCGTCGAGGCCCGCTTGGCTCACTCGTGCGGGGTCGGCGACGATCAACGCCACGTTGTACGGACGACCGTCGCCGATGACCGCGACCTGTTCCACCAAGTTCCCGGCCGAGCGAATCGCCATTTCGATGTTGGCCGGTGACATGTTCTTGCCGGCCGCGTTGATGATCAATTCCTTCTTGCGGTCGATGATCCAGAGGAATCCGTCCTCGTCGATACGACCGATGTCCCCGGTGCGCAACCAGCCCTGGCCATCGATGGCCGTCGAGGTCTTGTCCGGAGCACCCCGGTACCCCCGCATCACCTGAGGACCGCGCACGAGGAGCTCACCATCGTCCGCCAGGGCGACCTCGACCGTACCCAAGGGGCGCCCGACGCTTCCGAGCCGAAGCTCCTCAGGGGTGTTGATCGCCACACAGCACGAAACCTCGGACATGCCCAGGACTTCGCACAACGGCAGGCCCAGAGCCGCGAAGAATTCGAGTACCCCGCGCGGGGTGGGCGCGGCACCGGTGACGGCCCAGACCGTTTCGTCGAGCCCGAGCCTGGTGCGAAGGGTCGCGCCCAGCGCTGGATCGGCGAGGGCGTCGGCCATGAGATCACCGGGGTGACCCGCTTCGAGTGCCGCCTTGAACTTCTCCCACACACGGGGAACGGCGCCGAACACCGTGGGCCTGGTCCGTGCGACGGCCACGGCGAGGCCGCTCATGTCTTCGACACAGGTCAGGGTGTTCGCGTAGGCCATGAAGGCCGAGTAGTGCGAAGTCCAACGGTCGGCGACGTGGGCCGCTGGAAGAAACGAGACCTGCCGGCCGTGTCCCGGCAGCGGCATGGCCTCGTGCACCCCTCGCAACTGGGCCAGCATGCCGTGGTGGGTGAGTTCGACCCCCTTGGGCTCTCCGGTGGTCCCGGAGGTGTAGATGAGTGTCAGCAGATCATGTGGTTCGACGAGGTCGGCGACGGAGAAGTCGAAATCGGTCTTGGTCGCGGCGAGTTCGGTGACCAGGTCCTCGTGTGTCTCGGTGACTCGGTCGATCACCACGACGTGCTCGACCGACGGAGCGGACGCACGGGCGAGAACCAGCGTTTCCAGGAAAGTGGACTCCGCGATGACCACCTTGGCCCCGGAGTCGGCGAGGACGTAGGCGATCTGATCGGACGCGGAAGTGTTGTAGATACTGAAGGGCACCGCCCCGAGCATCATGACCGCGGCATCCACCACGTGGAACTCCGGCCGGTTCCTGAGCATCAACGCGACCGGCTCGCCGCGATCGATTCCAAGCGAATCCAACCTCCGTGCCACCGCGCCGATGCGGTTCATCGTTTCCTCGTAGGTCCACTCCAGACCCGTCTCGTGGGATCGAAGGGCGACCTGGTCGGGGTTGGCTCGTGCGGTCGACAACAGCAGGTCCGCCAGGCTCTTGGCTCCCATCAGTCGATCAGAGATCGATTTCTCGACGGAGCCCGCAGGCAGGGCCATGGGGATTCCTCGCTTCCTCGAGAGTGTTGCTCGGAACACATCGTGCGTTGAATCCGCAGGTGCCGACCACCCCCGGAGCTCGTCGGCACACACCCGAACGGGTGGTCCGACCGCCCCTGGCCACGGAGGGAAACGCCCCGAAGCGTCGAAGGCCGAATCGAGTAGGTTCGTAGGGTGAGCACATCTGAGCGGCCGGCCCTCGACTACCAAGACCTCTTGGCGCGGTTGGCCGATGTCGTGTACGCCGTCGACGTCGAAGGACGGTTCACCTACGTGAATCCGGCCGGCGCGCGTATCTTCGGCCGGCAGGCCGAAGAGCTCATGGGCCGACATTTTTCCGTCGTGGTCGACCCCGATTCGCTGCCCGATACCGCCGAGCACTTCAGGCTCGGCATGGAGGACCCGCAACGCAATCCTTTCTTCGAGACACGGATCCGACGGCCGGACGGCCAAGTCCGTGAACTCGAAGTACACGCCGGCAGCATGTATAGGGATGGCGAGTTGATCGGACGCCAGGGCGTCGGTCGCGACATCACCGAACTGCGCCGCCTCCAAGAGGAGTTGGCGGAAAAGACCAGCCGACTGGCCCTGCTGGACGACCAGCAAAGAGCCGCGATGGACGTGTACCGCCGTCTGAACCTCATGGCCGGCCAGGTCGCCATCGACCCGGCGCGAGTCGAACGGGCGCTTGAGGCGGTCGAGGGATCATTCCGGTTGGAGACCGCGCGTTCGTTGGGACTGCACGAAGACCTGGAGATCATCCGGCTGGTGGCGGACGGTTACTCCAACCAGGAGATCTCCGACCGGGTCCACCTCAGCGTGCATACGGTCAAGGACCGTGTGAGCCGCATCGTCACCAAACTCGGCGCTCGCAGCCGAGCCGGGGTGGCCGTTCGGGCGACGGAGGCCGGTCTGCTCTGATCCGCCCTGAGAGGGGACGTCCGTGTTCTCCCGGAAGTCTCCACGGAAGAGGCCTTGAAAACACCGAAGGCCAGAACCGAAGTCCTGGCCTTGGGTGCGGCTTGATCGGGAGTTCGGGGGTCGTGCTCCGAGTGGAACGACGAAACGACCCTGCCAGGAGGCCGGAGGCCCCTAGCAGGGTCGTTTCAGAGTGAAGTGGGCGATACAGGACTCGAACCTGTGACCCCTACCGTGTCGAGGTAGTGCTCTAGCCAACTGAGCTAATCGCCCTCATGCGAGATGAGGTACATCTGGAGCCGGCGACGGGAGTCGAACCCGTGTACAGGGATTTGCAGTCCCTTGCCTAAGCCACTCGGCCACGCCGGCTTGAACTAAGCACGAGGGAGCCGAACGGCACCCATGTGCCTTTCTCCGAGCGGACGACGGGATTCGAACCCGCGACCCTCACCTTGGCAAGGTGATGCTCTACCAGCTGAGCCACGTCCGCGTGTGACCTGGAAACGCTGTTTCCGGCCGGATCCTTCGGTGTCACCTCGGTGGCACCTCGCGAATCCTTCGAGCGGACGACGGGATTCGAACCCGCGACCCTCACCTTGGCAAGGTGATGCTCTACCAGCTGAGCCACGTCCGCGCGGCGAGTGGGATTCGGCCTCCGGTTCGTGTCGGTCGCCATGTCCCTCGCTGCGTTAAGAACTTTAGCGGATGTTCGGGCAAGTGCGAAATCGAGTTCGCCGTGGGTTCTCGGGTCCTGCCGTGGCAGGCCGATCAGGGCCCGCCGCGGCGGCAGGAACTAGTTCTCCACGTGGGCGGGGGCGGAGGGTATGTCCGGGCGGGGAGGAGCGGACAGGTACTGACCGACCCGTTCGATCACCTTGTTCATCTCGTAGGCGATCAGCCCCACGTCACTGTCGGATTCGGACATCAGCGCCATGCAGGCTCCGTCACCGGCCGCGGCGACGAAGAGGAAGGCGCGATCCATCTCGATGATGCTCTGCCGGATGTTTCCGGCGGAGAACTGTTTGCTGGCTCCCCCCGCCAGGCTGTGCAGTCCCGAGGCGATCGCCGAGAGGTGTTCGGCCGCAGGGCGGTCGAGGCCGCTGGAGGTCGCCATCAGGAGGCCGTCGGTGGACAGGACGATGGCGTGCTGTGTGCCCGAGGCGCGAGTCAGGAGGTCGTCCAGCAGCCAGCTGAGTTCGCCGCGGGCGGTGCTCGGTGGGGTCATGTCTCTCTTCGCTGTGTTCTGGTGTGGATCATGCGCGAAGCACGCGCTCTGCGGGTGTGGTGCGGGGAGAGGTCGCGGTGTCCTCCGGTCCCGCATAAGCGTTGCCCAGATGATAGTCATTCGTAACCTACCTGTCCGGACGGCGTCCCGGTTTCGATGCGCACGATCGGGAAAAGCACCACGCTGAACTGCTTTGACGAGGCGAAAGAAGTTCTCGGGACCTTCCTCGGCGGCCGGTGCCGGTCAGACCACTTGCCAAGGGCCTCGATGGCGGGTAGCGCGATGTGTCGCCGGTCACTCGATGGGCGTGGGTGTGGAAGTGGGAGGATTCGACGAGGACACCGGCCCGACCAGGGCCCTTGAGACTTGGGGGTTGCAATGAAGGTGTGGATCGCCGGCGCCGGTTACGGCCGTGGTGCCCTGGTCGAGGAGGAAAACGCTCGGATCCCGGTGGTCGATCACGGTGTCACCGTCGGCGATGGCGTGTTCGAGACCGTCCGGGCGCACAACGGTCGCCCCTTCGCGCTCACCCGTCATCTGAAGCGTCTGGCCCGCTCCGCGGCCGGGCTGGGGATGGACGAGCCGGACCTGGAGTCGATCGCGGACGGTGTCGCACAGGCCGTGGCGGCCAACTCGGAACTCTCCGACGCCCGGGTGCGCATCACCGTCACCGATGGTGTCGGGCCGCTCGGATCGGACCGTGCCCAAGGAGAACAAACGGTCATCGTGGCGATGGCCCCCTTCCCGGCGATCGCCCCGCACACGAACGTGGCTCTGGCGCCGTGGCCGCGCAATGAGTTCGGTGCCCTGGCCGGGCTCAAGACCACCTCCTACGCCGACAACGTGCGGGCCTTGGCCTACGCCCGTGAACGGGGCGCCACCGAGGCGATCTTGCGCAACGTCTCCGGGAATCTGTGCGAGGGCACCGGAAGCAACGTCTTCGTGGTGCTGGACGGTCGTCTGGTGACGCCGCCACTGTCGGCCGGACCGCTGGCCGGAATCACCCGAGAACTCGTCCTGGAGTGGTTCGGGGGCGAGGAGGAGGACGTTCCCATGGAACGCCTGCCCGAGATCACCGAGGCGTTCTTGACCTCGACCGGCCGGGACGTGCAGCCCATTCTCAACATCGATGAGCACAGGGTGTCGGCCGAGGCGGGACCGGTCACGGCCAAAGCGATGGCCGTGTTCGCGGAGCGTTCCGCCGCGGACCTGGACCCGTGATCGCACCGTGCGCATGAAAGAGGAGGGGCGGCGCCCAGGCGCCGCCCCTCCTTCGCTTCGGTCCCCGCGACACGCGGCACCGACCGGGCCGCTCCTCAGGAGTGGAGGTGCTGCTGGATCTCCTGGTCGAGGTCGACGAACCGGCCTTCCTGGCCGGCCGGGACGATCTCGTAGGTGCGGTGGAGGAACTCGGCCAAGGGGGGGACCTGGGTGTCGAACTCGGCCTGCCCGAAGGGCGAGGAAAGCGCGATGCTCACCGAACGCTCACCGCTCTCGTCCTTAGAGGGCCACACGCGCACGTCGCCCTCTCCCACCGGCCGCACGATCCCCACGGTGAGCAGTTCACGTGCGAAGATCCACTCCACCGGGCTGTCCTCACCGGTGTGGAAGGCCACCCGAATCGCGTAGGGGTCGTCAGCGCTGTAGTCGAGCCGCGCGACCAACGGGACAGCGGTGCGTTCCGGGACCACGAGTCGCAGGCCCAATTCAGCGGTGGCGGTGATGTCGCTACTGTTCATGTTCGCCAAACCTTTTCTCGTCCGGCCCAGACGTTCCTGGGGCGCCGGCCGGGTTGCCGTCTCACTCGTTCCAACGCGGCCACCCGCGGACCATGACGTGAGTACGGAGACTTTTCTTGGTCGATGGGACCGGAGATCTCGCCGTCCGCTCAGCGGGCCCGGCGCGCCGCGAGGCGGCACCACGATCCTTGGTCACTGTAATGACCAGGGGAAACCAAAGATTTCCCCATAATGGGTGTCCCGTGTCACGCGAAGGTCAACTCGTGGTCGCTCGGGGAGGGGCCCGAGAGCGGGAACTCCTACTCATTGCGGGAATCGTGGCCGCCGGTGGCTCCCTGCCGGAGGCCATGAACAAAGATATGTGATCTCCATCACCCTAGTGTGGGTTCGTTGGGTGGGTCCATGTGGGCCGAGCACCCCAGAACATGCGCTAGAGTTTTTCTTGTCAGGCCGACGAGGCCGGACGAGGCAGCAGCCCAGGGCGATTAGCTCAGTTGGCTAGAGCGCATCGTTCACACCGATGAGGTCACTGGTTCGAGTCCAGTATCGCCCACAAGGCCGAAGGGCCGGGTCCGTACGAAGCGGATCCGGCCCTTCTTTTTCGTTTTCGGTCGGCGCATGGTCGACCCAAGAGCGAGCAACGTGCGACTTTGCTCTTGGGGTCGGGTTCCGGTGGGAAACCGTCGCGGGATAGGTGCCCGCCTATTGGGTGGGGTCACCGGAGTCCCGTGCACGGCGTGCGGCCCGTCTTCGACGAAAGCGTCTCAGGTAGTCGTCCTTGAGTCGCAAGGCCCACCGTTCGCCGCGTATCGCCCAGACCTTGGCCGGGTGCAACATTCGCCGCGCCCAGCGGAACTCGGTGCTGAGGATGAGTAGTCCCAACAGCATCGAGGCGACGCCGGGGCCGGGGACCACCAACATGACGACACCGGCCAGGAAGACCACGGCCCCCACGGTGCCCACGAGGATCAGCCAAGGCAGGTGCAGTACCGGGTGGGTGTGCATGCGCCGGCGAAAGAGCGTGAGCCGGGCGCGCAGTCGCCTCCACCGGCGTACACGGGCTCGGCGACGAGGGGATGTCTCCGGTGCCGGAGGTCCGTCATATGGACTCGGTGACATGCGCTCACAATATTCGGTCGATGCTTCGGACTGCATTCGGTACGAACTCGGGCCAGGTCGGATGTCTGCTGATTCTCACTGATCTCATGGCCTGGAGCAATGGCCCGTAGTAGAACCCATAACGAATCAGAGGAAAGCCGACATTCCACAGCAGAAGTATCGGCCGTTGGCCGTACCGGGCTCCCTGGGACGCCTGAGCGGACCGAGTAGCACGGTGGCCGAATCCTCTGACCGAATCACGTCCGTGTGCTCTGACGACCGCTTCCTCCCACATCCCCGGTGGCGGGTCGGGGCGTCTCCACGACCTCCGACCACCCCTGTGGACAACGCGGCGGTCCCACCGAAGAGCCGATAGCATCGGGGACGAAACACCAGGCCGCCCTCACCGGTGGCCGGTACGTGTCCACGACAACGACGTATCCCTGGGAGTCACCTTGTCCGCCGCGCCTGAGCTGCACATCACCCTCGCCGGAACCCCGCGTGCGGTGGCGGCCACGACCACCGCGGGACAGGCACTGGAAGCGGACGGCAAGACCGTCATCGCGGCCCTGGTCAATGGTGAGCCCCGTGACCTGGTCTGGGAACTGAGCGACGGTGACACCGTCGAGCCGATCGCGATCGACTCCGAGCAGGGGCGCGCCATCCTGCGCCACTCCACCGCGCACGTCTTGGCCCAAGCCGTGCAGGAGCTCTTCCCCGAGGCCAAGCTGGGTATCGGCCCGCCCGTCGAGAACGGGTTCTACTACGACTTCGACGTCGCCGAGCCCTTCACCCCGGCCGATCTCAAGGGCATCGAGAAGAAGATGCAACAGATCATCAAGCAGGGGCAGCGCTTCGACCGGCGTGCGGTCTCCGACGACGACGCCCGTGCCGAGCTGGCCACCGAGCCCTACAAGCTGGAACTGATCGGCCTCAAGGGTGGCGCGGCCGAGGCCGCCGAGGGTGCCTCCGCCGAGGTCGGCGCCGGTGAACTCACCATCTACGACAACGTTCACCCGCGCACCGGCGAGTTGTGCTGGAAGGACCTGTGTCGCGGCCCGCACGTGCCCACCACCAAGGTCATCCCGGCCTTCAAACTGATGCGCACCGCAGCGGCCTACTGGCGTGGTAAGGAGACCAACCCACAGCTGCAGCGGATCTATGGCACCGCCTGGGAGAACAAGGACGCGCTCAAGGCGTACCTGACCTTCCTGGAAGAGGCCGAGAAGCGCGACCACCGCAAGCTCGGCTCCGAACTCGACCTGTTCTCCATCCCGGACGAGATCGGCTCCGGCCTGGCGGTCTTCCATCCCAAGGGCGGCGTCATCCGCCGGGTGATGGAGGACTACTCGCGCAAGCGCCACGAGGAGGGCGGCTACGAGTTCGTCTACTCCCCGCACGCCACCAAGAGCACCCTGTTCGAGAAGTCGGGGCACCTGGACTGGTACGCGGAGGGTATGTACCCGCCCATGCAACTCGATGGCGGCCAGGACTACTACCTCAAGCCGATGAACTGCCCGATGCACAACCTGATCTTCGACGCGCGCGGGCGCTCCTACCGTGAGCTGCCGCTGCGCCTGTTCGAGTTCGGCACCGTGTACCGGTACGAGAAGTCGGGCGTGGTGCACGGTCTGACCCGCGCGCGCGGCTTCACCCAGGACGACGCGCACATCTACTGCACCAAGGAACAGATGGCCGGCGAGCTCGACTCGCTGCTCACCTTCGTGCTGGACCTGCTGCGCGACTACGGCCTCGACGACTTCTACCTGGAACTGTCCACCAAGGACCCGGAGAAGTACATCGGTGAGGACCACGTGTGGGAGGAGGCCACCGCGATCCTGCGCGAGGCCGCCGAGAAGCAGGGACTGAACCTGGTCATGGACCCGGGCGGCGCAGCCTTCTACGGTCCCAAGATCTCGGTGCAGGCCAAGGACGCCATCGGCCGCACCTGGCAGATGTCCACCATCCAGGTCGACTTCAACCTGCCCGAGCGCTTCGACCTGGAGTACACCGCGGCGGACGGTTCTCGGCAACGCCCGGTGATGATCCACCGGGCCCTGTTCGGTTCCATCGAGCGGTTCTTCGCGGTCCTGCTGGAGCACTACGCGGGTGCGTTCCCGGCGTGGCTGGCCCCGGTTCAGGTGGTGGGTATCCCGATCGCCGACGAGCACGTGCCCTATCTCCAGGAGATCCGGGCCAAGCTGCGCGCCGAGGGTATCCGCGTGGAGGTGGACGCGAGCGACGATCGGATGCAGAAGAAGATCCGTAACGCCCAGAAGCAGAAGGTGCCCTTCATGCTGCTGGCCGGTGACGACGACATCAGCAAGGACGCGGTGTCCTTCCGCTACCGGGACGGTTCGCAGAACAACGGAGTGCCGATCGACGAGGCGGTCGCCGAGATCGTCACCGCCGTGCGGGAACGTCGCTGATCCATCGCCGAGGAGCGCCCGTTCCCTTCAAGGAGCGGGCGCTCTCGCGGTCTGGAGGTGCTGGGCGATTCAGCCCTGCTCACGCGGTTTCGGGTCGTCCTTGAAGAGGTCCTCACGGGAGATCTGTGCCGTGGAGTCGGGGTCCGGGGTGGTCTCCTCCTCGTCGTCGCGGAAGAGATCGGCGCGCGAAATGCGGTGGGTGGCGTCGGGGTCGCTCATGGGGGCCTGCTCCTTGAGGTCGGGGTAAGCCGAATTTTATCCGGACCTGACAGTGTGACCGAAGATCCGCCCATGTCGACCCGGGGTCGTGATCGGCTGCTCAGGAATCAGCCGTGTCGCAGGCCCAGACGTGAGAGGGGACACGGTCGACCAGATCGATCAGATAGTCCGCCGCGGTCAGTGCACGGTCGGGATCCAGCCGCATGGGCGTCCAGGTGAGGACGTGGCCGTCGGCGAAGCGCACCGGGAAGGACCGTGACCGAAAGTCCGCCAACATCCAGGAGATGGTGTTCCGTCCCAGGGCGTTTCGCGTGAAGCGCTCGTCCCCGCCGATGGTGTGGAAGGCCGAGGCGAAGGCCTTCTCGACCTCCTCGGGTGTGCCCCGTTCGTCGAAGGGAACGGCGTGGGCCAGGTCACGGCGGCGAATCTCCAGGTTCGCGACGGGACCAGGGGTGCGCACGGCCACGACGCGGTGGGCGAGCGCGGATCCGCCGCCACGTCGGTCGGCGGGGTGGTTGAGCTCGAACATGATGACCGAGTGGCGCCCACGCCGACCGGTGAGGAGGTGGCGCGCCCGTGGGGCGTGGCTCTGGAGGATTCGTGGCAGGGCGGTATCGGCCAGGGGCACAGGCGCGTGTTCGACGTAACCGAAGCCGTTCCGCTGTGCCCACTGCCGCAGTTCGGTGACCCGCTCCTTGCGAAAGTGCGCGGCGACGATGATCACTCCGGCCGACACCACCACGGTGGCCAGGGCGATCATCGGCAGGGCGCCTTCCATCCGGTGACTCCTCCGGTGGGGAATGTGAGAAGGCCCGAGGGACCCGGAGCGGGAGCGCCGTGGCGGTCCGGGCCCGACACGTGCCCGGGAGAACAGGGGGCCCGCGTCGGCCATGTGGGTCCATTCTGTGGTGATTATCGCTGATTGTCACCCCCCGGGACCGTTCTCCGTAACCACGACGTGCTCACCCCTCACCTCAGATACATGTGCCCCATCACAGGTACGGTCCGTTGCGCCGACCGCGACAGCCCATCGGCGCACGGTGAACGCTGTCCGGATGTGGCCATTTTCAGGGCGCCAGGGAGAGTAGGAGTTGCTCGGGAGTGGGGCGGCGTTCGGGGACGACGTCCAGGGCGGTGCGTACCAGGGGGAGGTACTCCATGGGCAGCCCGATCAGGTCGGCCTCGCCTCGGAGGATCCGTTGGGCGATCGCCTCCGGTGCGATCGTTCCGAAGGGGTTGCGGCCGGTGGCGGCGTAGACGGTCAGTTGACCCCAGTTGAACACGTCCGAGGCGGCCGTGGCGGGTGCGCCCCGTAGACGCTCGGGAGCGACCCAACCAGGCGTGCCCCACAAGGGACCACGGGCGCTTCGCTCGCTTCCGGGGACGGCGACCCCGAAGTCCACCACCCGCGGGCCTTTGGGGGAGAGGATGACGTTGTCGGGTTTGAGGTCGCGGTGCACGATCCCGGCCCGGTGGATGTCGGCCAGGGCCGCGGCGACCCCCGCGCAGAGCCGAGCCAAGGCACCATCACGCAGGGGACGCACCTTCTCGACCCGTCGCCGTAGTGTGGGCCCGGCGATGTGGCCGGTGGCCAGCCAGGGGGTGTCGGCGCCCGGGGCGGCTCCGGCGAACCGGGGAACGAACCGACTACGTACCCGACGCAGGGCGTTCACCTCCCGGGTGAAGCGCTGCCGGTACTCGGCCTCGTCGGCCAGTTCGGGGTGGACGGCCTTGACCGCCACCAGCCGTCCGAACCTGGAACGGGCCAGATAGACGGTGCCCATCCCACCGGACCCGAGTCTGCCGAGCAGGCGGTAGGGGCCCAGACGTCGCGGATCATGGGCTCCCAGCGGAGCGGCTTCGGTGAATCCGGGGGAGGGGAAGGAGTAAGGGGTGGGCACGCTGCCGAGACCTCGGGGGGGAGGGGGTGGGTACGTCGAAAGCGGCACCATACTCTCAGTGACCCAGGGACCACGCACCCCGAGCCCTGGGGAAAGAACACGGCCCCAAGGCGCCACCGTGGAGGTCGGACCTCGATGACGCTCCAGGGCCGCGTGGTTCTCCTAGGGTCAGGCGGGCAGGCCCAATTCACGGGCGATGAGCATCTTCTGCACCTCGCTCGTGCCTTCGCCCACCTCCAGGATCTTGGCGTCCCGGTAGAACCGACCCACCGCGTAGTCGTTCATGAACCCGTACCCACCGAACACCTGGGTGGCGTCGCGTGCGTTGTCCATCGCCGCGTTGGAGGCCACCAGCTTGGCGATCGCGGCCTCCTTCTTGAACGGCTCGCCGGCCAGCATCCGCGAGGCCGCGTCATAGTAGGCCAGCCGTGCCGTGTGCGCACGGGCCTCCATCTCGGCGATCTTGAACTGGATCGCCTGGTAGGCCGCGATGCTGTTGCCGAACGCCTGGCGCTCGTGGGCGTAACGCACGCTCTCGTCCACGCAACCCTGGGCCAGGCCCACCGACAGCGCCGCGATGGCGATCCGTCCCTCGTCGAGGATCCGCAGGAACTGGGCGTACCCTCGCCCTCGCTCACCCACCAGGTTGGCCTCGGGCACTCGGCAGTCCTCGAACACCAGCTCGTTGGTGTCGGAGGCGTTCCACCCGACCTTGGAGTACCTCTGCCCCACCGAGAACCCCGGGGTGCCCTTGGGCACCAGGATGGCGGAGATCTCCGGACGCCCGTCATCCCGCCGGCCGGTCACGGCGGTCACGGTGACCAACGCGGTGATGTCGGTCCCGGAGTTGGTGATGAACGACTTGGTCCCGTTGATCACCCACTCACCGTTCTCCAGCCGCGCCGTGGTCTTGGTGGCCCCGGCGTCCGAACCACCGTCGGGTTCGGTCAACCCGAACGCACCCAGAGCCTCACCGGAGGTCAGCTTGGGCAGGTACGCCTTCTTCTGCTCCTCGGTACCGAACCGGAAGATCGGCATCGCGCCCAGCGACACACCGGCCTCCAGCGTGATCGCCACGGAGGAGTCCACCCGGGCCAACTCCTCCAGGGCCAGGCACAGGGCGAAGTAGTCACCGCCCATACCGCCGTGCTCCTCGGGGAAGGGCAGTCCGAACAGCCCCATCTGCCCCATCTTGGCGATGATGTCGTACGGGAAAGCGCCCCGTTCGTAGAAGTCGCCGATCACCGGAGCGACCTCGGTCTGGGCGAAGGTCTCCACGGCGGCCCGCAGATCGGCGTGCTCGGTGGACAATTCGTGGCGCTTCATCGCTGCTCCTTGGTGGAAGTGGAAGGGGTGTCGGCCGGGTTCTCGGTCTCGACGGTGACCAGGACGGCGTCCATGGGCACGGAGGAACCTGGACGGACCGCCACGGTGGTGACGGTGCCGTCGATCGGGGAGGGTACGGAGTGCTCCATCTTCATCGCCTCGACCACCACCAGGGTGGTGCCGGCATCGACCCGTTGACCGATCTGTACCGGAACGTCCAGGACGGTGCCGGGCATGGGACTGCGCACGGTGCCGTCAAAGGCCGCGTCGTCCTCGCGGAGCGCGGCGGTGACGGGTTCCTCGTGCAGGCTCCAAGCGCTGCCGTCGAGCCCGAGCCATCTGTGGGCCGTGTCGGGGTCGTCGGCGCGGGTGTAGGTGAGGGCGCCCTGATCGTCGGTGATGGTGAGCCGAGTGTCGTCGGCATGACGTCGGGCACGGAAGGCCTGAGGCTCCCCTTCGTCCGACTTCACCAGGTAGCGCCCGGGTTCGCCGTCGCGCCGGACCCGGACGATGACGGCGTCGTGCCCAGGAGCACGCAAGCGCCACAGGGTCCAAGCGGGCCCACCCATCCGCCAACCGTCGGGGACCGCGAACCGGTCCGCGTTCGGCCCCGTCTCCAGGTCGAGCTGGTGGTCCAAGGCCGCGGCCACGTACACGGTGGGAAGTCGGTCGGGTGCCGGTCCGGGCGGATCGGAGGCGATGAGGTCGGTGCTCAGGTCACCATCGACCACGCGCGGATGACGCAGTAGTCGGCGCAGGTAGGCGGTGTTGGTGACACAACCCAACAACGTGTAGGAGGCGAGTGCGGCGTCCATTCGATTCAGTGCCTCGGCCCGGTTCTGGCCCCAGGTGATCACCTTGGCGAGCATCGGATCGAAGTCGGAGGTGACCGCCCCACCCTGGGCGATGCCCGAATCCACGCGCAGGTGCGGCCCGGAAGGTTCGTCCAGGTACAGAATGGGCCCGCCCGAGGGCAGAAAGCCTCGGTCGGCGTCCTCGGCGTAGATTCTCGACTCCACGGCGTGCCCCACCCAGGACACGTCGGATTGGGTGAAGGGCAGCTCGGCCCCGTAGGCCACGCGCACCTGGAGTTCCACCAGGTCCACGCCGCGCTCGCCACGTACCGCGACGACCTCCTCGGTGACCGGGTGCTCCACTTGGAGCCGGGTGTTCATCTCCAAGAAGGAGAACGACAACTCCCCGTCCGGGCCGGTCTGGGCGATGAACTCCACGGTGCCGGCGCCCACGTACCCGCAAGAACGCGCCGCGGCCACGGCGGCCTCGCCCATGACCTGGCGCTGGGCCTCGGTGAGCAGGGGAGAGGGCGCTTCCTCCACCACCTTTTGATGGCGGCGTTGCAGACTGCACTCGCGTTCGCCCAGGTGCAGGACGTTGCCATGGGCATCGGCCATGACCTGGACCTCGATGTGGCGGGGCCGCTGGACCAACCGCTCCACCAGCAGGGTCGCGTCACCGAAGGAGGCCAAGGCCTCCCGGCGCGCGGCCGCGGCGTCGGCGAGCAACGTGTCGGCCGCGTGCACGGCCCGCATACCCTTGCCGCCACCTCCCGCCGAGGGCTTGATGAGTAACGGATAGCCGGTCTCCTCGGCGGCGCGCAGCAGCTCGTCGTCGCCCAAGGGCTGCCCGGGTTTTTCGGTGAACCCGCCCAGCACGGGCACACCGGCGGCGGCCACGGTGTCCTTGGCGCGGATCTTGTCGCCCATGGCCTCGATGGCGGAGGCCGGTGGGCCGATGAAGACCAGCCCAGCGTCGGTGCAGGCACGGGCGAAATCGGCGTTCTCGGACAGGAATCCGTAGCCGGGGTGCACGCCGGTGGCCCCGCAGTCCATGGCCAGGGCGAGGATCTTCTCGGCGTCCAGGTAGTGCTCCACCCGCAGTGCCACGTCGGCGGCGAGGGTGTGCGGAGCGTCGGCGTCGGCGTCGGTGTACAGGGCGGCCGGGCTGATGCCCATGCGTCGCAGGGTACGCATGACGCGCAGCGCGATCTCGCCTCGGTTGGCGACCAGGACGCGCGTGGGGACACGCGTCCCCGGGCTCCTTCGTGGTGTCGTGGTCAAGGGTTCCTCACATCCGGAAGACGCCGTAGCCCACCGGTTCCAGGGGCGTGTGGCGGGCGGCGGACAGGGCCATGGCGAGCACGTCGCGGGTGTCGACGGGGTCGATGACACCGTCGTCCCACAACCGTGCGGTGGAGTAGTAGGGGCTGCCCTGTTCCTCGTATTGGTCGCGGATGGGGGCCTTGAAGGCCTCCTCGTCCTCGGCCGACCATTGCTCACCGCGCGCGCTCATCTGATCGCGGCGCACGGTGGACAGTACGGAAGCGGCCTGTTCCCCGCCCATGACGGAGATACGGGCGTTGGGCCACATCCACAGGAACCGGGGAGAGTAGGCGCGCCCGCACATCGAGTAGTTGCCGGCGCCGAAGGAGCCACCGATCACGACGGTGAACTTGGGGACGCGTGCGCAGGCCACGGCGGTGACCATCTTGGCGCCGTGTTTGGCGATGCCGCCGGCCTCGTAGTCGCGGCCGACCATGAACCCGGAGATGTTCTGTAGGAACACCAAAGGGATGGAGCGGCGGTCGCACAGTTCGATGAAGTGGGCGCCCTTGAGCGCGGATTCGGCGAACAGGATGCCGTTGTTGGCGATGATCCCCACCGGGTGGCCGTTGATGTGGGCGAACCCGGTGACCAGGGTGGTTCCGTACTCGGACTTGAACTCGGTGAACTCGCTGCCGTCGACGATCCGGCCGATCACCTCGCGCACGTCGTAGGGGGTGCGGGTGTCGGCGGGCACCACCCCGTAGAGCTCCTGGGGGTCCAGCTTCGGTGGGCGCGGGGTCCGGGTCCGCCAGGCCGGGGGATCGAGCGGACCGAGGGTGTGGGCGATCCGTCGCACCTTGGCCAGCGCGTCGGCGTCGTCGTCGGCGAGGTGGTCGGTGACACCGGAGACACGTGAGTGCAGGTCCCCGCCGCCCAGTTCCTCGGCGGTGACGACCTCACCGGTGGCGGCCTTCACCAGGGGTGGTCCGCCAAGGAAGATGGTGCCCTGCTCGCGGACGATGACGGCCTCATCGCTCATCGCCGGCACGTAGGCACCGCCGGCGGTGCACGAACCCAGTACCGCCGCGATCTGTGGGATGCCCAGCCTGGACATGGTGGCCTGGTTGTAGAAGATGCGGCCGAAGTGTTCCCGGTCGGGGAAGACCTCGTCCTGCATGGGCAGGAAAGCGCCGCCGGAGTCGGCGAGGTAGACGCACGGAAGCCGATTGTGCAGCGCCACCTCTTGGGCGCGCAGGTGCTTCTTGACCGTCATCGGGTAGTAGCTGCCGCCCTTGACGGTGGCGTCGTTGGCGACCACCACCGTGGGACGGCCGGCCACTCGTCCGACCCCGGCGATGATTCCGGCTCCCGGAGCGTCCTGGCCGTCCTCGCCGTAGAGGCCGTAGGCGGCCAGGGGTGCGATCTCCAGGAAAGGGGATCCCGGGTCCAGGAGGAGATCGACGCGCTCGCGGGGGAGGAGCTTGCCGCGTTCGACGTGGCGAGCACGGGTCTTCTCGGGGCCGCCCAGGGCCGCGGTGGCGATCCGTTCCCGCAGCTCCAGCGCGAGGGCGCGGTTCGCGGCGTCGTTGGCGGCGAACGCGGGTCCGGCGGTGTCCACCGCCGAACCGAGCACAGGTGCCCTGCTCATGGTGTCCTCTCGTGGAGGGGTGTTAATGCTCACTAACAAGGGTGATGTTAGTAATTACTAACATGGGTGTCCAGGGAGCGGGTGCCCCGGGTCACCCGCGGCGGCGATGAGAGGTGGGCGGATGGCGTCGAGAGCGATGGGGCCCAGGGCAGGACGGCGACGAACGGAACTCCTGGCCGCGGCGGCGCGGCTCTTCGCGGCGCACGGTTATCGGGGGGTGACCATCGACGACCTCGGACGGGCGGTGGGCACCACCGGCCCCGCGCTCTACCGGCACTTTCCCGGGAAGGAGGCGCTGCTGGGCGCGGTCCTGGTGGACATCAGTGAGCGTCTCGCCGAACGGGGGCGCGCCCTGGTGGCCGACTCCGATACCTCCGAGGGTGCCCTGAGCGCTCTTTTGCGTGGCCACATCGCCTTCGCGCTCGACGAACCCGATCTCATCACCGTGCACGATCGCGAACTGGGCAACCTCATCGACCGGGACCGGCGTACGGTTCGTCGTCTCCAGCGCGGTTACGTCGAGGAGTGGGTCAACGTCCTGGCCGAGCTGAGACCCGGTGCCGGAAGGTCCACCCTGCGCGCGTCGGTGCACGCCACGTTCGGGTTGCTCAACTCCACTCCGCACAGCAGGGGGGAACTCTCCCGGGACGCCATGGCCGACCTCCTCCTGCGGATGGGCACCGCAGCCCTGCTCGCCCAGACCCCCGCGTCGGGGTGAGAGGGCCCATCGGAGCGCATGGGAAGGGGGCGGGTGGCGCGGCCATCCGCCCCCTCCGGCGTCACGAGCAGACGAGGAAACGCTGTTCGACCACGGATTCGGATCCGTGCTCGAACTGGACGCGGACGGTTGATCCTGGGGCGGAAAGGTAAACGCTCACGGCCTCGCGGACAGACTCCCAGAGTTCGTCAAGGGTGTCGCCGGTCGCGAACGCCCCTGGGAGTTCCACGATCCCGGCCCAGTAGGAGCCCTCCTCCTTGTGGACATGAACGGTGTAGGTGATGGACTCCTTGTCACTCATGCCCCTGCTCCTTCACGTTCTTGATGCCGGCCTGTTTGAGTATCGCACCGGTGAGACCGACCGCGTAGGGCTTCCCCTTATGCATAGGGAGGGTGATAGGGCGCTCCCCCTCCTTCTCCATTTTGACTTGGTGCTTGCCGCCGATGGTTTCGCGCCAGCCATGTTCTTCCAGTAGGCGTTTCAGCTCTTTCTGGTTCATGGTGCGCTTGATGTCATGTTTCTTCCCCATGGGCGGCCCTGTGAAGACTCGGCGTGATCGTGTGTCGACAGCATCTCGTGGGAGAGCGTGGCCAGGGGCGGAAACGTCGAAGTACATTGATGTTCGGAGCGCATGGGAAGGGGGCGGGTGGCGCGGCCACCCGCCCCCTTCGTGTCGAGATTCTACCGCTCCAGGTCGCCGGCTGCCTCGTCCACCGGGCGGGTGGCGTCCTCGGCCGGAGCTTGGGCGACGGCCTCGTCGGCCGACTCGGTCGTGGCCGCGGGGGTCTGGCTCTCCTCGGACCCCGTGAGGCCGAGCTCCTCCAGGGCACCGAGCGGATCCCCCAATTTCAGCAGTGCCTCGATCGCGCTCAGCGCCTCGGGGTCGCTGAGCAGATCGACGGCCCTCTCATCGGTGAGCAGCTCCTGAACCCGCTGGTCCTCCAGTAGGTCCTCGGAGGTCGGCTCCTCCACGACCTCGGTGGTCTCATCGGCCGGTTCGGTGGACTCCTCGAGGGGGTCGGTGCTCTGGTCGGCCGACTCCGTGCTCTGGACGGTGGGCTCGGTGGCCTCGTCCGGCGACGGCTCGGCCAAGACCGCACCCGCTCCGGACACGGTCATTCCCGTGGCCAGCACGGTGGCGGCGGTGATCCTCGTGAACGAACGCATACGCGTTCCCTGCCCCTTTCCATGGATCGGGTGAATACTTTAAGTGTGCGACTGAATGCGCACGGTTACCAAGTGTCGGGGGTGGTCGGTCAAGGGCGGGTCCTGCGTTCCTGAAGTCCCCGTATGCCTTCACCCATGAGTGCCAACGCAGGACAAAGATCTCGGGGAGGTCCGTGTGGGAACTCGAAGAATCGAAGCCCTTCCCCGTACATTCGGCGCGGTGAAGTGGGTAGGTCCGCGTTCAAAGGCCCCCCAGACGTGAAGGACATCCCGCCCCCGACCCGCAGAAGGAGCGGTGAATACATGTCTCGGCCTCGCATCGTGGTGGTAGGCGCGGGTTTCGGTGGACTCCACACCGTGCGCCACCTGGAACGCCGTATTCCTAATGGTGCGGCTGACATCGCTTTGGTCGCGCCGAACGACTACATGCTCTACAGCCCTTTGCTGCCTCAGGTGGCCTCCGGAATGCTCACGCCCCAGTCGGTGGCCATGTCGGTGCACCGTCTCACCAAGAAGACCCGGTTCGTTCCCGGGCACGTGGTGGGCGTCGATACCCAAAAACGAACGGTGGTGGTGCGCAGACCCACCGGGGAACTCGCGCCCACCCCCTACGACAGGCTCGTACTGGCTCCCGGTGGGCTCACCCGGGAGTTCGACATCCCGGGCCTGACCGAACACGCCTACGGCGCCAAGACCCTGGCCGAGGCGGTCCTGCTGCGCGACCACGTGCTCTCGCAACTGGAGTTGGCCAACGATTCCAGGGACCCGGTGGAGCGGGAGGAACGTTGTCGCTTCGTCGTGGTCGGGGGCGGCTACACGGGCGTGGAGACCGCGGCCTCCCTGATGCGCCTGTGCGAGGAGGCCGCCCTTCGCTATCCGGAGTTGCGCTCGGTCATTCGTTGGCACCTGGTCGACATCGCACCCAAGGTCCTGCCCGAACTCGGTGATCGTCTCGGCCGCAAGGCCCTCGACCTACTGCGCAACCTGGGCATCGAGGTCAAGCTCAAGGTGACCGTGCGGGAGGTGACCGCCGACAAGGTGGTTTTGACCGATGGTCGTGCCCTGCCCTGCCGCACCCTGATCTGGACGGCGGGTGTGTCGCCGAGTCCGCTCATGGAAACCTTGGACAAGCCGACCATGCGCGGCCGGCTCGAGGTCAACGCCGACCTGTCCGTACCGGGCCTGCCGGACGTGTTCGCGATCGGCGACGCCGCCGCGGTGCCCGACCTGTCGAGTGACGAGGGCGAATATTGTCCGCCCACGGCACAGTTCGCCAGCCGGCAGGCGGCCACCGTCGCTCAGAACGTGGTCAACTCGATACTGGGCCGTCCTCTGCACGACTTCAAGCACAAGGACATGGGCCTGGTGGTGGACCTGAGCGGCAAGGACGCGCTGGCCAGGATCTTCCAGTTCGACTTGAGCGGGCTCCCGGCACTGGCGGCCACTCGCGGCTACCACATGGTGTCGGTGCCCTCCCCGACGGCTCGGGCCAGGATCCTCGCCAACTGGGGAATCCGCGCGGTCACCGGAGGGGAGATCTCCCGGATGGGGTTCGCCGACAACGGGCGGCCTTCCTCGTTCGTGGCCAACGAGAAGGTCGACTACTTGGACGCCGAGGCCTCCCGCAAGGAGGGCGCGCGTCTGCTGGAGAACCAGCGGGAACGCTACGGCGACTGAGCTCGTCGATCGGCCCCGGAATCGTTCTCGGTTTCGGGGCCATCGTCGTGTTCGGTGTCCTGGGGCAGGCCGGTGCGGCGTCGGCGCGGGTAGAGGATGAGGACGGTGGCCATCGCGATCAGGAGCAGGGCCGGCAGGCCCTGCCGCAGGTCGAACATGTCGGGTAGGTCGGCCAGGTAACGGCGGGTGGCCGACTCGGGATCGGTCAGGAGCGTCACGGCGAACACGCTGGACAGGGCGAGCGTGACGCCCAGCGCCACCTTCCCCCAAACGCCCCGAAGACCCATCCGGCGGCGCAGCACCCCGCCCGCCTCGATGATCCGGCTCACCCGGACCAGGCGCAGGGTCCCGGCGACTCGAACCAGACGCAGGACCTGGGCGGGGCCGAGGGCGAAGACGACCGCGGGCAGGGTGATGGCGGCGACGAAGGTGCTCCACCGATGAGCGCGTAGCCAACCGAGTTTGTTCTCGGCCAGGACGATGAGCAGGATCCATTCCGCCCACAGCACCAGACCGGCCAGCCAGTTGACCCGGTTGCCGACCCAGGCCCAGGTGCCCTCGCCCCATAGTTCGAGGAAGACCGCCGGTACGGACAGGGCCGCGCACGCCATGACGGGGGCCGCCAAGCGGTGTTCGATGGTGTGGGAGAGACCGTTCTGTGTGGGGGACATGCGAAAACGCTAACCCTGGAGCGTCGACATCAGGGGGCCGGGTTCGGTCGGGTGGGCCCTTGCTCAGGAACGGACCAGTCGGGCGATCGCCTCGGAGGCCTCCTGGACCTTGAGTTCGGCCTCTTCGCCGCCGTTGGCCACGGCGTGGGCGACGCAGTGCTTGAGGTGCTCGTCGAGCATGGACAGCGCGAAGGAACGCAGCGCCTTGTTGACCGCCGAGGTCTGGGTGAGGATGTCGATGCAGTACTGGTCGTCCTCGACCATGCGCTGGAGGCCGCGGATCTGCCCCTCGATACGGCGAAGTCGGTTGATGTGGCTCTGCTTGTCGTCGCTGTAACCGTGGGTCGCCGCCATGCCACCGTTTCCATGCCGTTCCTGCTCAGCCGCCATAACAATACCCCCTCAAGGTATCCAAGGACGGTGCGTCGTGCTCTATTCCGTCCGGGATGGCCGTCGTGGTGCGAACGATCCACCGCGAATCGTGTCGTAGTAGGAGTTTCCCAGACGCACAGGGCCGGTCGGGCCTCGTAGGGGAGCCCTCCCTCCCGGGTCGGTCCCGCCCCGGCGCGGGGCGGCGGTGCTCGGGCTCTGCGTAAACTTTCGGTCCGTAACCGGCAATCGTCGGATCGACCTCCTTGTCCCGGTTCCACGAGAGTGCCGACCATGGCGCTATGAGTGACAGCACCGAGCAGGACATCATGGAGGTCATCCGCGGTCTGATGGACGAGGAGCACGCGCTCCGTTCCACCCCGGGTGGCCTGGACCCGGCCGAGCGAGGCCGGATGAAGGAGGTCGAGCAGTCGCTCGACCAGTGCTGGGACCTGTTGCGCCAACGTAGGGCGCGCCACGAGTTCGGGCAGGACCCGGACGAGGCGGAGGTTCGGCCGGTCGCCGAGGTCGAGAACTACCGACAATAGCGTCGGACCCGAACCGGGCGCCTACGGCGGGCATCCATACACACAGGGCCGGTACGCATGGTCGGACCGGTCCCCTCCCGTTGTCGGCCTCGTGCGAAGGAATCCTCGTGTTCGCCACCCTCACCGGCCTGGGCCTGTCCTCGGCGGCCGGGCTCAACGCCTACATCCCCCTTCTCCTGGTGGGGTCGATCGCCCGCTACACCGAGCTGATTCCGCTCGGGGCCGCTTGGACCTGGCTGGAGCACCCCATCACCCTGAGCATTCTCGCGGTGCTCATGGTCGTGGAGTTCGCCGCGGACAAGTTTCCCGCTCTGGACAGCGTCAACGACCTCGTGCAGACGCTCGTCCGGCCCACCTCTGGCGGGATCACCTTCGGCGCGGGAGCCTCCACGGTGCAGTGGAGCGAGATCACCGGGCAGGCCTCCGGGGTCGTGGCCGACGCCGGAGGGCCGGCTTGGGGCCCGGTGATCGCCGGTGCACTCATCGCCTTGGTCTTCCACCTGGTCAAGGCCCTGGCCCGGCCGGTGCTGAACGCGATGAGTCTCGGTCTGGCCGCCCCGGTGGCCTCCTTCGCCGAGGACGTGGTCAGCTTCCTCACCTCCCTGTCGGCGATCCTGTTGCCGCTGCTCATCCTCATCGTGTTCCCGCTCATGCTGTTGGCCGGGGCATGGGTGGTGCGACGGCGTCGTCGTCTGCGGGCCGAACAGCGGGAGGACCGCCGGATTCTCAGGGGCAGGGCCCCAGAAGGCTCCGGTGAGCCGCGTGACCTCTCCTGAGGGTGGCCGAAACCGCATACCGAAAACGGTCACCTGGTCGTAAAGTGCATCCGATGGCTGAGATGACTTTCGAGAACCACGAACCCCACCACATCGTCTGGGACTGGAACGGGACCCTCCTGGACGACAACCACGCCAACCTCGCCGCGGTCAACGCCGTCTGCGCGAGCTTCGGCCGTGCCCCCGTCGAGTTGGATTACTGGCGTTCGATCTTTCGCCGCCCGCTCATCCCGTGCTACGAGGAACTTCTGGGGCGCCCCCTCACCGAGGAGGACTGGGCGTTGGCCGAGGAGCTGTACCACACCAGTTACGTAGAACTCCTATCCACCTGTGGGCTGGCGCCGGGCGTTCCCGACGTCCTGCACGACTGGAGCGACCAGGGCCGTACCCAGTCGCTGCTGTCCATGGCCGGACACGACCACCTGGTACCGCTCATCGACGAACGTGGACTGACCTCTCACTTCACCCGGATCGATGGGCGCAGGTTCGATACCCGACAGGATTCCAAGGCCGAACACCTGGTCCACCACCTGCGGAACCAGGCCCTGGACCCGTCCGGTGTCGTCCTCATCGGGGACATCGACGACGACGCGCGCGCCGCCCGAGAGGCCAGGGTTCGGCCGATCCTGGTCGCCAGTGGCCTGATGTCCCGTGAACGCCTGGAGGCCACCGGCGCCTTGGTCGTGGACACCCCGGCCGAGGCGGTCACCGCGGCCCTCTCCCTGAACTGACGCTCCGTGATCACCGGTCGAACCGGAGGGCCTTTACCACGCCGGTCGGTCCGGGGCAACGTGGAGACCCCACTTCTTCGGAGTCCTTCGAAAGTGGGGTTCCTCCTGCCTTCAGCGCCTTGTTGACCTGCGAACACGGGGAAGGTCGTAGGGGCCGCGCCAGAGAGGGCCGGCCTGCGAGCACGGATGTGGTGTGTTGTTAGATGGGTCTCAGATCAACACACAGTCACGCGATTGGGAAGGCGGGCCAATGACGGAGAGCAGCGTGCCCCGTGTGCTCTGGGAGCCCGACGCGGAGCGGATCGCAGACGCCAACGTCGTCGCGTTCGCACGATGGGCCGCACGGGAAAAGGGTGTCGACGCCTTCGGTGGCGGCACGGGCACCGCGAGCCAGGACTTCGACTACGAAGCCCTATGGCGCTGGTCGGTCACCGACGTCGACGGGTTCTGGGCCTCCATCTGGGAGTTCTACGGAGTCCGGGCGGACACCCCCTATGAGAAGGTCCTGGGCGAACGGACCATGCCCGGAACCGAGTGGTTCCCCGGTGCCACCCTCAACTACGCCCGACACATCTTCGAGGGCCGCGATGACGAGGCCATCGCCATCCGTCACGCCACCGAACTACGAGGACTCGGTGAGTGGACCTGGGGAGAACTACGCGAACGCACCGCCGCCATCGCCGCGGGCCTGCGTGAACTGGGCGTGGGCGAGGGTGATCGGGTCGCCGCCTACCTACCGAACCTGCCCGAGACCGCCGCCGCGTTCTACGCGGTGGCCTCCCTCGGCGCCATCTGGTCCTCCTGCTCACCCGATTTCGGTGTGCGCAGCGTCATCGACCGGTTCGCCCAGATCGAACCCAAGGTACTGCTGGCCGTGGACGGCTATCGCTACGGAGGCAAGGACTTCGACCGCCGTCCCGTGGTGGAGGAGTTGCGGGCCGCCCTGCCGACGGTGGAGCACACGGTCCTCCTCGACCATCTCACCCTTGGTGCCGAGCTGGAGGGCACCCTGCCCTGGGCCGACCTGGTGGCCTCCGGGGCGAGTGCCGAACTGACCTTCACCCCCGTCCCCTTCGACCACCCCCTGTGGGTGCTCTACTCCTCGGGTACCACCGGCCTACCCAAGGCGATCGTCCAGGGGCACGGCGGCATCCTGCTGGAACAACTCAAGAACCTGAACCTGCACCTGGACGCCCAGGCGCACGATCGGGTCTTCTGGTTCACCACTACGGGCTGGATGATGTGGAACTTCCTGGTCAGCGTGCTACTGACGGAGGCCTCCATCGTCCTGTACGACGGTAGCCCCGCCGCGCCGAACATGGAGGCCCTGTGGGACCTGGCGGCCGAGGCCGGGGTCACCGTCTTCGGGACCAGTGCCGGCTTCCTGTCCTCCTCCATGAAGGAGGGATTGCACCCACGCCAGGGCCGTGACCTGTCCGCGCTCAAGGCCATCGGCTCCACCGGCTCCCCGCTCAGCCCCGAGGCCTTCGTCTGGGTGTACGAGGAGTTCGGTTCCGATCTATGGCTGTTCTCCACCAGTGGCGGCACCGACGTCTGTAGCTGCCTGGTGGGCGGCACCCCCACCCTGCCGGTATACGAAGGTGAGATCCAGTCCCGGGGCCTGGGCATGGCGGTGGCCTCCTGGGATCCCCAGGGTAGGGAATTGATCGGTGAGGTGGGCGAACTCGTCGTCACCGAGCCGGCCCCGTCCATGCCGGTGTTCCTGTGGGGTGACACCGATGGCGAACGCCTGCGCGAGAGCTACTTCTCCGTCTATCCGGGCATCTGGCGGCACGGTGACTGGATCGAGATCACCGACCGCGGTACCGCGATCATCTACGGTCGATCGGACTCCACCATCAACCGTGGTGGCGTGCGCATGGGCACCAGCGAGATCTACCGGGCCGTGCTGGCCTTGGAGGAGGTCCTGGACGCCCTGGTCGTGGACGTTCCCCAGGGTGACGGATCCTCACGGATCGAACTGTTCGTGGTGCTGCGCGAGGGCGCCGATCTGGAGGGCGACCTTCCCAAGGAGATCGCTCGCCGCATCCGTACCGACTGCTCGCCCCGGCACGTTCCCGATAGGGTGCGCGCCATCGCGGCGGTGCCCCGCACTCTGTCCGGCAAGGTGTTGGAGGTGCCGGTCAAGCGCATCCTCATGGGCGAGCGTCCCGAGAAGGTGGCCAGCCGCGACTCGCTGGCCAACCCCGAGGCGTTGGATCACTTCAGCGACTTGGCGGCCCGGAGCTGATCCGTCCTGATCGCCGGGCTCGGAGCCGCGTTCTGGCCCGGGCCCGGTGGCCGAGAGGGCCGTCCGAGAAGCGACGAAGTGGTGGAGGGCCGCACTCGAACCCGCATAACCTGACGGACGTGGCACAGAACCAGTCAGACGACACCGGTACGGCCTCCGACGATCGGCCCCCCGCCAGGGCCCGCGTCGACGGCATCGACGCGGCCCGAGCCCTCGCGGTCTTCGGGATGTTCGCGGTCCACCTCGGGGTGGTCTCCTACGGGTTGTTGCCCGAAGAACAAAGCTGGGATCTGCACGGGCTGGTACGCGGCAACTCCTCGGCGCTCTTCGCCTTCTTGGCCGGGGTGTCGCTGGCCCTGATGACCGGGGGCACGACCCCGGTCCGGGGCGAGCCTCGGCGCCGCGCGGTGGTCAAGATCGTGGCCCGATCGCTGGTCATCGGTGTGCTCGGCGTGTTCCTGGACCTCTTGGCGGTACCGGTCGCCATCATCCTCACCTACTACGCCGGTTTCTTCCTCTTGGCGTTGCCCCTGATCCGGGTCCGCGCCGCCCTACTGTGGAGCGTTGCGGGCGCCTTGGCCCTCCTCGGTCCCGTGGCCTCCTTCCTATTGCGTCAGGACCTGTTCCCGGTACGGCCGCGTACCGGCTCCCTCACGTCCTTCTCGGAGTTCTTCCTCACCGGCTACTACCCGGCCATCACCTTCATGGCCTTCGTGTTCGCCGGTATGGCGGTGGGCCGTACCGACCTGACCTCCGCCGCGGTGCGGTGGCGCATGATGGTGGGCGGGGCGATCCTCACCGCGATCGGTTACCTGGGCTCCTGGTTCCTCCTCCACCCGATGGGCGGACTGGATCGACTGACCGAGGCCAACAGCACCTTCCTCAACGGTGCCCCGTTGAGTTCGGTGGATTCCGCGACGGCCGAGGATTTGCGCTGGAACACCATCGACGCGATGCACGGCATCAGTGGGCAGGTGCCCACCGACAGTTGGTGGTGGTTGGTCGTGGGCACTCCGCACACCGGGACCACCTTCGAGATCTTCGAGGCGGTCGGTCAGGCGTTGCTGGTGTTGGTGGTGTGTATGTTGCTCGCCGAACGGTCGCCCCGCCTGATGTACCCGCTCACCTCGGTGGGACGGATGCCACTGACCGTCTACACCGGTCACATCCTGGTCCTGGCGGTCATCGTGGCGCTCAGTCCGGAAAACGCCGCGGGCGGGCCCTTCTACCTGGAGTGGTTCGTGCTCGGATCGTTCGTGTTCGCCTGCCTGTGGCGCTACGCGATGGGGCGCGGCCCACTCGAACTCGGTCTGGGGAAGGTCGCCGAGGGGGCGGTCTCGGTGATGGACGAGGCCCGGGAGTCCCGAGGGCGTGCTTCCTGACGACGATGCTCACGCCGTTCGCAAGTCCACTCCCGTGACCACACGTGTGTGGCGACGTGCGCGTGGGGGTCAGCGATCGCCCTCTGGCGGGCGGCGGATGTGCGCCGAGGTGCGGTCCCGGTGCGCGAGCGAGTCGGTGGTGGTCCGGGTGTTCTGTCGAATGAGCCTGCGGGCGTCGTCCGCGGCCGAACGCGCCACCTCCGGACGGGCCACCGGCCGCTGAGACAGCTCCACGTCCTCGGGCAACCCGATGTCCATGGGCAGTCCCGCCCGGCTGATCACCCGCAACTGTGCGGCCTCTTGGGAAAGGGAGGGGCGGATGTCGCCGTCGGGCGTCTTCCAGGCGCCCAACCGGTGCGCCAACCACCGGTCGCCCCGGTACTGGTCACCTTGTTTCCAGGGCGCCCCGTCGGGCCGCTCGGCCAGGGCGTGCCGAAGGTCGGCCAGGGTCCATCCGGCCGAGAAGAAACGGGCGGCCTCGTCCTTGAGGAAGGCGAAGCTCACCCCGCGCAGGGAGTCGTCCTCCCGGCGCAACCGTTCGCAGGCATCGTGCACCGCGTGCCGGGTGTGTCGGGGCCGGTGCTCCGGGTCGGCCTCGGACTTGTGCAGGAGGGCGTCGTCGACGGTCACGATCACCTCGCCCCGCCGATTGTCCCAAAGGCTCACGTCCTCGCGGGCCCACCCCTGGGACTCGGCCAGGGCGGTCGCCAATCTGCGCAGGTCGACCTGGTCGTCATCGCTGCTGATTCGAAACTCCGCCATGGCACCAGGATAGTCGCGAGGTGCCCCACGAGCTCGGTGATGGGAGGCTCCACGGGAATGCTCCGGTCTAGACCGCAACCCACAGGAACGCCCTAAAGAGTCATGGTGAAACCGTACTTTTCAGGCGATTCGGTGTCCTGTTCATAGGAACACACAAATTCTGATCGTATTCAGCCTTGGATTCTCCTCCAACCTTGTCGGCTCGAATGCGAGAGGAAACGCCACCGATGCGGCCCGGGGTTATGGTGACTGCCTGACGGGCCCGGGCCGGGACACACCCAC
>NZ_ANBD01000128.1 GCF_000341005.1 Nocardiopsis alkaliphila YIM 80379 | reverse complement strand
GTTCTCCGCCGGTCGGCGGCCGGCGGCCACCGCGAACCGACGAAGCTGTAGGTGCCCGTGCCACACACCGCGACCGCGCCCGAGGCGACCACGAACCACGCACTCCGGGCCTACCTGCACGGCCTGCCCGGTGTCGACGAGGTCGGCGCCCGAGCCCGGGCCCAGGACCTGTCCACCCGATCCATCAAGACCACCGCCAAGGCGGCCGCCATCGACCTGGCGATCTCCATGGTGGACCTGACCACCCTCGAAGGCGCCGATACCCCCGGCAAGGTCCGGTCCCTGTGCGCCAAGGCCGCCCTGCCCGATCCGATGGATCGCACCGTACCCAAGGTCGGTGCCGTGTGCGTCTACCCGGACATGGTCGCCGTCGCCGTGGAGGCGCTGCGCGGTACCGGCATCGGCGTGGCCTCGGTGGCCACGGCCTTTCCCGCCGGCCGCGCTCCCATGGAGGTCAAGCTCGCCGACACCAGACGGGCCGTGGCCGACGGTGCGAGCGAGATCGACATGGTCATCGACCGTGGCGCGTTCCTGTCCGGTGACTACCTGAAGGTGTACGAGGAGATCGTCGCGGTCAAGGAGGCCTGCGGTGACGCCCACCTGAAGGTCATCCTGGAGACCGGCGAGCTGGTCACCTACGACAACGTGCGCCGCGCCTCGTATCTGGCGATGCGGGCCGGGGGCGACTTCATCAAGACCTCCACCGGCAAGGTGTCCCCGGCGGCCACGCTGCCGGTCACGCTCATCATGCTGGAGGCGGTGCGAGACCACCACGCCACCACCGGCCGCCGCATCGGCGTCAAACCCGCGGGCGGCATCCGCACCACCAAGGACGCCATCCGCAACCTGGTCCTGGTCAACGAAACCGCCGGGCCGGAGTGGCTCACCCCGGATCTGTTCCGGATCGGTGCTTCCAGCCTGCTCAACGACCTGCTCATGCAACGCACCAGGTTGACCACCGGTACCTACCCGGGCCCCGACTACTACACGCAGGACTAGCCGTGACCTTCGACTACGCACCCGCACCGGAGTCCCGCTCCGTCATCAGCCTGCGCCAGACCTACGACCTGTTCGTCGACGGCGAGTTCACCCCGGCCCGAAGCGGGGAGTACCTCACCAGCCTCAACCCCGCCGACGAGCAGGAACTCGCCCGGGTGGCCGTGGCCGGCGAGGCCGACGTCGATCGTGCCATCGCCGCCGCCCGCCGTGCCCAGGAGACCGTGTGGGGCCGCATGAGCGGCGCCGAACGCGGCAAGTACCTGTTCCGCCTCGCCCGGATCATCCAGGAACGCTCACGCGAGCTCGCCGTCCTGGAGACCCTGGACAACGGCAAACCCATCAAGGAGACGCGCGACGTCGACGTGCCGCTGGTCGCCGCGCACTTCTTCTACTACGCGGGCTGGGCGGACAAACTCGCCCACGCCGGATTCGGTCCGAACCCGCGACCGCTGGGCGTGGCCGCTCAGGTCATCCCGTGGAACTTCCCGCTGCTGATGCTGGCGTGGAAGGTCGCTCCGGCCCTGGCCACCGGCAACACCGTGGTCCTCAAACCCGCCGAGACCACCCCGCTGACCGCCCTGGTCTTCGCCGAGATCTGCCAGGAGGCGGACCTGCCCCCGGGCGTGGTCAACATCCTCACCGGGGCGGGGGAGACCGGGCGGGCCCTGGTCGAGCACTCGGGCGCCGACAAGGTGGCCTTCACCGGCTCCACCGAGGTGGGCCGACGGATCGCCCGCGCCGTGGCCGGCACCGACAAACGCCTCACCCTGGAACTGGGCGGCAAGGGCGCCAACATCGTCTACGACGACGCCGCCCTCGACCAGGCCGTGGAAGGCGTGGTCTCCGGCATCTTCTTCAACCAGGGCCACGTGTGCTGCGCGGGTTCACGCCTGCTACTCCAGGAATCCATCGCCGAAGAGTTCCTGCCCCGGCTCAAGGCACGTATCGAGAAGCTGCGTCTGGGCGACCCGCTGGACAAGAACACCGACATCGGTGCGATCAACTCCGCCGCCCAACTGGAACGCGTGCGTGAACTCACCGCCACCGCGGACGAGGAGGGCGTGGAACGCTGGTCCGCGGCGTGCGAGTTGCCCGAGACCGGCTACTGGTTCGCGCCCACCGTCCTGACCGGAGTCAGTCAGGCCCACCGGGTGGCTCGCGAGGAGATCTTCGGTCCCGTGCTGTCGGTGCTGACCTTCCGCACGCCCGAGGAGGCCGTGGCCAAGGCCAACAACACCCCTTACGGACTGTCCGCCGGGGTGTGGACCGAGAAGGGCTCACGGATGCTCTGGACCGCCGAGCGCCTACGGGCCGGCGTGGTCTGGTCCAACACGTTCAACAAGTTCGACCCGACCAGCCCCTTCGGCGGCTACAAGGAGTCGGGATACGGCCGCGAGGGCGGGCGACACGGTTTGGAGGCCTACCTTGGCTGAGCGGCGCGAGAACAAGAAGAGCAAGGGTACGTCCGAGAAGGGTGCCAAGACCAAGGCGGGTACGGCCCCGGACCGACTGCGCGTTCTCAAGACCTACAAGCTCTACATGGGCGGGGCCTTCCCCCGCTCGGAGTCCGGCAGGAGCTACCCCGTGACCGCAGCGGACGGCACCCACCTGGCCAACGCCTCGCTGGCCTCTCGCAAGGACGCCCGTGACGCCGTCGCCATGGCCCGCAAGGCCTTCGGTGGCTGGTCCGGACGCACCGCCTACAACCGAGGCCAGATCCTCTACCGGATCGCCGAGGTCATGGAGGGACGCCGCGCCCAATTCGTCGACCAGTTGGTCGCCGCCCAGGGGACGGACCGTGCCGAGGCCGGCCGGATCGTGTCCGCGGCCGTGGACCGCTGGGTCTACTACGCGGGATGGACCGACAAGTTCGCCCAGGTCATCGGGGGAGCCAACCCCGTGGCCGGGCCGTACTACAACCACTCGGCGCCCGAGCCCACCGGTGTGGTCGTGGTGCTGGCCCCCCGGCACGCGCCGCTGCTCGGCCTGACCTCGGTGCTGGCCCCGGTCATCGCCACCGGCAACGTCGCCGTGGTGGTCGCCTCCGAGTCCGTACCCTTGCCCGCCATCGATCTGTCCGAGGTGCTCGCCACCTCCGACGTGCCCGGCGGTGTGGTCAACGTCCTCACCGGCAAGGTGGGTGAACTCGGTCCGCACCTGGCCGCGCACGCCGACGTCAACGCCCTGGACCTGACCGGGGCCGGCGACCTGGCCGTCGAATTCGAGGAGAGCGCGGCCACCACCCTCACCCGGGTGTCGCGTCCCGGCCCCGAGGCCGAGGGCGGCGAGGAGGCCTGGCTCGACACCGACCCTGGTACCTCCCGGATGACACCCTTCCTGGAGACCAAGACGGTTTGGCATCCGGTGGGGATGTAAGACTGACGATCCGGCCCGCCCGAGCCCGGGGCGGGCTGCATCCCACAGTCGACTGGAGGATGAAGGTGCCGGCGAACACCCCCGAACAGGCTGAGACCCCCGCGCTCGAACATCGGAGCGTGCCCGGACTGCGCCTGGTCCGACTGGACCGCAACACCCCCCAGGTAGAACTGCTGCGCGAGGTCGTCTCTTGTCACCGAGTCGTCCCCGACCAGCGACGCTTCGTCGACGAGGCGGTGCACACCCTGCCGCGCGCCGACGCCGACCCCGACCGTTTCCCCTACGCCATCGTGCTCAACGAAGGTGACCTGACCGACCGTGCTCGCGCCTTGGACGCCTGCGCCGGGTTCGGCATCATCGACCGGGTGGGCCATCTGCGTGAGCTGGTCGACGCTCCGGAGACCGCCGTCCTGCTGCGCGCCTTCTACGTCACCCCCGAACACCAGGGACGCGGCATCGGCCGTGCTTCGTGCAGCGCCCCACTGATCGACCTGCTCGTCGCCCAGGTCGCGCCCCAGGCCCAGCACCTCATCCTGTGCCTCGACGACGGCAACGACCAGGGGGAGCGCACCTACCGTGCGGCCGGGTTCACCCCCACCGGCCGTCGCCATGACGCCGGTGAGCGTGGGTGGCAGAGTGTGTTCTCCCGCCCGCTGAACACCGGTTCGCACCCGGTTCCTCGACTCCCGGAGCCGCGTTGAGCATCACCGTTGGCGAGGGTCCCGGCCTGTGCCGGATTCGGCGTCCTGGACCGGAACGTGTCGTCCTACCGCGCGTCTACCACGTCACACCACGATGGCGGGGCCGAGGGATCGGCCACGCCTGGTGTTCCTCGCCTTTGCTGGACCGACCGGTCGCCGAGGTCGCACCGCACGTCGACCGGATCGTGTCGTGCGTCGATCAGGGCGACCTGCCCGCCCGGCGCGTCCACCGGACCGCCGGCTTCGCCTTCACCGGAACCACCATTCCCGGGAGCGCGGGCCCTCAAGACGTGATGGTGCACCCCTTGGCCACCACGAACCCATTTCGCGCCGCGCACGCGGCACCGACGAACGGAGAACCGCAGTGACCCGCACACCCCAGGAGAACGCGACGCAGGCCGCAGCCGAACTACGCGAACGCACCGGCGTGGACCGCTACGACGTGGCCCTGGTCCTGGGCTCGGGCTGGGCCCCCGCCGCCGACCTGCTGGGCGAGGTCGAGAACGAACTGCCCTCGGCCGAATTGACCGGCTTCTTGGCCCCGGCCGTGGCCGGCCACAGCGGTACCATCCGCTCCATCGCCGCCGGTGACCGTAACATCCTCACGTTCGTGGGTCGCACCCACCTGTACGAGGGACACGGTACCGACCCCGTCGTGCACGGCGTTCGCACGGCCGTGGCCGCCGGTGCCGAGATCGTCGTGCTCACCAACGCCGCGGGCGGCATCAACGCGGACTATTCCGTCGGTTCCCCGGTGCTCATCGCCGACCACATCAACATGACCGCGAAGTCGCCGTTGACCGGTGCCACCTTCGTGGACCTGTCCCAGACCTACAGCCCCGAGCTGCGGAGCATCGCCCGCGAAGTCGCCCCCGACCTGGCCGAGGGTGTCTACGCGGCCATGCCCGGCCCGCAGTACGAGACCCCGGCCGAGATCCGAATGCTCCGTGCCGTGGGCGCCGACCTGGTCGGCATGTCCACGGTCTTGGAGGCCATCGCCGCACGTGAGGCGGGCGCTCGTGTGCTGGGCATGTCCTTGGTCACCAACATCGCCGCCGGTCTGCAGGACGCCGGCCTCGACCATGAGGAGGTCTTGGCCGCCGGCCGCGACTCCGCCCAGACCGTCGGTCGCCTGCTCGCCGACATCGTCGCGAAGTTCTGAACTCGGGCTCGGCCCTGAACGAAAGGTAGATCGATGACCGACACCGAACTCCTCGCGATGGCCCGGGACTGGCACGCCCAGGACCCGGACCCCCTCACTCGGGACGAACTGTCCGCCCTGATCACTCGGGCACAGGAGGGCGATGAGGCCGCCATCGCCGACCTGCGCGACAGGTTCTCCACGAAGTTGGAGTTCGGCACCGCCGGCCTGCGCGGCGCGTTGGGGGCCGGGCCCAACCGAATGAACCGTGTCGTGGTCATGCGAGCGGCGGCGGGTATCGCCTCCTGGCTCGGAGCGGGGGGTGGGCACGTGGTGATCGGCTATGACGCCCGGCACCGTTCGGTGGACTTCGCCCACGACAGCGCCGCCGTCCTCACCGGAGCCGGACACCGGGTCTGCTTGCTCCCCGAGCCGTTGCCCACGCCGGTACTGGCCCACACCCTGCGCGACCTGGGCGCGGACGCGGGGATCGTGGTGACCNGCCCCCCCAGCCACAATCCACCCCAGGACAACGGCTACAAGGTGTACGTCGGTGGCCAGGGTGACGACGCCGGCAGTCAGATCGTCTCTCCGGTGGACACCGAGATCTCCGCCGCCATCGACGCCGTCGGTCCGGTGGGAGATCTACCACTGGGACGGGACTGGACCGTGTTGGGGCCCCAAGCCCTGGACCGCTACCTGAGCGCCGTCACCGCCTTGCCGCTGGGCACCGACCGGGACCTGTCGGTGGTCTACACGCCCATGCACGGTGTGGGTGGCCGGGTACTGATGGAGGCCACGGAGCGGGCCGGGTTCGCCCGTCCCACGGTGGTCGCCGAGCAGTTCGATCCCGACCCGGACTTTCCCACGGTGGACTTTCCCAATCCGGAGGAGCCCGGGGCCATGGACCTGGCCCTGGCACTGGGGGAGCGTGAGGGCGCCGACCTCATCGTGGCCAACGACCCCGACGCCGACCGTTTGGCCTTGGCGGTGCCCGGACATGGGATGCTCACCGGCAACGAGGTGGGCGGGCTGCTCGCCCAGTACGTCCTCGACCACACCAGTGGGGACGGCAGGGTGGTGGCGACCTCCATCGTCTCCTCCAGCCTGCTCGGTGAGATCGCCCGGGCCAGGGGAGTGCACTACGAGGAGACCCTGACCGGCTTCAAGTGGCTGGCCCGCGCGGGGGCCCCGGGTCAGAGTCGGGTGTTCTCCTACGAGGAGGCACTGGGTTACTGCGTCGGCGGTGACGAGGGACGACCGGTCGCCGACAAGGATGGGATCGGTGCCGCGTTGACGGCGATGGCGCTGGCCGCGACCGCCAAACGGCAGGGCCGCACGCTGCTCGACCTGCTCGATGACCAGGCCCGGGAGTATGGCCTGTACCTGAGCGACCAACTGTCGGTTCGGGTGGAGGACCTGACGGAGATCTCCGCGGCGATGCGGCGGCTGCGCGCCGAACCGCCCGCCGCGTTCGGACCGCTGAAGGTGGCCCGGGTCGTGGATTTCGTCGACGGACACCAAGGGCTGCCACCGACCGACGCTCTGCGCTTCGAGCTGGAGGGCGGTCTGCGGGGCCGGGTCACGCTTCGCCCCTCGGGGACCGAGCCCAAGCTGAAGGCCTACGCCGAGGTGGTGTCGGGGGCCGGGGGCGATGTCGCGGCCATCCGCGCGCAGGGCTCACGGGTGTTGTCCGAGCTGATGGCAGCTGTCGCCGACGTGGTCAGGGGATGAGGCGCAAAAGGGTCATTCTCCTCCGTTCGAGGGCTCCACGACGGGACGATGGACGACCTCGTCGATAACGGTGAGGGTCTGGGTGGACGTCACTCCGGGCAGTGCCTGGAGTCGGGTCAGGATCAGGTCGCGTAGCTGGTTGGTGTTGGCGACGCGGACCAGCAGGACGATGTCGGCGGAACCGACCACGTACCAGCAGTACTCGATCTCCGGGTAGGAGGAGAGGATCTCCCGGTTGGCCCGCCAGTCGGGCTGGCTGCCGGAGATGAGTACGAGCGCGGTGACGCCCAGACCCATCTTGGAGTGGTCGGTCACCACGGAGTAGCCGCGGATGACGCCTTCGTCGGTCAATCGCTTGATCCGGTTGTAGGCCGTGGCGCGGGATACGTTGGCCAGCGCGGCGATCTCCGTTATGCCGGTTCGAGCGTCCTTGGCGAGAGCGCTCAGGATGGTCTGGTCGGTCGAGTCCGGCCGCCGGCCGTTCCTGCGCTGGTCGCCCATGGCCATGTGCGTGCTCCTCATGTGCTCTTGTCGTGGTGCCCGGCTCCTCACTGTCTTCCTTGACAGGAAGCTAAGGAAATACCAGGTGAACGTTGTTCTCGTCTATCGAAATCTCAGTCGGCGAGATGCGGTGCGCACGTCCGGGCGGTCAGTGGTGTGAGGGGGTAGGGGGTCGGGGGATGCGCGCGGTGACCTCTTGTGCGAACCGCCAAGCAAGAGCGTGGCGGAGAAGTTCCGACTGTACTCATGGTTGACGCTCGAGATGAGTCGTGGGTTTCCCCGACTGACCGGTAACTACACCGAAGCAGGTGATTCCGATCAGAAATTCTCGTTCAAAGGGCCATTTCGGGCCTGTTCGTCGTATCTGTAGGGACATACAACGACTCCTGTAGGCGGGGTTTCGAAGGTATGCGCCCGCCGCCGTCCGTGCACCCTTTGTGTTCGGATCGCAACACCTTGGTGTCCCTTCCTTGGTGTGCTAGGGCGAGTTGATGGTGATTCGTGATGTTTGGCGCTGTGTGTCGTTTTCATTGGCCTGGAGTGGTCGATACTAGACACATACGAAGCATGCGGCTCTATATGTTCGCTTGTGTCTCGACTGTTCGCGCATATCTAGCGGAACTGTCCAGTTGTGCGGAGAATCTAGGCAAGACCGTGACCACCCCGAGCCCGGTGGCGCGCCACCGCGCGCCCAAGGCCACGTTGGGAGCCGCTCGCCATGCCATCCCCAGAGTCGACGGGGCAGGGCACCATCTCCGTGGAGCACCTGTCACCCGAACTCACTCGCGGGTTCTACCGCGACATGCGCACCGCGCGTGATCTGGACACCGAGGCCATCGCCCTGCAACGCCAAGGCGTCTTTCCCGCCTACGTCTCCGTCCGAGGCCAGGAGGCCGCGCAGGTCGGTGGAGCCGCCGCACTCGACCCCACCCGTGACTTCGTCTTTCCCACCTACCGGGAGATGGCCGCCGCCCTGACCTACGGTGTCGAGATGGTCGGTTACATGGCCACCCACCGCGCCCTGTGGCACGGCGGTCTCTACGACGTCATGGACTCGCGCTTCGGTGCCATCAACGCCGTGGTCGGAGGTCCGGTCCCGCACGCCGTGGGCTGGGCGGTCGGCGAAAGACTCCGCGGCGGTGACGGGGTGGCCATGGCCTACTTCGGTGACGGTGCCAGCTCCGAGGGCGACGTCCACGAGGCCATGAACTTCGCCGGGGTCTTCACGGCGCCGGTCGTCTTCTTCTGCCAGAACAACCAGTGGGCCCTGTCGGTGCCCAACCACCACCAGGTCGCCGGTGGCTCCATCGCCGCGCGTGCCCAGGGCTATGGCCTGCCCGGCGTACTCGTGGACGGTAACGACGTCGGCGCTGTTCACACGGCCACGGCCGAGGCCGTGCGGCGTGCCCGAGAAGGCGGCGGCCCCACCGTCATCGAGGCACTGACCTACCGCGTCGAACCCCACTCCACCTCCGACGACCCCGGTCGTTACCGCAACGAGGCCGAGGCCGACCAGTGGCGTGAGCGCGACCCCCTCCTCCTGTTGCGCACCGCCATGCTGGAGGCCGGGCACGCCGACGAGTCGTACCTGGCCAGGGTCGACGCCGAAGCCGCACGCCGGGCCGAGGAGATCCGCGATGGTGTCGCGAACGCTCCCGAACCCGATGGTTCCGAGCTGTTCACCCACGTGTTCCGGGAGACCACCGAAGAGCTGACCCGGCAGTACCGCACCTGGAAGGAAGAGGTCGAGCCGTGACCGAGCTGATCGAGCGCGCCGCCCCGGCCACCGAGGGCGAGACGGTGGAATTGTCCATGCAACAAGCGATCAACAGGGCCTTGCGCGTCCTGCTCACCGAGGACCCCGAGGTCTTGGTCTTCGGCGAGGACGTCGGAACCCTCGGCGGGGTCTTCCGCGTCACCGACGGCCTACAGAAGGAATTCGGTGAACAGCGCGTCTTCGACACGCCGCTGGCCGAGTCCGCCATCATGGGCATGGCGGTCGGTCTGGCCATGAACGGATGGCGGCCCGTCCCCGAGCTCCAGTTCGACGGATTCGCCTACCCCGCCATCGACCAGATCGTGAACCAGGTGGCGCGCATGAACTACCGCACCCGTGGCGCCGCACCCATGCCCATCACCCTGCGCCTGCCCTCCTTCGGCGGTATCCAAGCCCCCGAACACCACGGGGAGAGCCTGGAAGCGCTCTTCGCGCACACCCCTGGACTGAAGGTGGTCGCACCCTCCGACCCCTCCGAGGCCTACAGCCTGCTGTTGCAGTCGGTGCGCTCCGACGACCCGGTCGTGTACATGGAGCCCAAGGCCCGCTACTGGGATAGGCGGCCGGTGCGGTTGAGTGAACCCACCGACCCCATCGGCGCCAGCCGTATCGTCCGCTCCGGCCGTCACGGCACCCTCATCGCTTGGGGCGCCATGGTGCACAAGTGCCTTCAGGTCGCCGAATTGGCCGCCGAGGATGGTGTGGAGCTGGAGGTACTGGATCTGCGTTGGCTCAAGCCCATCGATGCCGCGGGGCTGGCCGCCTCGGTCTCGCGCACCAAACGCGCCGTGGTCGTCCACGAGGCCCCGCTCACCGCCGGGCTCGGCGCAGAGGTCGCCACCTTGATCACGGAGAGCTGCTTTCGGGACCTGGCCGCGCCGGTGCAGCGGGTCACCGGCTTCGACGTCCCCTACCCGGCCGGCCCCTTGGAACCCCAGTACCTGCCGACGATCGACCGCGTGCTCCTCGCGGTCCAGCGAACCCTGGAGTATTAGCCCACATGGCCCAAGAGAACATCACCTTCACCCTTCCCGACCTCGGTGAGGGGCTGGTCGAGGCGACGGTCCTGGAGTGGCAGGTGGCGGTGGGGGACACCATCGGCCGAAACGATCCACTGGTCGAAGTGGAGACCACCAAGTCCGCCGTGGTCATCCCCTCTCCCAAGGCCGGGCGTGTGGTGGAGCTGCACGCGCGGGAGGAGCAGGTCGTCCCCGTGGGTGACCCGCTGGTGACCTTCGCCGTGGAGGTGGAGGACGCTCCCCAGGCGGGCATCGTCGGCAAGGTGCCCACCGAGGAGGCCGCACCACGGCGCCGAGTGCGCCTCAAGCCACCGACGGATTAACGAAGATTCCACCCTCGGCGGAGGTCTGTTCGGATGCGAGTACGAGTAGAGCGCCCCCTCCGGGCGATCTGTTCATAGAAACATCTGAATAGGCCTCCGCTTGTTTTGTGTAAATGCTCCAGCTGTGAAAGGTGCGGAAAGCATGACTGCGAATCTCACCAAAGACGTGACAATGCGCTATGCGGATTTGGCTCCGCAGACCTCGAGTGGGGCCGTGCCCGTGCTTCTGTTGCACGGTTTCGGGAGCACCTTCGACATGAATTGGGGCGCGGCGGGGTGGCCCCGTGTCCTGGAGACCGCCGGACGGCGGGTGATCGGCCCGGATCTGCGTGGACACGGCTCCAGTGACAAGCCCACCGAAAGCGAGCTCTACCTGCCCGAACACTTCGTGAGCGACCTGGTGGCACTACTCGATGAGCTCGGGGTGGAGAGCGTCGACGTCGTCGGCTATTCCATGGGCGCACGCCTGGCCTGGGCCTTGGCGCTGGCCGCCCCCGCTCGGGTGCGCCGCCTGGTATTGGGCGGTTTCGGGCCCACCGATCTCTTGGCCGGAGTGGGCGAGTCGACCCCGGGGGAGGGGGACGGTCCCTTCGACCAGGTCTTCAACACCGTGGCGGCGCTGCCCGGCAACGACCCCGAGGCGCTCGCGGCCTGCGCGCGGGGCCAGGCCGCCCGTCCCTTCACCCGCACACCCCACCCCGCGGGGATTCCGACGTTGCTGGTCGCGGGCGCCAAGGACGCCCTGGCCGCGGGTGCCGAGGGTCTGGCGGCCGACTGTGGCGGAACCTTCGTGGAGATCCCCGGGCGAGACCACGTCAACGCCGTCTCCTCCCGGATCTTCAAGCAGGTCGTGCTGGACTTCCTGCAGGACTGAATCTCCTGGCTTCGAGTGGCCTGGCAAGGCGAAAGAAGGTCCGGTGCGAATGGGACAGGCCGGTCTAGACCGGCTGGATCAAACGTGTGATGTCACTTTGGGTGAAGGGCGAAGTGCTATCGGTCGCATCCCCTTGTTCTTCCTGGGAAGAGGGGGTGAAAACGAGTTAAAAGTCGATCGGTTGCCTCGATGGAGTGTGCTCTTGGTAACTTTGGAGTAAGTCCCTGCGTCACTTGGCTCTCGCCTTCATAACAACTCCGGCCGTTGGTCGGATGTACTTTCCACCACGGGATATTGTCCGGCAGCAGAACTCAGGCCGGTCCCGCGCGGAATGCGGCACCGCTGAGAGGGCGAAGGGGAGAGTTACCCAAGTGAAGCGCAGCAACGCAGCCAAGTTCGCCGCCGTCGCCGCGGCGGGCATGCTGGCACTGACCGCGTGCGACAACGCGGCCGAAGAGGGCGACAACGGCGGTGCCGGGGGAGAGGACGAGGCTTCCGAGTTGAGCGTGGGCCTGGCCTACGACGTCGGTGGCCGCGGTGACCGCTCCTTCAACGACGCCGCCTTCCGAGGGCTGGAGCGGGCCGCCGAGGAACTGGGCGTGCAGACCCAGGACTTCGAGCCCTCCGACGGCGAGCCGGATTCCGCCAAGGAAGACCGTCTGGCCACCATGGCCGAGGAGGGCTACGACGTCGTCATCGCCGTCGGGTTCGCCTACGACGGCGCCGTCCAGGCGGTCGCGCCCGAGTACCCGGACGTCCACTTCGCGATCGTGGACTCCGAGATCGAGGGCATCGACAACGTGACCAGCCTGGTCTACGCCGAGGAGCAGGCCTCCTTCCTGGCCGGTGCCGCAGCGGCGCTGACCACCGAGGAGGACCACGTCGGATTCATCGGTGGCGTGGAGACCCCGCTGATCCACAAGTTCGAGGCCGGATTCACCGCCGGCGCCGAACACGTGAACGAGGACGTCAACGTCGAGATCGACTACCTGAGCCAGCCGCCGGACATGAGCGGTTTCAGCGACCCGGCCCGTGGCCGTGAGGTCGCCCAGGCCCAGTACGACCGTGGCGCCGACGTCATCTACCACGCCGCCGGCGCCTCCGGCAACGGTGTCCTGGAGTCCGCCGTGGAGAACGACTTCACCTTCATCGGTGTGGACAGCGACCAGTACGAGAACGCCGACGAAGCGCAGAAGCCGTACGTGCTGACCTCCGCCATCAAGCAGGTGGACGTCTCGGTCTTCGAGCTCATCAACAACGCTCTGGAAGGCGACGTCGAGGGCGGCATCCAGCGCTTCGACCTCAGCGAGGGCGGTGTGGACTACACCACCTCCAACACGGAGGCGATCGCTCCCATCCAGGACGAGCTGGATGAGCTCAAGGAGCAGATCATCGCCGGTGACATCGAGGTTCCCACCCAGCCGTAACGGGCACGGGGCACACACCGGAGCGGGCACCGGGCCCGCGCCCTGACCCATGGGTCATGAGGAATGGAGCCGAAGGGGGCGCATCGTCCCCCTTCGGCTCCGCCCGGTAGCCGCACCGCGACGAAGGCGTCCGGACCGGGCCGATCCCAGGTCAGGCCGCGCCCCGCCGCGCAATTCCCAAGAGGAGTCTGATGAGCAGCACGCCATCGGGCGGCGGGTCGACCGGACCCGTCGCCGTTGAGCTGCGCGGGATCACCAAGCGTTTTCCCGGCGTCGTGGCCAACCACGACATCGACATCACCGTGGCTCCCGGTACCGTGCACGCCATCGTCGGCGAGAACGGGGCGGGTAAGTCCACACTGATGAAGACCCTGTACGGCATGCACAAGCCGGACGAGGGCACCATCCAGGTCAAGGGCCGCGAGGTGCGCTTCAACTCGCCCTCCGACGCGATCAAGAACGGCATCGGCATGGTGCACCAGCACTTCATGCTCGCCGACAACCTCACCGTCCTGGAGAACGTGGTCCTGGGCGCCGAACGCCGCCACGGCATCGGCAACAAGGCCCGTGAACGGATCCGCACCCTGTCCGCCCAGTACGGCCTCGGGGTGGACCCCGATCGCCTGATGGAGGACCTGGGCGTCGGCGACCGACAGCGAGTGGAGATCCTCAAGGTCCTCTACCGGGGAGCCGAGACGATCATCCTGGATGAGCCCACCGCCGTCCTGGTCCCGCAGGAGGTCGATGAACTCTTCGACAACCTGCGCGAACTCAAGCGCGAGGGTCTCACCGTCATCTTCATCTCGCACAAGCTCGACGAGGTCCTGTCGGTCGCCGACGAGATCACCGTCATCCGGCGCGGCACCACCGTCGCCACCGCCGACCCGCGCACCACCACCGCGCGGGAACTGGCGACCCTGATGGTCGGCGGCGAGTTGCCCGTCCCCGAGTTGCGCGAGTCCACCGTCACCGACCACGTGGTCCTGTCGCTGAACGGGGTCACGGTGTCCTCACCCGATGGACGCGACGTCGTCGATGACGTCTCGGTCGACATCCACAAGGGTGAGATCGTCGGCATCGCCGGTGTCGAGGGCAACGGTCAGTCGGAGCTCATCGAAGCGATCATGGGCATGCGCCGGACCTCGGCCGGACGAATCAGCCTGGAAGGTGAGGACATCACCTCCTGGTCCACGCTGCGCATCCGCGAGGCCGGTGTCGGATACATCCCCGAGGACCGGCACCGCCACGGTGTGCTGCTGGAGTCACCGCTGTGGGAGAACCGCGTCCTGGGCCACCAGACCCGGACCCCTAGCGTGCGGGGCCCCTGGATCGACAGAACCGGTGCCAGGAAGGACTCGGAGCGCATCGTCGCCGAGTACGACGTGCGCACTCCCAACATCGACGTCATCGCCGACGCGCTCTCCGGCGGTAACCAACAGAAGTTCATCATCGGCCGGGAGATGAGCGGCGAACCACGCTTCCTGGTCGCCGCCCATCCCACCCGAGGCGTGGACGTGGGCGCCCAGAACGCCATCTGGGAACAGCTGCGCGAGGCCCGGGCCGAGGGCCTGGCCGTACTGCTGATCTCGGCGGACCTGGACGAGTTGATCGGCATGTCCGACACGCTCCACGTCATCCTGCGCGGTCGGCTGGTCGCCGAGGCCGACCCGGCCACCGTCACTCCCGAACAGCTCGGCTCGGCCATGACGGGCGCCGGGCTGGAGAGTGACGGACAAGAGAGGACCGGTGCCGACCCTGGTGCCGGCGAAGAAGAGAACGAGGGCGGCGCATGAGCAAGCTTCCCCGCCCCGACATGACCATGTCCGGGCCCGTCGCCGCCGCCATCGCGGCCGCCTTGGGTACCGGTCTGACCGTGGGGCTCGACCTGGCGCTGCTGTGGTGGGTGGCGCTGATCATCGGTGTGGTCGTGGCCTTCGCCTTCGTGGCCTGGTCCGCGCCACTGGTGCCCGACGAACGTAGGGCCGGTGCCGATGGGACCAAGGAGGAGGGCACCGCCCTTCACAACACCCTCGTCGTACCCATGGCCCTGATCCTGGCCGTGGTGGCGGGTCTGCTGTCCGCCTGGCTGCTGGACCTACAGTTGCAGGAGTGGGCGGCGGCCCTGTTGGGCGCCGCCATCGGATCGGTGCTGGCGTTCGTGCTGTTCCACCGGCTCTCGGCGATGCTCGCGCTCTCCTTCGCCGCGGTGTTCGCCGCCGGCGCCATCGCCATCGGCGTGACCGCCGCCGTGCTGTACTTCAGCGGCATCCCGCCGCTGGCGACCTTCGAGCGGATGGTCGAGTACGGGGCCAGGCCCGACAGCATGGTCCAGATCATCAACGACAGCGTCACCTTCTACCTGGCCGCCGTGGCCGTAGCGATCGGCTTCAAGATGAAGCTGTTCAACATCGGTGTGGACGGTCAGTACCGGCTGGCGGCGCTGTTGGCCGCCGCCGTGGGCGGATACCTGATCCTGCCACCGGTGATCAGCCAGTTCGTCGTCATCGTCACAGCGGTCGCGGTCGGTGGCGTGTGGGCGGGCATCGCCGGTTACCTCAAGGTCTCCCGCGGTGTGTCCGAGGTGATCTCCACGATCATGCTCAACTCGATCGCCACCGGCATCACCGCCTACCTGCTGACCGAGGGCCGCCTGGCGGTGGAGATCAGCACCAACAACATCGGTACCCCGCCGATCCCCGAGTCCGGTTGGGTCCCCGGCATTCCGGCGACCTTCCTCGGTTCGGACCGGGAGATCTTCGGTCTGATCTTCCTGGCCATCGCCGTGGGCATCGGTTACTGGGTCATGCTCAACCGCACCCGGTTCGGCTTCGAACTGCGCGCCACCGGCCAGTCCAAGACGGCGGCCGAGGCAAGCGGCATCGACGTCAAGAAGATGGTCTTCTTGTCCATGCTCTTCTCGGGCATGGTCGCCGGGCTCGTGGGCCTGCCGCAGCTGCTCGGCAGCTCCCACTACTACGCCCTCGACTTCCCGACCGGGATCGGCTTCACCGGTATCGCCATCGCGCTGCTGGGCCGCAACCACCCGGTGGGCATCGTCTTCGCGGCCCTGTTCTGGTCCTACCTGAACCAGGCCGCGGGCATCCTGCCCTTCGACGGCATCCCCCAGGAGATCGCGGTCATCGCGCAGGCCACCATCGTCCTCACGGTCGTCGTGGTCTACGAGGTCGTCCACCGCTGGGGCCGTCGCTACCAGCAACAGCAGATCGGTAAGCAGCTCGGCCGTACGACCGAGACCACCCCGGAGCCCGCGTCCGTGTCCCACGGCACCGGCCCGGAGCACGGTTCCGTCGAGGGCGAGGGCGACGACGGCGCCCCCGGCCGCTCCGACGGTACCGACGGCGAGCGCGACGGGGAGGCACAGTGAGCCAGGAACTCAACGTGATGGAGCCGGTGGCCAGACCGGCCCGGCCCAAGGGCTGGGCGGGCTGGCGCGTCCTCACCCTGCTGATGGCGGTCTTCGTGTCCCTGGCGGGCCTGCGGGTCATCACCGGACAGGACATGCTGACCGACGCGGGCACCGTCCGCACCACCCTGACCTTCGCGGTCCCGATCGGTCTGGCCGCGCTCGGCGGTCTGTGGGCCGAACGCGCGGGCATCATCAACATCGGCCTCGAAGGCATGATGATCTTCGGGACCTGGTTTGGTGCCTACTTCGCGTGGAGCTTCGACAACCCGTGGATCGGTCTGCTGGCCGGGACCCTGGGCGGTATGTTCGGTGGTCTCATCCACGCGGTGGCCACGGTCACCTTCGCGGTGGACCACATCGTCTCCGGTGTGGCCATCAACATCCTGGCCCTGGGCGCCATGCGCTACCTGTCGATCCTGGTCTACGCGGACATCCCGGGCGCCGGTGCGGCCCAGTCCCCGGCGGCCCCCTCGTTCCCGACCCTGAACGTTCCCTGGCTACCGGAGGCCTTGGCCCCGATCGCCCAGAGCAACGTCTTCTTGGTCAGTGACCTGGCGGCCTTGGTCATCGGACTCACCACCCGCATGTCCGCGCTCACCCTCATCGCGATCCTGCTGGTCCCCATCAGCTACCTGGTGCTGTGGAAGACCACGTTCGGACTGCGGCTGCGTTCGGTGGGTGAGAACCCCGACGCCGCCGAGTCCCTCGGTGTGCCGGTGTACACGCTCAAGTACGTCGCCGTGGTCGTCTCCGGTGGTCTGGCCGGTATGGGCGGCGTGTTCCTCGCGATCGTCGCCTCGCAGATCTACCAGGAGGGACAGACCGGTGGCCGAGGCTACATCGGTCTGGCCGCGATGATCTTCGGTAACTGGCGCCCGGGTGGTCTGGCGATGGGTGCGGGCCTGTTCGGCTACACCGACGCCCTCCAAGTGCGCGGCGGTGGTGCGGCCATCCACGCCCTACTGCTGCTCTTGGCGGTCGTGCTGTTGATCGTGGCGGTGTGGCAGGTGCGCAAGGACCGCAAGGGCATCGCCCTCACCGGCCTCCTCACCGCGATCGTGCTGTTGGCCTGGTACTTCACCACCGACTCCCTGCCGCGTGAGCTGGCCACCTACAGCCCGCACATCGCGACCCTGCTGGTGTTGTCCCTGGCCTCGCAACGGCTGCGGGCGCCCGAAGGGATCGGTAAGCAGTGGCGGGCGAGTCGGTCATGAGCGAGTTCGAGACGACGATCGACTGGCGGGCCCTGCGGGAGGCCGCCCGGCGGGCCATGGAAAAGGCGTACGCGCCCTACTCGAAGTATCCGGTGGGCGCGGCCGCCCTGGTCGACGATGGTCGCCTGGTGAGCGGCTGCAACGTGGAGAACGCCTCCTACGGTGTGGGCCTGTGCGCCGAGTGCGGGCTCGTCAGCGCCCTGCACGCCACCGGGGGCGGGCGGTTGGTCGCCTTCGCCTGCGTGGACGGGCAGGGAGAAACCCTGATGCCGTGCGGGCGCTGTCGCCAGCTTCTGTACGAACACGGTGGACCCGAACTGCTCGTGGACACCCCTGAGGGAATCCTTCCCATGGATCGGGTGCTGCCGCAGGCCTTCGGACCGCACGACCTCACTTGATCGGTCGATCGCAAAGTGCGTCTCCCCGGCACCGACCAGGTGGCCGGGGAGACGCCGTTTCAGCCACACGACAGCCACGGAATCAGCGTCGTCGAAGGGACGGGACATGGACGTCATCGAGGTCATTCGAGCCAAGCGTGACGGGGGCGAACTCACCCCCGAACAGATCGACTGGGTGATCGGGGCCTACACCCGTGGCGAGATCGCCGAGGAGCAGATGGCGGCGTTGGCCATGGCGATCTTCCTCAAGGGGATGAAGCGCGGTGAGGTGAGCCGCTGGACGGAGGCCATGCTGGCCTCGGGGGAGCGGTTGGACTTCTCCGATCTGGCCAGGCCCACCACCGACAAGCACTCCACCGGTGGGGTGGGCGACAAGATCACCCTGCCGCTCACCCCCACCGTGGCGGCCTGTGGAGCGGCGGTGCCCCAGCTGTCGGGGCGAGGGCTCGGCCACACCGGCGGCACGCTGGACAAGTTGGAGTCCGTCCCCGGTTGGCGGGCGTCGCTGTCCACCCAGGAGATGCGCCGCGTCCTCGTCGACACCGGTGGGGTGATCTGCGCGGCCGGCTCGGGCTTGGCGCCGGCCGACCGCAAGCTCTACGCCCTGCGCGACGTGACCGGGACCGTCGAATCGATCCCGCTCATCGCCGCCTCCATCATGAGCAAGAAGCTCGCCGAGGGCACCGGATCCCTGGTGCTCGACGTCAAGGTGGGATCGGGCGCGTTCATGAAGGACGTGGCCTCCGCCCGTGAGTTGGCCCGCACCATGGTGGACATCGGAAACGACCACGGTGTGCGCACCGTGGCGCTGTTGACCGACATGGAGGCGCCCCTGGGCCGGCAGGTCGGCAACGCCCTGGAGGTCGCCGAAGCCGTGGAGGTGCTCTCCGGTGGGGGACCGGTCGACGTGGTGGAGCTGACCGTGGCCCTGGCCCGCCAGATGCTCACCGCCGCCGGCCTGGTCCCAGGAGAGGACGGGGTCAAGGACCCGGCCGAGGCGCTGCGTGACGGTAGCGCCCTGGAGTCCTGGAAGAACCTGATCCGGGCCCAGGGCGGCGATCCGAACGCTCCCCTGCCCGAGGCCGCCGAGCGCCGCGTGGTGCTCGCCCCCGCTTCCGGAGTGGTGACCCGTCTGGACGCCTACCAGGTGGGGCTGGCGGCCTGGCGGCTCGGTGCGGGGCGTGCGCGCAAGGAGGACGCCGTCTCGTTCGGGGCGGGCGTGACCCTGCACGCCAAACCGGGGGAGAAAGTCACGGCGGGGGAGCCGCTGTTCACCCTGCACGCCGATGAGGCCGAACGCTTCGACCGGGCCGTGCAGGCGCTGGAGGGTGCCTTCGACATCGGTGACAAGGAGGGGTGGAAGGCACGCCCGCTGGTCATCGACCGCGTCTCCTGAGTCCGAGGGAGAGCCGGAGTAGGGCTCAGCGGTGTGGCCACCGGAAAGTCGCGGTGGCCTCTGCGGTGCCCTCCACGATCGAGGAAGGCCCGGCCGGGGTTGTTCGCGGCCGGGCCTTGGTCGTGGGTGGGTGTTATCGGTGTTGCCAGGGCTGGGGGAGTGGTGCGCCGCAGGCCAGGGCGTTGCGTAGTAGGGCCCAGCGTTGGCGGGCGCGGGAGAGTGCCCGCCGGCAGGTGAAGGCTTCGCCGGTTTCTCGGAGGGCTTCGGAGAGTGCGTCGTAGTGGTCGGTCACTTCCGCGCTCTGCACACCACCGCCACCGCCACTGTCGCTGGTGCGGGTGTTCCAGGGTGTGGGCAGGGCTGCGCCGGAGCGCAGTTCTTTGTCCAGGTGGCCGAAGATCGCGTCGGCTGAGATGAGGCGGGTGAGGGCTTCTTCGGGGCGGCCGGGGTCGTTGAGCAGGCGGGTCAGGTGGGCGATGAGGGTGTCGGTGTGCTGTGTCATCCGGCCGCTCCTTGGAGGAGGGCCTGGCGGGTTTCCCAGTTCCGGTAGGGGCCACGCACGATCTCTACCTGCGGGTGGAGGTCTTCGCTGGGCCGCCGGGGCGCCGGAATCGGGGGAGTGGCGGAGTCGGGTTCGGGACTGGCTTTCGAGCTGTGTGCGGTGCTGGCCGGTTGGGAGGGGGCCAGGTGGCGGACGTAGCGGCGCACTCGGCGAGAGCGGCGGCGGTGGACTTCGGCGCCCAGTTCGTAGAGGTAGCCGAAGGGTGTGGTGTGTGCTCCTCGGGTGGGCCGGAACAGCCTGACGAACAGGGTGAGCAAGGCGGTAACGTATGACATGGCAAGCGCTCCTTAGGTTTCGCTTGTCCGGGCCCGGGGTGTTCGCGCACCGCCGGGCCACTTTCATGTTCGGGCCAAGGCTTAACTATACGTCTATCTTGTCTAGGTCGTCTGCGACGTCTGCCATATGCAGGGTGTCCCCAACGTGCCTAACGTCGGTCTTATGCATGTCGACCGCTTCGACCCGACGCCCCTGTACATCCAGGTGGCAGACCAGCTACGTAGACGGATCAGGTCCGGTGAACTCAAGCCACGTGATCCGCTGCCATCCGAGTCGAAGATGGTGTCGGATTACGGGATCGCCCGTGAGACCGCCCGTCGGGCGATAGCCGTACTTCGAGAAGAAGAGTTGGTAGTGACCTTGCCTCAGCGGGGAACGTTTGTCGCTCCTCCCCAAGAGGTCTGACGAGACGGTCGTGGGTCAAAGATCAGGGGTCCTGACTTTTCGGCTTTCTTCTGAAGAGTCGCCGGCGGTTATCCACAGGCTCGCAAGATGTGCCGGCGCCGATCACCCTCGTCCACGTAGCGTCGATATCGGGGGAGTCTCGCACTCCTCCGGCTTCGTGCTGCCTGATTCCTCCTCACCGGTTATCCACAAATTTCAGACACCGTGACACCAGCGTCTTCGAGTTCTCGACGTCCCCCGGGGGTTCAGGATCGGACGGGCTGGTTTTCCTCCGCACGGACCCGCCAGCCGGTGCTCTCTCGAAGCAGGACCGGGCGCACACTCGCCCACCCCGGGCGGCCCGCGCTTCGCCACGTTTCCACCCATCCCCGCGCTACGGTCTCGGTGGTCATGGCTCCGTTGCTGAGCGCGTCCGGCCCGAACGGTCGGAACACGAACACTCCAGCAGAGTCGGCCGCCCCGACGCCGAAACCCATGGGTCCACCGAGGGTGGCCAGCTCATCCGGGTGTGTGGCGTACATCCAGGCCCGGAACGCCGTTGGGTCTTCGCCATCCTCGAACACACGGACCGTTTGCGGTTGCTCGTCAACGAGTCCGGTCAATAGTTTTCCGGCTTCGGCCGGGTGTTTCTTCGCCCACGAGCTCGCGATCCACCACGCGGCGCCCTGGCCGTCATGCACGAGAGCGTCAACGCCCCGTGGTGGCACCGTCCACTGGTCGAGATCAGCCCCGTGCATCTCGACATATCCGCCCGGGGCCAACGCGCGGCCGGTCAAGTTTTGGTCGCCGGTGACCTCGGCCGTCACCACGGCGTGCGACTTGACCAGACCGGCGAGTTCGACCGGTGCGACCACCAGGCAGCTGGGACGGCTCTGCTCTACCCAAGCATGCGGGATCGTCTCGGGGGTCGTCCACGCGACCACTCGGTCGAACGGGGCGTGATCGGGGGCGCCATGGTGTCCATCGGCCGCCACCAGGATCACGTTGGTCCGCCCGGCTTGGGCATGAAGTGTCCGCGCACGTTCGATCAGGTCGGGAACTACGTCCACTGTCACCACCGTCCCGGACGGCCCGACGAGTTCGCTCAACAGGGCACTGGAGTACCCGGACCCCGTTCCGATCTCCAACACCTTCGCCCCGGGCTGAACGTTGAGACCGTCGAGGGTCGACGCGATCAGCGGCCTCGCCGTGGTCTGTGTGACGAGCGACCCGTCCGGGTTGAGGGTGTAGGTGTCTTCGTCCACTGCCGACAGGGCAGCGGTCACGCGGGAGCTGTACTGGGTCATGGCGCCTTTCAGGTTCGAGTGATCACGATGAATGGCCGGTCGGGATCGTCTGGCTCCCCAACGGGGGTCCCCTCTACTTCGACCCAGGCATGAGCGGCGTAGGGCATCAGACGAACGCCGATGCACCAGTCCACCGACCTTCGCATCAGTATTGCGGTCAGAGCAGCGGCCAGGGAGTTTTCCAAGCAAGCGGCGCGTCCAGGGAACCAGTTCCCCGCCGCTGTCGCCGCAGCGACCGCGTCGGTCACCTCGGAGATGACGGCACGGGCGCGGGTTCTGCGCTTGAGCGCGGCGAGAACCGCCACGCTGTGCTTGAGCTGGAAACGCAGCAACACGACGGCCGACCAGAACCCGACCACGCCCAACAAGCGACGTGTCAGCCGTGGGCGTCGGGAAGGGATGGGGGGAAGCGCCATGGGAGTTGTCACGAGCGGTTCCTTTCCACGCGAAGCAACCCTCTCCCGGACAGTTCCCACACGAGTCGGTCGACGTCGGCTCTGACGGTGTCGAGGTCGGCGCCCGTCTCGGCCACCAGCGTTTCGGCGACCTGTTCCGGGTCAGCGCTGGCGACGAGTTCCTGCCAGATGCGCGCGGCCGTGGGGTTCAGCCCGTAGAAGTGTCCGCTGTTCATGTCGAGAAGCATTCCGCCGTTCTCTTCAACGACGAACTTCACGGATTCGGCCGGGGTGTAGGTGGTCCTGTTCATGCGTCTCCTGTGTACGTTTCCAGCCGGCGTAGCCATACCTCGGTGGCGAGTACCTGGCTGAGTGCGCCCATCGGTGCGCGCGCGCCATTGATCGCTGCGTCGAGGTCGGCACGGACGGCCGTAGGGTCGATGATGTCGAGGCCTGCCAAGCGTGAATCGGTCAGCAACGCGCGAACTTGTGCGGCGTTGACGCGGAGTCCGTGGTATTCGCACGCGGAGTAGTCGCCCTTGGTGCGCCGGGCGAAGAGGCCGGGCGGGAGCCGATCGGCGAAGGCTTGGCCGAGAATCGGTTTCGTCTGTCGCGCGGACGCCCGGTGCGAAGCGGGTACGGCCAGGCACGCGGCGAGCACGTCGGAGTCGAAGAAGGGGACGGTGACCCGAGCCCTGAACTGGTCGGCCACGTGGAGGAACGAACGGGTCGCGGCGCCGTGCCACTGGATGAGCCGCAACGTGTGATCGTCGGCTCCATCGCGTGAGTCCTGGGGGCGGTAGGCCCGGAGCACTTCGGCGACCTGGGCGCGCGCCGCAGGTGTAGCCCATCGGGCGCTCTTGCTCAGGTGGACCCAGGAGATGGATGACTCGAAGGCGGGAACGTGCTCGAGACGGTGCGGTTCCGGTGTCGTGTCCAGTCCGTTCGCCACGCCTTCGAGCGCCGACGTGTAGGACGTTCGGGATGCGGCGAACGCCGCACGCACAAGTCGGTGCGCGGGTCGGTGACGTAGACGTGCCCATCCAACGCACTCGGAAAAGAACCGTCGTGAGGTCGGAAGGCGGGCCAAATCGGCGAGGTAGGTGATGGGCGCGCCGAGGACGACGTCACCGCCATCCCCAACGAGATGGACATCGGCCCCGGATGCCGGGTTCAGGCGGAACCGGGTACGAGTATGCAGGAGCGCGTCAAGAGCTGGCAGGTCGGTGAAGGGTGCCCCGCCAAGGTCGGTGAATGGGAGTTCTCCGACACCACCGGTGAGAACCTGGTGGTTCAGTCCGGGCTCAGAAGCAGCGAGTGCGTGCGCGTACCCGGTGTCGTCGTCGTTTACGGCGTAGGGGTCCGTATAGGTCAACGCTGTTACCGGCTCGTCGGCACCTCGGGCGGCGAGGATGGCCAACGTCGAGGAGTCCAAGCCGCCGGACAGATCCGCCGACACGGATTCGGCTCCGGATGTGCGGGCTCTAACGGATGCGGTTAGAGCTGCGGCGAGTGCCTCGGAAGCATCAACAGGAGAGGGGCGTCTCTGCTCGGGACGCTGTTCGGCGGTGACACTGTCGCCGGAGATCACGAGTACACGGGATGGCGAGAGCCCCGCACTCCGTGGTAGACCGACTCGTCGGTCAGGTCAGGTGCGGCGTCGGGAAGGAACAGGGTCGCGGCCAACACCACGGGGTTGACCTGGGAGCCGGTCAAGCGCGCGAGCGGGAGCGGGCTCAACGACAGATGAACCTCGCCCGCGTGACGGGTCCACCACCATCGGATCGTACCGACGAGATCACCAGCAACAGCGAGAACGTCACCGTCGCTCACGGCAACGCCGAAGCGTCCGGGGAAGTTCACCAGGGCTCGGACAGCCTGACGTGCGTTGCCGCTGGTGGCGGTTGCGGCGGTCACGGCCTGGTCGTCGGACAGGCAGTCGCCGAACAGGGCCACCGACAAGCCCGGCGTACTGATGTGGCGGACCGGGCGGGGGTCCCACCGACTGGCCCGGATCGTGGTGTGAGGGGGTGCGTCCGGCACCGGTCTTCCTTCCCAAGAGGACCAGGCGCGGACCCGCGTGAGGTCCGCACCCGGTGAGGGGGTTAGTTGTAGCGAGCCTGGTTCAGGTCAGCGGTGTCGTTCTGGGCCGAGCCGAGCGTGAGCGCGCGGGCGTCACCGAGGTCGGTCAGGGTCGGGGGCTCATAGGCCACGGGCTGGGGGGTGTTGTCGTTCTCGGACACGGTTCCTCCTTGTGGAATCGTTGTGTTCCGGATTACCCGGGTCGGGTGATTCCTTCCCGGGGGCTTGTGGACTGACTCAGGACAGTGGTCCCGCCTACCTGGCGACGGTCGTGTTCATCGCGTGGGGTTTCCTTCAGTCAGCTTGCGGATTTCTTCCGCGTCGGTCTCCGCCCCGAGGGCACAGGCGAGGTTGTGCAGTTCGCTCAGGAGTTCGTGGGCCTTCTGGGTGCTCCGCTGCCCGATGAGGGAGAGCGCCAGGGACCGGCCGGTGCGGAGAACCATGTAGTCGTCGGCATGATCGCGAAACCAGCCAAGGGCTGATCGCAGGTGCTTGTCGGCCTGGTCGAACTCGCGGCCGTCGCGGAAGGATTCGCCCAAGCGTCGGTCCATCATCACGACGCCGCGCGTCCGGCCGGCCTCGGCGAACAGCAGGCGCGCGTCGGTGAACCAGCTCCTGGCGGCCAGGGGCTTGTTGCGCTTGAGGTTCACCACGCCCAGGCCCTCCATGCACGTGGCTTGGCCGAGTGTGTGTTTGCCCTGGACCCACAGGGCGCGGGCGCGCATGTGCAGTCGTTCGGCTTCGTGGAGGTCCCCGATCCAGGTGTTGAGGGAACCGAGCCCGGAGAGCATCCGGGCCTGGACGGTGCTGTCGCAGTGCACAGCGGAGGCGAGGCCCGTTTCGTGGACGGTGCGCCACAGTTGCCAGTCCTTGGAGACGGTCAGCCATCCCCAGAGCCCTTCCACCAGGGAACAGGCGATCTCGTGGCGATGGGTCTCATGCGCGATGCGCACACATCCACGGATGGCACCCGCCCACTCGCGCATCCAGGACAGGGCTTCGTCACGGTTGGCGAACGGGGACTCACCCAGGTCGTCGTAGTGCACCGAGAGCACCCAGCGTCCGGGGTTGATCGCTCGGTCGGCGGCCAAGACGAGGGGGACCATCACCTCGATGTACTCCCGCGTGCTGATCTCGGCGGACTCAGAGGCCAAGGTCGTGGCTGTGGACATGTCTCTCCCGTTATCGGTGTCGAAGGGGTGGAAGGCGTGACGACGCGGGACTCGCACGGGGCGAGGGGACGGTCCCGTGATGCTGTGGCCGAGCACGGTCAGCCGCGCCGCCACGCCGGTCTTGGTGGGTCGAGAAGGAGCGTTCGTGTTGCCGGACCAGGTCGTAGAGTTCCTGTGGCTTGGGTCGGCTGAGGATCAGGGGGTGGGGCCCGCCGCGCAGGAAGGCCCAGAACCTTCGTGAGCCCGGCCCCCAGAACACGAGCCATCCAGAGCCGACGTGGCGCTGTAGGTCGGTGGCGGTCCGGCGGTACGGCGCGTCGTCCTCGTAGTTCCACGCCACGGTGATCACCGCTCGTCAGCACGGTCGATGTCGAACCACACGGTGGTGCGCTGTTTCTCGTAGAGGACGCCCCACCGTGTGGCCATGTCGGTGACCAGTTGGAGACCGAAGCCGCCGAACTCGCCCTCGCCGGCCTCCACGTCGACATTCCTGAGGCGTGGCCCCGCCCCCATTTCCAAGGGTCCGTCGTCCATGACCTTGACCTGTGTGGTCGTACCGGTCTTGGTGACGGTCACGATGACCTCGCCACCGGGGTCGCCGCTTCGGCTGTGGCGAACAGCGTTGACGAACAGTTCGGTGGTGAGGAGCGCGAGGGTCTCGTTCTCTTCCTTGGCACGGCCCGCGTGGGTGCGAACCCATCGGCGGGCCACGGTGGCCAGTTCTCGAAGCCCGTGGACCGCGACCGCTTTGCCCTCGGGGAGACGACGGAACGTGACGACGGGTGCGCGCAGGGCCTCATCGGTGACACGCCTGGGAGGCGGAAGCTTAGAGCCTTCTGTGTGCCGTTTGGCCTGTACAACAACGCTGGTCACCAGCATCACCATCACATTCCGGAGCGTCGCGAGAAGTCGACGGCGTCCTTTCGCTAGGAGTCTCTGCGGCCACATCGGTGTCCGCTTCTGTCCGTGGCTCCACCATGAATGCCCGATCACTCTGAGCGCTAGAGACATCACTGACCTGTCACGATCTTGTGGAACCGGTGGAGTCGGGAGGACTCATCGCGTTGAATTGGTCGATCCGGTAGAGCCCTTGGTGTACTTGGAGAGTCATGGACCGCCCCCCCCGAAGCCCGAATTGATACGTCTCGGCGACGTGATCCGGAAGACCCGCAAGAAGGCGAATTTCACGCAAGGGCAGCTGGCCAAGACCTTGTCGGTGGTGCCCTCGACCATCTCGGCGTGGGAGTGCGGCACCCGCAGGGTCCACGAGCAGAGCGCGCGTGATATCGACCGGGAACTCGGAAGTTCTGGTGTAGTTCATCGCGCTTGGAAACAGGCAAATGACTCAACAGCCGTACCGGAGTGGTACGAAGAAGTGGAGCAACTGGAGCGGAAGATCTCGGAACTGCGTGAGTATCAGAACCAGGTGATTCCTGGCCTAATCCAGACTGAAGACTACGCGCGAGCAGCGAACAGGGACACGTCTCCAGGCGTCACCGAAGCCGAGCTGAGCGAGATGGTCAAGTCCCGGATGAGGCGACAGGGCATCTTGGAGACAGACCCGCCTCTGATCTACATGGTGCTGGAGGCGAACGCGGTGACGAGGATCATCGGGAATCGAAAGATTCTCTCTGCTCAGCTCGAAGAGGTGCTGTCTTTGATGGAAAAACGGGTAATACGACTACAGGTCGTGCCACCCAACCCGGGGCGTCACCCGGGAGCCTCGGGACCCTTCCGGGTGTACTCGTTCCCGGACAAGCCCATGGTGGCGTCGGCCGAGTATCAGCAAGGTGAGATCCTGATGGACGACAGCCGCAAGGTCCAGGCTTGTCTGGCCGTCTTCAGCGATGTTCAGGCAGAGGCGTGGTCCCCAGGCCGGTCCGCCGACTTCATCAGGAAGGTCAAGGAAGAACTCGATGAGTGCACAGCGTAGGCCTGAGTGGCACAAGAGCAGCTACAGCACGGCTAACGGAAGCTGTGTCGAGGTGGCCGAAGGACAGTCCGTTCTCGTGCGTGACACGCAGAACCGCCCCCTGGGGCACATCGAATACTCCGCTGGAGCATGGGCCGCGTTCTTGAGCGAGGTCAAGCGCGAGGCTCTATAGACGGTTCCCACGTTTCCCTCAGCCCTTCGGGCGGTGGCCCCAGGGGCTGAGACCTTTGCCCACCGGTCGCCTTGACCTGTAGTCGCAATGTGACGATACGTAAGGGGCGGGCAGGTGGCGGAGACACCCATTCAGCCATTCAGCAGGTCCGAGTCGAGCAAGACCTTTGAGACGTGGGGGTGGGGCCGGGGCCAGGGCGGGACCCTGGTGGGTCCCGGCCCGGCGATGACGATCAGTCGAAGATCGGCGGGATCATCTGCTCGGCCGCTTCGGGGATCAGGTAGTAGGCCACCGCCGCCGCGAGTACGAGCAGCAGGGCGACGATGAGTGCGGCGGTCGCGCTCCACTTGGCCCAGGGGCGCGTGCCGGGGTTGGTCAGTGTCAGCGACAGGCCGGCGAAGATGACGGTGAGCAGTGCCATCGCGCCGCCGATCATGAGCTGGATCTCGATCTGACCGATCTGCTCCGGCGCGATGGGCTGACCGCTCACCAGGATCATGCTGGTGAGCATCTCGATCAGCTGCCCGGACATGATGGTCACGGCGAGCAGGACCAGGCCGACCAGGGCGAAGGTCTCGGCGGAGAACGCGCCCCCGGGGCGCGGCTCGGCCGGAGCCTCCTGGCCGGGTTCGGTGCCCTCGACGGGAGAGGCTCCCTGGTGCTCGGGCCGTATCTCCTCGGTGGACTCGGTCTCCGCCCCCGCTGGTTCGAAGGTCGGTCGGCCGCCCTCCTCCGGCGGCGGCTGATCGGTGTTCTGGGGACCAGTGTTGTCTTCCGGTGTGCTAGTCACGCGGCCAACGTACCCGTGGGTGCGTATAAGCGGTGCCTAAGAACCACCTGGTGGGCGTAGGAATTCGGTGAATGGGCGAGGGGCCGGTAGGTGTGTCTCCGGCCCCAGGGATCGCACCGTTCAAGGGGACAGCAGGACGTACGAGACCACGGTCAGGACCACCACCAGCAGGCCGACCAGGACGGTGGCCGCGGCCAGGTGGCGGGCCCAAGGGCGGGTGGTGGGGGTGGCGCGCGTCAACGCCACGGCCGCGCTCACCACGGCCAGGGCGGAGAACAGGCCCGCGCCGGTCAGCTGCCCCTGGACGGGGGCGCTGAGGGTGCCGGTGGCACCGGTGAGGGTGTGCTGGTTGAAGATGGCGATCAGCTCGGTGGAGAGCACGGTGGTGGCCAACAGCAGGAGTCCGGCCACGCTGAAGGTTTCGGGGCCGAACAGGCCGGCGGGAGCAGGCGCGGGAACACCGGAGACGAAGGCCTCGCCGGAAGGGCTCTTTCTGGGAGCGGGGTCCGGGGAATCGGAGGAGTCGGGGGCGGTGTCGGGCTCTGTGGTGTCTTCTGGGGAGGTACTCACGCGCGTCAAACTACCGGGCCACTCTCCCGGAACAGGCCCTCGGTAACCGGGTGGTCGCGGCCGGTTCCGGCCAATTCGTTCGATGGGACGTCTGAGAGGGGCACCAGGAAAAAACAATCACCAGTGCTTGTTTTTTTGTGTGTCGGGTGTCACCCTCTTCCCATGACCGCTTCAGCAGCCCCTCCCCTGCGGATCGGGAACGCCTCCGGCTTCTACGGGGACCGTCTCAGCGCAGTGCACGAGATGCTCACCGAAGGCACGGTGGACGTCCTCACCGGCGACTACCTGGCCGAGATCACCATGGCCATCCTCGGCCGCGACCAACTCTCCGACCCCGGCAGGGGGTACGCCCGCACCTTCCTCAAGCAGATGAGGCAGTGCCTGGGCCTGATCATGGAACGCCGGGTCCGGGTGGTCACCAACGCCGGAGGGCTCAACCCTCGGGGCCTGGCCGACAAGCTCACCGAACTCGCCGACGGCCTCGGGTTGGAGCCCCGCATCGCCTGCGTCACCGGCGATGACCTCTTGCACCGCGCGGAGGAACTCGACCTCGGTGGCCCGCTCACCGCCAACGCCTACCTGGGCGCCTTCGGTATCGCCCGCTGCCTGGACCTGGGAGCCGACATCGTCGTCACCGGGCGCGTCACCGATGCCTCCCTCGCCGTGGGTCCGGCCATCTCCCACTTCGGCTGGAGCCGCGACGACCTCGACGCGCTGGCCGGAGCCACCGTGGCCGGGCACGTCATCGAGTGCGGCACCCAGGCCACCGGCGGCAACTACGCACTACCCGCCGAACTGGCCGGTCGCGACCTGGACCGGCCCGGCTTCCCCATCGCCGAGATCGACGCCGACGGCTCCTCGATCATCACCAAGCACGAGGGCACCGGGGGCGCGGTCACCGTGGGCACCGTCACCGCCCAGCTGGTCTACGAGGTGGAGGGCGCCCGTTACGCCGGCCCCGACGTCGTCGCCCGGCTCGACACCGTCCGACTCACCCAGGAGGGGCCGGACCGGGTCCGCGTCAGTGGGGTCACCGGTGAGGACCCGCCACCCGAACTCAAGGTCGGCCTGACCGGTCTCACCGGCTTCCGCAACGACGTGGACTTCCTCATCACCGGGCTCGACGTCGAGGCCAAGGCCGCCCGCATCGAGCGTCAGATGCGCGCGGCCCTGAAGGACGACGAACCCTCTGAGCTGCGTTTCGAGCTCACTCCGGCTCAAGATCCCCACGGCGACACCCAGGACGCGGCCACGGCTCGCCTGAAGGTCACCGCCCGGGACCAGGACCCTTCCGTGGTGGGGCGCCGCTTCGGAGCCGCCGCCGTCGAATCGGCCCTGGGCAGTTACGCCGGCTTCCACATCAGCGCACCACCACGTGACGCTCGCCCCGATGGGGTCACCGCCACCCACGCCCTCGTCCCCGCCACGATGGTCGAGCACACCGTCATCACCCCCGAGGGGACCCGCGAACCGGTTCCGCCACCCGAACGCACCCGCGGACTCGAACCCCTGCCCGAACCACCGCTGCCCGAACCCCTCCCCGAAGGCCCCACGCGCATCGCCCCCTTGGGGCTGGTGTTGGGCGCACGCAGCGGGGACAAGGGCGCCAACGCCAACCTGGGCGTGTGGGCCACCACCGACCAGGCTTGGCGCTGGCTCGCCAATACCCTCACCGTCGACGCGCTGCGCGAGCTCCTACCCGAAACCGCCGACCTGCGCCTCACCCGCCACCCGTTCCCCCATCTGCGCGCCGTCAACTTCTGGATCGAGGGCATGCTCGCCCCCGGAACGGCCCGGCGCGAGGGGCTGGATCCCCAGGCCAAGGGGCTGGGCGAATGGTTGCGCGCCCGCCCCTTCCCCATCCCCGAGTCCCTATTGGACCACCCTTCGAACCCCAAGAGCGAGGAGAGCGCCCCGTGAGCGTCCTGACCTCCAGACTGGACACCCGCGGCCCGGCCTACGCCGAGGCCAGGCAGACGATGCTCGCCAAGCTGGCCGAGATCGACACCGAACACGCCAAGGCCCTGGCCGGGGGCGGTGAGCGCTACGTCGAACGACACCGCTCCCGTGGTGGTCTGCTCGCCCGTGAACGCATCGAACTCCTCCTGGACGAGGGCAGCCCCTTCCTGGAGTTGTCGACCCTCGCCGCCTGGGGCAGCGACTTCCACGTGGGGGCCGGCGTCGTCACCGGCATCGGCGTGGTCTGCGGGGTGGAGTGCGTGATCGTCGCCAATGACCCCACCGTGCGGGGCGGTGCCACCAACCCCTGGTCACTGAAGAAGTCGGTGCGGGCCGGGGAGATCGCCGAACGCAACCGAATGCCCATGATCAGCCTCGTGGAATCGGGCGGCGCCGACCTGCCCACCCAAAAGGAGATCTTCATTCCCGGTGGCGGAACCTTCCGTCACCTCACCCGGTTGTCGAAGGCCGGTATCCCCACCATCGCCCTGGTCTTCGGTAGCTCCACCGCCGGCGGCGCCTACGTGCCCGGCATGAGCGACCACGTGGTCATGGTGCGCGACCGGGCCAAGGTCTTCCTGGGCGGTCCGCCCCTGGTCAAGGCCGCCACCGGTGAGGAGAGCGACGACGAGTCCCTGGGCGGTGCGCGCATGCACGCCGAGGTGTCCGGACTCGCCGACCACCTGGCCGAGGACGAACACGACGCCATCCGCATCGGCCGGCGCATCGTCGCCCGCCTCAACCGCACCAAGCCCGGACCGGTACCGACGGAGAACGTCTCCGAACCCCTCTACCCGGCCGAGGAGCTCCTCGGCGTCATGCCGCCCGACCTCAAGGTCCCGGTGGACCCCCGCGAGGTCATCGCCCGTGTCGTGGACGGATCCGAGTTCGACGAGTTCAAGCCCGCCTACGGGGCCGGGCTGGTCACCGGTTGGGCCACCCTGCACGGTTACCCCGTGGGCATCCTCGCCAACGACAACGGCGTGTTGTTCAGCGAGGAGGCACAAAAGGCCACCCAGTTCATCCAACTGGCCAACCGCTCCGACACCCCGCTGATCTTCCTGCACAACACCACCGGCTACATGGTCGGTGCCGAATACGAACGGAACGGCATCATCAAGCACGGCTCGATGATGATCAACGCGGTCTCCAACAGCACGGTCCCGCACTTCTCGGTGCTCATCGGTGCCTCCTACGGGGCCGGACACTACGGCATGTGCGGTCGCGCCTACGATCCCCGTTTCCTCTTCGCCTGGCCCAGCGCACGCTCGGCGGTGATGGGCCACAAGCAGCTCGCCGAGGTCATCTCGATCGTCTCGCGGACCTCGGCCGCCAAGAAGGGCCTGCCCTACGACGAGGAACAGGACGCGGCCATGCGCGAGATGGTGGAGAACCAGATCGAGGCCGAGTCCTTGCCGATGTTCCTGTCCGGACGGGTCTACGACGATGGCGTCATCGACCCCCGGGACACCCGTACGGTCCTGGGACTGTGCCTGTCCTTCGCCCACAACGCACCCGTCACCGGCACCGACGCCTTCGGCGTCTTCCGAATGTAGAGGAGGACAGGACATGACCCTCATCGACCCCACCACCGCCGGTGGCGCCCACCTCCCCACCGTCCCCATCACCAGCCTGCTGGTGGCCAACCGCGGTGAGATCGCCCGTCGGATCATCCGCACCTGTCGCACCCTGGGCGTGACCTCGGTGGCCGTGCACGCCCCCGGCGAGGAGAACGCCCCCCACGTACGCGAGGCCGACGCCGCCGTGTGCCTGACGATCCCAGAGGGAGGCGGACCCGTGGACGCCTACCTCGATCCGGCCGCCCTGGTCGACGCCGCCCGCACGGCCGGAGCCGGCGCGATCCACCCCGGTTACGGCTTCCTGTCCGAGAACCCGGGGTTCGCCCGAGCCGTCGTCGAGGCCGGACTCGTCTGGGTCGGCCCACCCGCCGAGGCGGTCGAACAGATGGGCTCCAAGACCCTCGCCAAGAAGGTCGCCCGCGACGCCGGCGTTCCGGTGGCCGACGCCCTGGACCCCGAGGACGTGCGCGCCGAACACCTGCCGGTACTGGTCAAGGCGGTATCCGGCGGTGGTGGCCGCGGTATGCGCGTGGTTCGCGACCTGGCCGAGTTGCCGGCCGAGGCCGAAGAGGCCCGAAACGAGGCGGCCTCCGCGTTCGGTGACCCCACCGTGTTCTGTGAGCCCTACGTCGAACGCGGTCGCCACGTGGAGGTGCAGGTTCTCGCCGACGCCCATGGCACCGTGTGGGCGGTGGGCGAACGCGACTGTTCGGTACAGCGTCGCCACCAGAAGGTTCTGGAGGAGGCACCCGCACCCGGCCTGCCCGAGGCGACCCGCGAGCGGCTGCACCAAGCCGCCCGTGACCTGGCCGCAGCGATCGGTTACACCGGAGCCGGGACCGCCGAATTCCTCGTTCCCGTTACCGACGCCGGTCTGGGCGACCCGGTCTTCTTGGAGATGAACACCCGCCTTCAGGTGGAACACCCCGTCACCGAGTGCGTCA
>NZ_ANBD01000127.1 GCF_000341005.1 Nocardiopsis alkaliphila YIM 80379 | reverse complement strand
GGGGGGGGGAGCCGCTCCCCGAACAAGGCCCGCCCGCCCCCAGCGGGCACGCGATCGAGGCCCGTTTGTACGCCGAGGATCCCCGCAACGACTGGCGACCCCGCACCGGCACCCTGCACGTCTTCGACGTGCCCGCCGCCGACGTCTCCTTCGCCCCGCTCACCATGCCCGGGGTGCGCTTGGACCACGGGGTGGAACCGGACGACGAGGTCGGCACCGACTTCGATCCGATGTTGGCCAAGGTCATCGCCGTGGGCCGTGACCGGCGCGACGCACTGCGTCGTCTGTCGGCCGCGTTGGCCGATGCCCGCCTGCACGGGGTGGGGACCAACCGCGACCTGCTCGTGCGTTCCCTGCGCCACCCCGACATGCTCGGCGCCGAAGTCCGCCCTGAAGGGTTGCACACCGGCTTCCTCACCGGCGAACGGCTCACCGAACTGGCGTTGCCGCTGGCCGACCCCGCCACCGAGGACCTGGCCGCCCTGGCCGCGTCACTGGCCTCGTTCGAGGCCTCCAGGAACGGCGCCACCGTCCCCTCGGGTGTCCCCGCCGGCTGGCGCAACGTGCCCTCCGCCCCGCACACCCGTCGGCACACCACGGACGACGGTCGGGAGATCACCTCCACCTTCCACTCGGTGCGCGGCAGTCACTCACCCGAACAGGAAGGGGTGCGGGTCTTGTCGGCCGCCGCCGACCTGGTCGTGCTCCAGGTGAAGGGCGTGCGTCGCGCCTTGGAGGTCCATCCCGTTGCGGCGGGGCCGCACACACCGGCGACGGTGTACGTGGAGTCCTCCCTCGGCACGGTCGCCCTGGCCCCGGTCGACCCCTTGCCCGCCCCCGAGTCCAAGATCGACCCCGGTGCGCTGCCCGCCCCCATGCCCGGCACCGTCACCGCCGTGGACGTCGAGGTGGGACAACGAGTGAGCCAGGGCCAGACCCTGCTGCGCATGGAGGCCATGAAGATGGAGCACCGAGTCAGTGCTCCGGCGGAGGGGACCGTGCGAGAACTGCCCGTGGCGGCGGGGGAGCGGGTGGGCGCCGGCGCCCCCCTGGCCGTTCTCGACTACGCCCTGGAAGAAGAGACCACCGAAGACACCACCGGGGAAGGGGCGAACCCGTGACCGCTGCCATGACCTTCAACGAACCATCCGAGCGCGTCGAATTGAGGGCCGCCGTCGCCGGACTGGCCTCCCGCTACGGCCCCGAGTACACCCGGGCCAAGGCCGAGGAGGGCACCCACCTGACCGAACTGTGGAAGGAAGCGGGCGAACTCGGCTACCTCGGCGTGAACATCCCCGAGGAGTACGGCGGCGGCGGCGGTGGCATCGGTGACCTGGCCGCCGTCATGGAGGAGTTCAGCGCCGGAGGCTGTCCCACCCTGATGCTGGTGGTCTCCCCGGCCATCTGCGGCACCGTCTTGTCCCGCTTCGGTACCCCCGAACAGCGACTGCGCTGGTTGCCCGGGCTGGCCAGTGGCGAGACCATCATGGCCTTCGGCATCACCGAACCCGACGCCGGTTCCAACTCCCACCGCATCACCACCACCGCTCGCCGTGAGGGCGATGAGTGGATCCTCAACGGCCGCAAGACCTTCATCTCCGGGGTCGACGTCGCCGACGCCGTACTCGTGGTCGGCCGTATCGAGGACACCGACACCGGGCGCCTGTCCGCCGCACTGTTCGTGGTCCCCACCGGAACCCCCGGTTTCGAGGCCCGGCGGATCGAAATGGACATCGTCAGCCCCGACCACCAGTTCCAGCTGTTCATGGACGACGTCCGCCTTCCCGCCGACGCCCTGGTCGGTGACCCCGATGCCGGGCTCCTCCAGCTGTTCGCCGGGC
>NZ_ANBD01000126.1 GCF_000341005.1 Nocardiopsis alkaliphila YIM 80379 | reverse complement strand
CCCGGCCTCCCCCCGCCACGCGCTCGACAAGGCGGTCTCCTACGCCAAGGAACGCGTGGTGTGGCGGGACCGGCCCATCGGAGCACACCAAGGACTGGCCCACCCCCTGGCCCAGATCAAGATCGAGACGGAACAGGCTCGATTGATGGCCCAGTACGCCGCGCTCCGCTACGATTCCGGCGACGACGCCGGGGCCGGAGAGGCCGCCAACATGGCCAAGTACGCCGCCGCCGAGGCGTGCGTACGCGCGGTCGACCAGGCCGTGCAGACCCTGGGCGGCAACGGACTGGCCAGTGAATACGGATTGGGCTCGATGATCGCGGCCTCTCGGCTGGCCAGGATCGCCCCGGTGAGCCGCGAGATGATCCTCAACTACGTGGCCCAGCAGTCCCTGGGGTTGCCCAAGTCGTACTGATCAACGAGGGAAGAGGCGCGAGTGGAGACGGCATCCGATCGGGAGCCCAGACAGGAACGCAGCCGGGCCACCCGGGCCCGGCTGTTGGACGCCGCCGTCGGCTGCCTGGCCGAACGGGGGGTGGCCGGGGCCACCGTCGGTGCCGTCGCCGAACGCGCCGGGGTCTCTCGCGGCGCGGCCCAGCACCACTTTCCCACCCGGGAGGAGTTGTTGCTGGCGGCGCTGCGGCACATGATCGACGGCCGGAGCGAGGAACTGCGTCGGCGGGCACGGAGCGTCCCAGAGGGCCCGGGCCGTACCGAAGCCGTGGTGCAGATGGTGGTGGACGCCTTCAGTGGCCCCGATTTCGACGCGGCCCTACAACTGTGGGCGGGCGCCGCCAACGACCCCGCCCTGCGCGCACAGGTCCTTCCGTTGGAGGGACACGTGGGGCGGCTGGTGCACCACGCCGTGGTGGAACTGCTGGGAGCCGACGAGTCCGTGCCCGGTGTGCGCGAGACCGTCCAGGCCACCCTGGACCTGGCCCGAGGGCTGGGCCTGGCCAACCTGTTGACCGATGACCGGGCCCGACGCCGTCGGATCGTCGGCCAGTGGGCCCGAATGCTCGAACACACTCTCCACGGCCAGGAACACCCACCGTCGGCTACCAACCGGTAATCTCCTACCTGGTCCGGCTTCGTGAGGATTATGATCGAAAAGCCGGGCAAGCGTGCGGCCACGGCGGCGCGAGGACGACGGACACGAGGACGAGGCGGTGTGTCGGTGGGTGCGGAAACGGGCAGGGACCTCCCCGGCCTGGCCAGGCGGGTCGTGGACGCGTTCGCGGAGAGTGCCGCCAGACGCCGGGACCATGACGCCCTCATGGACACGGCCTTAGCCCGCCTCTTCGAGCTCTACCAGGCCACGACCCCGGCGCAGCGTCGATCCCCGGCCGGCCAGAACCTCAACGCCACCCTCGCCGAACTCCTGGTGAGCGGCAGCAACCCGGACCGGATGGGCCTGTACGTGGTGCGCACCCAGACGGCCGCCGACCACGGCAGACACGAGGGCTACCGACCTGCCTGCTGGCGCCGATCCATGCTGCAGATCCTCGGCGACGAGTTCGTACCCTGGGAACGTTTCATGCGCCAAGGGGATCTGGACTCCATTCCGCGCATCGACGACGCCTTGGAGGCCATCGCGGCGGAGGCCGGCCCGACCAGCGTCGAGGAGATCCCCCTCTGGGTGCCCCGGACGCACTGGTGGTGGTGGGAACCGGCCCGACAGCGCGGTGAGGAGGTCGCCGGGATGACCCGTGCCGACACCGGTCCGCTGGACCCGATCACCGACTGACCCTGGTAAGGATCGACCCATGCCTGACGAACTCTCCCGACGGCCGGTGTTCAACGCGGCCGGCCCCGCGGTGATCGCCGCCCTCGTCCTGGTCCCACTACGGGTGTTCATGGGCGACACCTGGCTCCAGGGCCTGGCCTACGCGGGGTTGTTCGGAGCGCTGTTCTTCGGCATCGCCTACGTCTGCCTGCGCTGGGCCCGCGGCTGAGACTCAAAGCAGGTGCGGCGGCGTACGTAGAGGGTCCAGACCGTTCCGGGTGAGCACCACGTGGTCCTCCCCGGGGCGCCGACCCTCCACGGCCTCCTCCAGGTGCACCAGGAACAGCGCGAAGGCCTCGACGATCCCGCCCTCGTTGCGGGTGCCGAAGGCCTCCACACCGTCCTCGACGGTCTCGCGCAGATGCCTCGCCCACCGGGCCGGGGTCATGTGCAGCGTCATCGCCGGAGACAGGCCGTGCCCGTGGAAAGAGATGATGCGGATGCCCTTGTCCTCGGGCAGCACCTCGACCCGGTCGGCGGCCTGGTAGGTCACCGGATCACCCACCCCGCCCGGCTGCACGACCACTTCGGTACCTTCGGTCAACTCTTGGACCAGCCAGTCCCACATTCGCCGATCGTCCATCATCCCATGGTGGCCCCACGAGTGCGCTGAACGCCACCCCTTACGCGCTGGTCAGAGCCGGTCACGCCCTCGGCCCGGCACACGAGTCGGGGCGCCGATCACCGCACACCCTCGATCTTCCAGACGACGGCGGCGCCGCACAGGCAGATGAGACCGCACACGGTGTACAGCACCGGATAACCACCCAGGTGCACCACGATCGGTCCGGCCAGCACCGGTGCGATCACCTGCGGTCCCGAACTGGCGATGTTGACGATCCCCAGGTCCTTGGCGCGGCCCTGGGCACTGGGTAGAACCTCGGTGACCAAGGCGTTGTCCACCGACAGGAACACTCCAAAGCCCACGCCCAGCACCACCGCGCCCACGAGCAGCGTCGTCCAGGTGGGGGAGAGCGCCACCATGAACGCGGGCACGCCCATGACGACCCCGGCCAAGGCGACCATCACGCGTCTGCGCCCCAAGCGGTCGGAGATCACGCCCGCCACCACGGTGGTGGCCACCACCGTGGCCGTGTAGACCAGGATCAGCGTCAGTAGGCCATCGGTGGCCTCCGAACCGGGGAAGAGTTCCTCATAGCCCACCGCGTCGCGCAGGAAGTACAGCAGGTACAGGATGAACATCGCGTTGCCGGTACCGATGAGGAACCGGGTGAGGAAGGCCCACCCGAAGTCCGGATGGCGTCGAGGCGAGACCCACATGTTCCGGAGCAGGTCGCGCCAGGGCGGGCGAGCCTGGCGGGGTAGCGGCGGGTCCGGGGAGAGCAACGCGAAGGGCAGCGCGCAGGCCAGGGTCAGCACCCCGATGAGCGTGTAGCCGGGAGCGACCTCGGTGACCACCACGGTCACCAGGACCACGGCGGCGACCACACCGGCGGATTGGGGGACGCCGATCCATCCCGAGACCGCGCCGCGCTGGCTGCGGGGTACGTGGTCCGGGACGGCGGCGAGCAGGGTGGCGTTCAGGAAGGACAGGGCGGTCTGTACGAACGACCAACCCAGCAGGACACCCACGACGGTGTCCTGGGTGCCGAGCACGATCAGTCCGGCACCGCCGAGCACCGCCCCGGCCAGGACCCAGGGGCGCCGTCGCCCGAGCGGGCCGGTGGTGCGGTCCGACGACGCGCCTGCCAGGGGAGTGGCGATCAAGGCCATCATGGCGCCCACCCCGGTGACCCAGGCCAGGACGGTCTCCTTGTCGGTGGGGGCGATCCGGCCGACCTGCTCGGGGAGCAGGACCTGGAGGGGACCGAAGAAGGCCATCCACATGCCGAGGTTGGCCAGACTGATGCCGGCCACCCACAGGGTGCGGACGGGACGGGTGGGTTCGGCCAGGGCGGCCGGTAGGGGGCGTTCGGAGGGGTCGGGGGGAGGAGGCACGGGGGGTGTGCGCACGTGTGACCTACCTGACATGAAGGTGTTTCAGGTTAGATCCACGAGAGGGGCCGGGGGAAGAGGGGGCGCTCCCCGTGCCCGCGTCGGCACGGGGAGCGGCGTCCGGGCCGGATCAGGCCTGGTCGCCCTGACGCTCGTGCTCGGCCCCCAACGCGATCGGCGCGCCCAACCACTCATCACGCAGCCCGAAGACGTCCACCAGTTGCACGGCGTAGGGCCGCAGGCCCCGGCACAGTTCGTTCACGGCGGCCGTGATCGCCTTGGAACGAGCGGTGGAGAGCCGCTCGTGTTCCAGGAACCAGCCGCTGTCCTCCTCCACCACCGAGAGCACGTACAGGTCGCACAACCGGTTCAGGAGTTTGGCGGTGGACTTGTCACCGCAACGGTCGATACCCGCCACGAACGCCTCCAGAACCACCCGGTCCATGTGAGCCCGCCCGGCGGCCAGTACGTGGTCCTGGGCCTGGTTGAACACCTCGAAGGCGTCGCTGCCGTCCTTCTTGGCCCGACGCAACCGAGCGGCCAGGCCCTCGGTGATGTGCTTCTCCCGGTCCTCCAACAACTCCAGGTGCCAGCCCCTGTTGTACAGGCCGGAATCATCGCCGCGGCCCGGGGCCGCGGCGATGAGCCGTTCGATCAGTGGGATGGCCGCGGTGCGCTCGATGACGGTCTCGAACACCTTGCCCGCCATGAACCTGGCCAGGCCCAGCTGGTCCAGGTCGCCGAAGGAGTCCTGGAAGTTGGTCAGCAGGGCCTTGGTGACCTGCTGAAGGAGAACCGTGTTGTCGCCTTCGAAGGTGGTGAAGATGTCGGAGTCCGCCTTGAGTTGCGGGAGCCGATTGTTCGACATGTAGCCCGCACCACCGCAGGCCTCACGGCAGGTCTGGATGGTCCGGGTGGCGTGCCAGGTCGCCACCGCCTTGAGCCCGGCCGCGCGCGATTCCAGTTCGCGCTGGGCGTGCTCGTCGCGTTCCTCGTTCTTGGAGAGCTCGTGCAGTCGGGTGACCAGTTCCTCCTGGGCGAAGTGCAGCGCGTAGGTGCGGGCCAGGGCCGGTAGCAGCTTGCGCTGGTGGGCCAGGTAGTCGAGGATCGGCACCTCTTGGGCGGGGCCGTCCTCGGCGGAGGGGCGGGTGAACTGACGGCGGGTGTCGGAGTAGCGGACGGCGATGCTCAGAGCCGCCTTGGTGGCGGTGCCCGCGCCTCCGGCCACGCTGATCCGGCCTCGGATGAGTGTGCCCAACATGGTGAAGAAACGCCGGTTGGGGTTCTCGATCGGGCTGGAGTAGGTGCCGTCGGGGGCGACGTCGCCGTACCGATTGAGCAGGTCGGTGCGCGGCACCCGTACCTGGTCGAACCACAGCCGGCCGTTGTCCACCCCGTTGAGCCCGGCCTTGTGACCGCAGTCCTCGATGGTGACCCCGGGCATCGGGTCGCCGTTCTCGTCACGGATCGGCACCATCAGGGTGTGCACTCCGTGCTCGATCGGTCCGTCCGGGCCCGGAGTCCGCAGCTGGGCGAAGACCGCGGCCATGCGCCCGTCCCGGGCGGCGTTGCCGATGTAGTCCTTGCGGGCCGCCTCGTCGGGGGTGTGGACCACGAACTCCTCGGTGGCCGGGTCGTAGGTGGCGGTGGTGCGCAGCCGCTGCACGTCCGAGCCGTGCCCGGTCTCGGTCATCGCGAAGCAGCCGGGAATCTCCACGCTCATCACGCCGGGCAGGTAGCGACGGTGGTGTTCCTCCGTGCCCAGAGCACTGATGGCTCCGCCGAACAGTCCGAATTGCACCCCCATCTTCACCATGAGGGACATGTCGGCGACGAGCATCTCGAAGGCCACCACGGAGGCACCGACGTCGTTGGTGCCGCCCACGGACTCGGGGAAGCCGTAGGTGGGTATGCCGGTCTCGGTCAGGGCGATGAGCTGATCGAAGGTGCGGGCCCGATGCTCCTCCATCGACAGGCCGTGTACCGGAGCGAACCGCTCACCCTGCAGGACGTCCCGGGCCTGTTCACGTACGTGGGCCCAACGTCCGTCCAATAGACCGCGCAGTTCGGCCTCGTTCAGTTTCAGTGGTGCCTGTTCGCTCATTGCTCCCCCTGTGGTCGTCATCGACGCGCACCCGTGTCTACCACCGGCGGACGCGTGGACGGGGACGAACACGCCCGGGCGCGGGTGTGATGAGTCCCAAGTTAGTGGGCCGCAAATATTCCCGATGCCCTGTTTGTGACTCCTTCTGGACGGAAATCATCCGCCCACCATGGGGGTGACGGAGTGCGGAAGGCGGAAGAGGGTTCGGGAGGGTGGTTCGGCCCGGGCGGGAGGACACCCGAACGTGTCCTGGTGACGGGCTGGTTCTCCTTCCTGCACGGAGAGGCCACGGCGGGCGACGTCGGTGCGGCCGAGACGGTGTGTGCGCGGCTGGGGGCCGCCGGGATCCCGCATGACGTGGCCTGGAGCCCCGTCTTCAGACCCGAGGGGATGGACCTGGAAGAAGCCGAAGGACGTGACTACTCCGATCTGGTCTTCGTCTGCGGGCCGGCCGGTGGCGAGCAGATACGCGACCTGCACCGGCGCTTCCCCCACTGCCGGCGGGTGGCGGTGGGGGTCTCCGTGGTGGACGTCGAGGACCCCGCCTTCCTCGGTTTCCACGACGTCCTGCCCCGGGATGGGCCCAGAGAACGACCCCAACGCGATCTGGCGCACGGAGCACCGCCGGGAAGTCCGCTTCCGGTGGTCGGGGTGACCGCCGCGCCGAGGCAGCCCGAGTACGGCGGGTGTTCGAACCACGAACGAGTGCACGAGGTTCTCGGCGGGTGGTTGGTCGACAAGGACTGCGCACGCCTGCCCCTGGACACCAGGCTCGATCGAAGGGACTGGGAACACTGCGCCTCCCCTGCCCAGTTCGACGCTTTGGTGCGCCGTACCGACCTGGTGGTGACCACCCGTCTGCACGGGCTCGTCCTGGCTCTGCGCAACGGTGTGCCCGCACTCGTGGTGGACCCGGTGCTCGGAGGGGCGAAGGTCACGGCGCAGGCGCGGGCCTGGGCCTGGCCGGTATTGACGGTGACGGACTCCGAGCGAGAGCCGGCCCCGGAGTCCTTGGATCGATGGTGGGACTGGTGCCTGACCGAGGGGGCGCGGGAGGCCACGCTGAGGGCGGCCGAACCGGTCTCGCCGTTGGCGGACCGGCTGGTGGCGGCGTTGAAGCGGAAGTAGGGCCTCTCGCATCACATCAGAGCGGGGACCGCCAACTCCAGGCTGCCCCGCTCGGTGTCCAACATCGCCGCGACGCCCAAGGGCAGGGTCAACTGGGCGGCGCAGTGACCGAACTCCAGTCCCCACAGCACCGGCCCCCCCAACGCGCCGAGCCGATCGCGCATCAGCTCGGCGATCGCTCCCGGGTCCGGCGGGCAGTCCGACCAGGTTCCGATCGCCACTCCGGCCACACCGTTCATCCATCCGGTGCGCAACAAGTGGGTGAGCATTCGGTCGATCCTGGCCGCGTCCTCGTTGACGTCCTCCAGAAGCAGGATGCCCCCGGCCGCCGACAATCGGCTGTGCGGTGTGGCCAGACCATCATTGAGCAGGCTCAGGTTCCCACCGAACAACACCCCCTCGGCCCGCCCCGGGACCAGGCCGTGTGCGCCGGGGGAGGTCAACAGCATGCGCTCCTCGGGGGCGAACAGGGTGGTGTACAGCTCCCGCTGGGCCGTTTCGTCACCCACGAAGTAGCGGGTTCCCACCACCGGGCCGTGCAGCGTGGCCACACCCAACTCGATCGCGAACGCCTCGTGCAGCGCGGTGATGTCGCTGAACCCGATCAGTGCCTTGGGCTCGACGCGGCGCATCGCGTCGAAGTCGAGCAGGTCCAGCATCCGGTGCGCCCCATCGCCCCCACGTACGCAGAACACCGCCCGCACGTCGGGGTCGCACCAGGCCTGCTGGAGGTCCATGGCCCGATCCCGGTCCTGACCCGCCAGGTAAGGCAACGTGGGATGACGGTCGCGCACATGCGGAGCCGGTTCGACCCGCAGACCCCAGCCCGTGAGGATCTCCACGGCCGCGTTCAGTTGGGACTCCGGCAGCGGACTGCACGGCGCCNCGCCCCCCCCAGCCGCACCCGATCACCCCGACGCAGTCTCGGCGGGCGCCGGAGCGAGATGGGACGCGCCACCCTTTCGGGTTCGCCGCTGAACTCCTCGCTGGTCTCGATCATCGACTCCCCCACGTTGCCGCCCATCCCTTTCCTCATCCCCTCCACGGCGCCTCCTCGACGGGGTGCGCCAGGTCACCGGTCGATTCGCCTTGCTCGTGTCCACGTCAGGTCAGGAGCGAAGGAAGCCGTCCAGTACCCGAACTCCGAAGCGCAAGCCCTCCAACGGCACTCGCTCGTCCACCCCGTGCGGCAGACCGGGATAGTCCAACCCTTCGGGCAGGCGCATCGGGGAGAATCCGTAACAGTCGATCCCCAGCCGTGAGAACACCTTGGCGTCCGTGCCCCCGGCCAGACACACCGGAACCACACGGGCCTGGGGATCTTGGGCCAATAGCGCCCCGCGCAACGCGTCGAAGGCCGCCGAATCCACCGGCGCGGCCACCGGTGGCGATCCGTGCGCGTACTCCCAGCTCACCTGGGGACCGGTCAGTTCGTTCATGGTGGTGGTGAACGCCTCCTCCCCACCGGGCAGCACCCGGCCGTCCACCCCGGCGCTCGCCTCGCCCGGCACCACGTTCACCTTGTACCCGGCCGAGAACATCGTGGGGGTGGCGCTGTTGCGCACGGTGGGCCCTACCAGGGACGCCGCCGTGCCCATCCGGGCGACCAAGGCGTCCACGGACTCGTCGGTGTCGAGATCGCCCTGGACGCGCTCCACCCCCAGGGCCTCGGTGATCGCGTCGATCGCGGCCCGAGTGACCGGAGTCAGGTGCAGCGGCCACCGATACCCGTGAACGCGCGCCACGGCGGCGGCCAACGCCCCCACCGCGTTGTCGCGTGGGGGCCGCGAACCGTGCCCGGCGCTGCCGTGTGAACGCAGTGTCAGCCACGCGCTACCGCGTTCGCCCGAACCGATCGGATACAGCCGCACCGGCTTTCCGTCGCCCCCGAGGGCGTGCACGGTGTGGCCACCACCCTCACCGATCGCCACCGTGCAGCCCTCGAACAGGTCGGCGTGCTCGCGCACCAGGTAGTCGGCCCCGTAGACGGCGCTGTCCTCCTCATCGGCGACGAAGGCCAACACGATGTCGCGACGGGGACGCAGCCCCAGCCTCGACCAGTGCCTCACCACCGCCGTGACCATGCCGACGGTGTTCTTCATGTCCACGGCCCCGCGCCCCCACAGGGACGGGACGCCGGTGTCGGGACAGTCGGCGATCTCCCCGGCGAAGGGTGGCACCGACCAGGCGTGGGCGTCGGCGGGCACCACGTCCAGATGCCCGTGGACCAGCAACGCCTCGGCGTCGGGATCGGTACCCGGGATACGCACCACCACGTTGGCGCGGCGATCGGCGGACTCCAGGATCAGGGGGGACAGGCCGGCCGCGCCCAGGGCCTCGGCCACGAACTCGGCGGCGGCGCGCTCGTCGCCCTCGCCTCCACCACGGTTGGTGGAGTCGCGCCGAATCAGCTCGCGGGTCAGGTGGATCGCGTCCTCACCCGCCGCGATCAGCGCCTCTTCTTTGGCACTGCTGGGCGGGGAGGTGTCGGTGTGGCCCACGGACTCGGCCTTTCGTCGGGGTGGTATGAGGTGGTGAGGTACACGCGGGTACACGAACGTGAGCGGGTCTTGGCCCCCGGCACTGTTCTACCCGCTGCCCAGGTCGGTTGTCCGCGTAACGGCGCGGAAGGGATGTGGCGGTCAGCCGTAGTCCTTCTCCATGTGGTTGGAGATCATGGTGGTGACCGTCTTGAACGCCCGGATCATTTCGTAGGCGTCCGGGGAGGTGTAGCGAACCCGACGTTCGCCGATCCGAGTCACTCCCGGAACGATCGCCGCGGCCTGGGCGAGCTGGGCGGAGTCCACCTCGACCTCCACGGCCCTGACCGAGGGGACGACCGGGGTGATCCGACCGGCCAGTGTCATGGCCCCCTGCGCGGCCGTACGGATGTCGGCGGCGGTACGCGCGGGCGGGCGACAACGCGCGGCGTATCGGCTTACGTGGTCCTTGACCGCCACCGTCCGTGCCAAGGGAGCGTAGGATTCGGCGTCCTCACAGGCCCGGTCGTCTCCGGTGACCAAGATGACGGGAGTGCCGTACTCGGCGACCACGGCGGCGTTGAGGCGACCCTCGCTCGCGGGCTCGCCGTCCAGCCAGACCCTCGTGATGGCGTTGGGCAGGTAGGTGTGGGCCAACACCCCGTCGTCCCCGGCGCCGCAGTGGTAGCCCAGGAAGACGATCCCGTCCACGTCACCGGTCTGCACGCCCTCGACCATCGAGAGCTCCTTGTGCCGGCCGGTGATCATGGTGGCTCGTTCGTCGAGCTCTTCCAGCAACAGGTTGCGCATGGTCGAGTGCGCCTCGTTCACCAGGACCTCGGTGGCGCCACCCTCGAAGAGTCCGCCGATCGCGGCGTTGACGTCACCGGTGAACATCGACCGGCAGCGCTGCCACTGTTCGGTTCCGGGTTCGCAGTCGGCGGGCCAGGTGACGCCGGTGGCGCCCTCCATGTCCGCGGAGATGAGGATCTTCACCAGGCAGAGCCTAGGGCCTAGAGGGTGCACGGGGCCACAGGTCCATGGTCGGGGCGTCGGTCCTCGCGGATCCGCTCAGGGAATCACCCGGCCCGGGTCGGCGAAGGTGCCGGAAAACGCGGATAGGGGGTCGGAACGGAATCGGGGAAGGGGTCGGCCAGGCCTTCGGCCATCACGTGGGCGATCGGTTCGGGAAGGGATGACCGGTCGGCGAGCCTGCGGACCTCCCGTATGCACCGGACCTCGTCCGGGAGTATCGGACGGGGCACGACCACCTCCCACCCGCTGGGGTCCTCCAACTCGCTGATCAGGCGGACCGCCTTCAACGCGGTCACCACTCGCGCGTTCGGGTCGTCGAAGTGGCCCACCGTCACCGGCTCGTCGTCCGGAAGGCACACGTCGACCGCCACCAGGCCGTGTGGTTCATGGTGTGGCCCGAGGGCGTTCAGCCACTGGTGGGTCACCGTGTACGAGGGGAGGATGGGGAAGCAGAAGACTCCTCGAACGTCCCCCTGCCCGGAGGAGGTGTGCACACCGGACCGCTGGACGCGGGCGATGTCGGCGCGGGAGGTCAGATGGACGAACAACGCCATGGGGAGGATCCCTGTCGCTCGGAAGGTGTCAGAGGTCGATTCCACGATCCTTGTACAGGGTTTCGGTCGATAGGCCTGGGGGCGGCGTCGTTCGGGACGGGCGGACACAGGACGGAGCGACCGTGGTCTCGGCGGCGCCCGCCACCGGGTACGGCGAAGGCCCCGGCGGTGCCGGGGCCCGAGGAGTTCCCAGGTCAAGGCAGGGTGAGGATGTCCGCGCCGGACTCGGTGATGGCCAGGGTGTGCTCGAACTGCGCCGTCCACTTTCGGTCGGCGGTCACCGCGGTCCACCCGTCTTCCCACAAGTCGTACTCCACGCCACCAAGGGTGATCATCGGCTCGATGGTGAACACCATGCCCGGCTCCATGACGGTGGTGGCGCGCGGGTCGTCGTAGTGCGGGATGATCAGGCCGGAGTGGAATTCGGGCCCCACTCCGTGACCGGTGAAGTCGCGGACCACGCCGTAGCCGAAACGCTTGGCGTAGGACTCGATCACGCGGCCGATCACGTTGATCTGGCGACCGGGGCGGCACGCCTTGATGGCGCGCATGGTCGCCTCCCGGGTGCGCTCCACCAGCAGCCGGTTCTCCTCGGACACGTTTCCGGCCAGGAAGGTGGCGTTGGTGTCGCCGTGCACCCCGTCCTTGTAGGCGGTGATGTCGATGTTGACGATGTCGCCCTCGGAGATGACCGTGTCGTCGGGGATGCCGTGGCAGATGACCTCGTTGAGGGAGGAGCACAGCGACTTCGGGTAACCCTTGTAGCCCAGGGGACTGGGGTAGGCGCCGTGGTCCAGCAGGAACTCGTGGCCGACCCGGTCCAGTTCGTCGGTGGTCACACCCGGCACGATGTGCTTGCCGACCTCCTCGAGGGCCTGCGCCGCGATCCGGCCCGCCACGCGGATGCGCTCGATGGTCTCGGCGTCGTGGATGTCACCGAGGACACCTTCGACGGGGTGCTTCTTACCGACGTACTCCGGGCGAACGATGTGGGAGGGGACCGAACGTTGTGGCGAGATGCGCCCAGGAACCAGCGGAGTAGTCATGGACACTGATTGTAGTTCGTGAGTGGTACCGAACCGCCGTGTTCAGGGGTGTGATGAGTACCCCGGGCGCGGGTAGGTGCCCCATCAGATCCACGATGAGAAGGAGGCGGTCGGCTGTGCTGGACGCGCAGAACGGTGACTGGTGGTTCTGTCTCAGGCACAACGAGGTCGAACACGGTAAGGGCTGCCCCAACAGCCGACGTCTGGGCCCCTACCCGGATCAGGCGACGGCGGCGCAGGCGCTCGACATCGCCGCCGAGCGCAACGAGGCATGGGACGAGGAGGACGAGAAGGAAGAGCGTTGACGCCCGCCCTGCTCCCTCGTTACCGAATCCCGTTCTGGCAGGATCGGCTCCATGAGCGAACAGAACGCGCCGCAGGGCGTGGACATCACCGGGAAGACCATCGCCGTGCTGGGTGGCACCGGCGATCAGGGGCGAGGACTGGCACGTCGGTTCGCCCTGGCCGGACACACCGTCTACATCGGTTCTCGTAGCGCCGAACGGGCCGCCAAGGCCGCGAGTGAACTGGCGGAGGCCGAGGCCGCTCAGATCCGGGTGCACGGGGTGGACAACGCCGAGGCCGCCGAGCAGGGTGACATCGTGATCGTCGCGGTGCCCTGGGACGGTCACCGTGAGCTGTTGGTCGAGCTGGCCGACAGGCTCGCCGGGAAGATCGTCGTGGACTGCGTCAACCCGCTGGGTTTCGACAAGAAGGGGCCGTTCGCCCTGGAGGTCACCGAGGGCAGCGCCGCCCAACAGGCCGCCGAGGTGCTGCCGGGCAGCAGGGTCACCGCGGCCTTCCACCACGTGTCGGCGAAGCTGCTGCTGGATCCGGAGGTGGACGAGGTCGACCTGGACGTGCTGGTGCTGGGAGAGGATCGGGAGGCCACCGACGTGGTGCGTGCCCTGGCCGAACGCATCTCCGGGGTGCGGGGCGTGTTCGGCGGCCGGTTGCGCAACGCCCACCAGGTGGAGGCGCTCACCGCCAACCTCATCGCCATCAACCGCCGCTACAAGACCCACGCGGGTATCCGGATCACCGGGCTGTAGACGAACGCGCGCGACGGTGCCGCCCGGAAGGTCTTGGGCGGCACCGTCGCGCGTGTGGAGCCTCTCGTAGTGCTTCGTTGGCCTGCTCTTCCCCTTGGGGGCGGGGGCCGGCCGCGTCCCCGCCGTGGCCGGCTCCGGTGCCCGTCTTGGCCGGGGCCCCGACAGCCTCAGAGCCCTCTCCAGCGCCCTCTCCCGCGCTGTGGGGACGGGGCAGCCGAGGTTCACCCCGTCGCGACGCCTGGAACGGCGCTTCGCCGCCTGGCGACGCACCACCCCGGACACCACCGCTCCGTAACGGGTGAGCCCCGACGGCTACGGTGCTAGGAGGCCCACTCCTTGACCTTTTCGATCAGCTTCGCGGGGTTCTCGCCCATCGGGGTGACGTTGAGCTGGGTGACCCCGGCGGCGCGAAAGGCCTCTACCCGTTCGCGCACGTAGGACTCGGGGCCGACCAGGTTGGTCAGCTCCACGAACTCGTCCGGGACGGCCGCGGCCGCCTCTTCCTTCTTCCCGGCCAGGTACAGGTCTTGGATCTTCTCCGCGGCTTCCTCATAGCCGTAGCGCTGGGCGACGGTGTTGTAGAAGTTCTTGCCCTTGGCGCCCATACCGCCCACGTACAGGGCGATCATCGGGCGGGTGAACTCCAAGAGCTTCTTGGTGTCCTCGCCCTCGCCGATGGCGAGCAGGCCACCGGCCGAGACGTCGAGGTCGCCCAGGGAGGCATCGCGTTCGGCCTTGCCCTTGGCCAGGGCCTGGCCCCACACCTTTTCGGCCTTCTCCGGGATGAACAGGTGCGGCAGCCAACCGTCGGCGATCCGGGCGGTCATCTCGACGTTCTTCATGCCCAGGGAGGCCACGTAGATCGGGATGCGCGGGCGCACGGGGTGGTTGATGATCTTGAGCGGTTTGCCCAGGCCGGTGCCGTGCTCGGGCGGCAACGGAAGGGTGAACACGTCGCCGTCGTGGGTGAGGCGGTCCTCGCGCGCCCACACCTTGCGGCAGATCTCGATGGTCTCGCGGGTGCGGGCCAGCGGCTTGCTGTAGGGGACGCCGTGGAAACCCTCGATCACCTGAGGCCCGCTGGCGCCCAGACCGAGGATGGCACGGCCCTCGGAGAGGTAGTCGAGCCCCGCGGCGGTCATCGCGACGAGGGTGGGCGTACGGCTGTACATGGGCAGGATGGCCGAGCCGATGTGCACGCGTTCGGTGCGCGCGGCCAGGTAGCCCATGAGGGTGGGGCTGTCGTAACCGTAGGCCTCGGCGACCCACACGGTGTCCAGTCCGGCCTTCTCCAGTTCGACGACCTGGTCGACGGCCGACTTGGGCTCGCCCGCGTACTGGAGCGGCATCGAGATGCGCATGTGCTGTCCTCCCGGTGGGGCCGGGACCCGGCCCGTGGACGGTCCTGGTGTCGGCGTCACTGTACTACCGGGCGGTAACGAGGCTGTGGTGCGGCTCACGTGTTCGATGGTCCTCCGTGGAGGGGCGTTCCTTCGATTCCCGGCCGATCCCGGCCAAGTTTCCTTGGCCAAGGAGTCTTGGCCAACAACCCTTGGCCATATACGGTGACGACATGACCGAAGAACACGAGCCCGCCTCGCCTACCCGGGACCCCTTCGCGAACGCGGCGCTTTTGAACGCGCGTTCCCTGCGAGGCCTGGCCCATCCCCTACGAATGCGTCTCTACCAGCGAATCCAGCAGGGCCCCGCCACCGGCAAGACCATCGCGGGTGAACTGGGCATCTCCTCGGCCTCGGCCAGTTACCACCTGCGTCAGCTGGAGACCTACGGATTCATCGAGGAGGACCCGGACCTGGGCACGAGCCGGGAACGCTGGTGGCGGGCGGTGCACGAGGGCTTCCGGTTGCCCGAGCACCTGGACACCGAAGCGCCCGAACTCACCACGGCGCTACGTCACGCCCTGGCAGCCCGCTGGTCCGCGCGGCTGGCCACCGCGGTCGACCTGTGGTCCGCCCGACCCGAAGGTTGGCGTGAGGCCCAGTTCATGGCCGACCGCACCATCGACCTCACCTTGGAACAGATGGAGCGCTTCCGTGCCGAGGTCGTCGAGCTCCTCGACCGTTACCACCACGAGGGGGGAGGGGAAGGGCGCACCGTCAACATCCAGTTCGCCGCCTTTCCCGGCCCCGACAACGCCTCGGACCCCCGAGGGCCCTCCGCACCGAAGAAAACACCATGAGACCCGTGGTCGGGTTGGTGGCCGCCGAGGCCTGCGCCTACATCGGCACCCGGCTGGCCATGATCGCCATCCCCTGGTTCGTTCTGGAGACCACCGGGAGCCCCGCCCACATGGGTCTGGTCACCCTGTTCGAGATGGGCGCCTACACCCTGGCCCGGCTGTTCGTGGGCCCCGTCCTGGACCGGGTGGGGCAGCGTGCCGTGAGCATCCGGGTGGACCTGCTGGCGGCGGCCGCCCTCATCACGATTCCCCTGCTCTTCACCGCCGGCCTGTTGCCCTTCCCGGTCCTGCTCGCCTTGGTCACGGTGATCGGTCTGGCCACCGGACCCTCCGAAGCCGCCAAGGTCTCACTGTCGCCGTTCGTGGCACGTGCCGCCGGGGTACGGGTGGAACGGGTCACCGGACTCACCGGCACCGTCGACCGACTCTCCATGACGGTGGGGCCGATCGCCGCCGGGGCCGTGACCGCGGCCTTGGGCGCGCTCACCGCCCTGTACCTCAACGCCGTCCTGATGCTGCTGGCCGCTCTGATCATGGTTCTGATGTTGCGCCACGACACCGAGACGTTCGAACGTTCCGGAGCCGATCCGGAAGAGGGTCACGGCTACCTGAGGCGGCTGCGAGCGGGGTGGCGTGTCGTCTGGGGAGATCTGCCCTTGCGCACCCTGGTGGCGATGGTCCTGGTGACCAATGTCGTGGACGTCGCTGTGATGAGCCTGGCGCTGCCGGTATGGGCCCACGAAAGCGGATGGGGCCCCGAGGGGGTCGGGCTGGTCGCGGGAGCGCTCGGCGGTGCTTCGGTGATCGGCTCCCTGGCCGCCGCCTGGTTCGGCCATCGCCTGCCCCGACGCGCGACCTTCTTCTTCGCCTTGGCCGTCGCCGGCCCGCCGCGCATCCTCGTGCTGGCCTTGGACCTACCGCTGTGGGCGGTCCTGGTGGTGTGGGGGGCTTCCGGCCTGTTCGGCGGCCTGATCAACCCGATCCTGTCGGCGATGCTCTTCGAGCGCCTGCCCCCGAACCTGGTGGGGCGGGGCATGTCGATGATCGGCGCCTTGGCCCGGATCGGGGCGCCGATCGCCGCTCCCGGCATCGGCGTGGCCATCGGGGTCCTCGGCGTGGCCCCGGTCCTGGTCGCCGGGGCGGCGGTCTACTTGGCGGCGGCGCTCGTCCCCGCCTTCGGCCGGTCCGCTCGGGCGTTCGAGCGGCCCCCGAAGGAGCCGGAGGCCGGACCCGAACGTGCCTCGCCCTGAGCCTGGGCCTGGGCATCGTGGGCGTGGTGCCCGCCCCTACCGGGGCTGGTCGCCGGTGACCAGCGGAAGGGAGTCGTCCGCGGCCCACGCGGTCATGGAACCGTCGTAGACGGCCACGTCCTCACGCCCGGCCAACGCCAGGGCGTGGGCCACTCCGGTGGCGGCGATGCCACCGCCGCAATAGGTGACCGGTGTGACCCCTGGGTCGAGCAGCCCCTTGTCCGCGAACAGGGTGCGCAACTCCTCCGCCGATTTGAGCGTTCCGGTCTCGGGATCGGTGACCTCGCTCACCGGCAGGTTGAGGCTGCCGGGGATGTGCCCGGCACGGGCGTAGGTCTGCTTTCGGCCGCTGTAGGTCTGTGGGTCCAAGACGTTGACCAGAACCGTGCGCGGGTCGTCCAGGGCGGCGTGGACCTCTTCGGTGGAGCGCAGCAGTTCGGGGCGGCGGCGCGCTTGGAAGGTGCGCGGTGTGGGCGCAGGGGAAGGCTTGTCCGTGACCGGGTGCCCGGCCGCCTTCCAGGCGTTCAACCCACCGTTGAGGACCTCCACGTCGTCGNNAACCCCCCCCAGCCGCAGGTGCCACCATAGGCGGGTGGCCCAGAACCCGTTGGACTGGTCGTAGACCACCACGCGTGTGCCCGGGCCGATGCCCAGGGCACCCGCGCTCGCCGCGAAGCGCTCCGAGGACGGGACCGTCCACGGGGCCGGGGCGTCGGGGTCGGCGAAGTCGGTGAGCAGGTCCGCGAAGTGGGCGCCCGGGATGTGTTCGGCGTCGAAGGTCTTTCGGCCCGACTCCACGGTGTAGGGCCCGTTCTCGGGCATGCTCAGGTGGGTGGTCGAGTCCAGCAGGACGAGGTTCTCCTCGCCCAGGTGCTCGGCCAGCCAGGCCACGCCGACGGTCGGTGCGCTGCTCGGTGCCATGTCCGGTCCCCCTTGATTCGGATGCGTTGACCAGCACCAACCTCGTATCGCGCACACTTGTTCCGTGCCCGAACGAGGTGTTCGGCGCGACGAAGGCCGGCCGGGGCGGGCCCGACCGGCCTTCGACGACCGAAAGGTCAGCTCGCGTAGGTGTGCTCCTCGGCGGGGAAGGCACCGTTGACGACCTCGTCCGCGTAGGTGGACGCGGCCTCACGCAGCGTTTCGCCCAGGTTCGCGTAGGTCTTGACGAACTTGGCCACCCGCGGGCTCAGCCCGGCCATGTCCTGCCAGACCAGGACCTGGGCATCGGTGCCGACACCGGCGCCGATCCCGATGGTCGGAACGGACAGCTGCTCGGTGACCTGAGCGGCCAGATCGGCGGGGACGGCCTCCAACACCACCGCGAACGCACCGGCGCGCTCCAGTTCCTTGGCGTCCTTGAGTAGTCCGGCGGCGGCCTCGCCTCGGCCTTGCACGCGGTAACCGCCCAGGGTGTTGACGGATTGTGGGGTCAGACCCACGTGTGCCATGACCGGAATACCGGCCGAGACCAGCATCTCCACCTGGGGGGCCACTGTGTGGCCGCCCTCCAGCTTCACGGCCTGGGCGTTGCCCTCCTTCATGAACCGGGAGGCGGTCTCCAAGGCCTGCTGGGGCGAGCCTTGGTAGGAGCCGAAGGGAAGGTCGGCCACGACCAGCGCCCGCTTGGTGGAACGGACCACGGCCGCGGTCAGCGGGATCAGTTCGTCCACCGTCACCGGGACGGTGGAGTCGTAGCCGTAGACGACGTTGGCGGCGGAGTCGCCGACGAGCAGGACCGGGATGCCCGCGTCGTCGAAGATTCGGGAGGTGAGGGCGTCGTAGGCGGTCAGCATCGGCCAGCGCTCGCCGCGCTCCTTGGCCCGGGCCAGGTCACGGATGGTGACACGTCGGTTGGTGACGCCGCCGTACAGGGCGTTTCCCGCCGAGGGCGGCTGGGACGTGGTGCTCATGATGGTCTTCCTCCGTTGTCTCGAAGCACCCGTGTGGGTGTCCCCGGACGTGTGGACGAAAAGGGTTGTGGTGCGTGCTCTGGCACGCGGGTTCCCCATGAGGAGCCCGTGCGGTCGTGCGGTCGTTCCCGCTCACCGTGACCTCCCACCCGGTACGAGGTGCGGGAGGGGACGGGCAGAGGGGCCGCACGCCGACAACATCATCGCATGGACGCGATCGGCCCATCCTCTTCGGGGAAACGATTTCGAGTGTGCGAGGATTCCCCCTCGGTCGGTTCGGCTTCGGACAGCGGTTCAGGAATCTTCGGCCGCCCGGGCGGCCGCCTCATGGATCACCCGCCAAAAGATCGCGGGAACCACCAGGAGCAGCAGGCCCGCGACGACGAACGGGACCTGGAGCCCCAGCCGTCCCAGGACCCCACCCATGAGCGCCCCCAGGGGGATGGCCGTGTGGGTGAGTAGGGCACGGGTCATGCCGGCACGGCCCAGGACGGGCACGGGGGTGATGGCCTGGAGTGTGGAGACCGCGCTCACCGAGATGGCGGTGCCGGACAGTCCGAAGAGCCCGAGCGCGACCGCGCCGACGTAGACGTCGGGGAACACGCCCAGCGCCATCAGGGAGGCGCTGGCCAGTACGTACGCGCCGATCAGGACTCGGCCCGCGCCAAGACGTCCGATGAGGGATCCGCAGACCATGGCGCCGGCAAGCGCGCCCACGGCTGCGACGGCCGTGTAGACGCCGAACAAAGCTTCACTCACGCCCAGGGTCCGGGTGACGTAGAGCACGAGTATGGCCGACACCAGGCCGGTGGCGAACGCCGACATCGCGGCCGTGGCGGTGAAGCCTCGCTGGAGCCGATCCCTCCAAACGAACCACAGTCCGCTGATGGCGTCCTGGGTGAGCGAGCCACGCCCGTTCCTGGGTTTCCCGGCCATCTCCGAGGGCTCCGTGGGCGGGGGGCGTGTCGACGTCGACAGGGCCGCGAGCAGTAACAGCCCTCCCACGAGATAGGTACCGGCGTTGAGCGCCACCGCGAACACGGGGGCCACCACGAACAGCAAACTCGCCGCCGGGCCGCCCACGAAGTCCGAAGCCAGGACCCGCGCCCCCTCCAGCCGACTGTTGGCGCCGGGTAGCAGCGAGCGCGGGGTGAGCAGGGGCAGTAGCGCGCGTGCGGAGCCGTCGTGGAGCACCTCGCAGATCGCCAGGGCGAACGCGAACAGACACAGCGCCCAGATCGGTGTGGCGTCCATCCAGACGAGCAGCATGAGCAGCCCCAGGCACACGCATCGCAGCGAGTTGGCGATGACCATCATCCGGCGCTTGTCGACTCGGTCGACCAAGGCTCCGGCGTGCAGCCCGAACATGACCCAGGGAAGGTAGGCGGCCACGGTCAGCAACGACACCATGAACGGGTCGGTGGTGATCGCGGAAGCCATCAGTGGCAACAGTGTGAGCAGGATCCCGTCGCCCAGGTTCGCGCTGGTGTGGGCGGCCCAGAAGCGATGGAAGGCGCCGCTCAGTCGCACGGAGGGGGCGGGCCGACTGGTGCCACCCAAAGATCTAGTCACGGCCGGTGTCGAATCGGCTCGCCCTGGAGGAAGCGAGGCTCATCGGGGGGTTGGAAAGGAGCACCTCGCCCCGTTCGTCGGTCTTGGGGAGTCCTGCGGAGAGTACGTAGAGCGCGGTCTCGGACACTCCGTCCACGCCGATGAGTTCCTCCACGCGGGAATCGTTGAACGCGGCGGTGTGGAAGGGCCCCAGACCGAGGGCGGTGGCGGTCAGTGCGAAGGTCTGGCCGAGATGTCCGGCGTTCATCAACATGACCCGATAGGCCCTCGGATGCCGGTACTTGGCGCTCATGCGTTCCACGACCGCGGTCAGGATGACGGAGAACGCCGCTTGGCCGACTCCGGACTGGGAGTTGCACATGAGGGTCAACTCATCCCGGAAGTCTCCCTCCCGGATGAGTTCCAGGGAGTGCTCTCGGACGCCGTAGTGGTAGATCCCCGGGTCCACGTCGGTCACATCCGACACCGCGACGTAGGCCTCCAGTTCGTGCCGGGAACCGCCCGAGGGGCTGGTCCGCAACATGAGCGAACCGAACTGCTTGGCGTCGATGAAGTCCTTCAGGCCGAAGACCGCTCCCATGAGGGTGGAGAAGGTCTCGCGGTCCACGGGTTCGGCCGCGAAGTCCCGATGGGTCCTGCGGCCGTAGAGGACTTCGTCGTAGGGAGCGTTGAGTCGCCTCTGACGGCGCGGGAGGAACAACCGGTCGGCGTCGGGGTAGTCCTTGAACAACGGGGGAGGGGTCTGGGTCGTCAGTTCCTCCCTGATGTGATCGGTGGTCTCCACGAACGGAGCGTCCCGGGTCATGAAGTGGAACGAGGTCCCCTCGTGCGACCAGGGGCGCCACGGGTCCAGAGCGGAGGAGACGCCCTCCTCGGGGTCGTCCTCGGCGGTGAGGAAACCGAGGGAGTGCAGGGACCGAACGGCCTCCGTCACGCTCTCCTCGTCGTAGCCGACCTCTTCGGCGGCTCGGGCCACGGTGTTCCAATCACGGAAATGGTGAAGCAGCGCCACTGTCACGGGCTCGGTGGTGATGGTGGAGCGCGTGATGGGGTTCTTGACCAGAAGTCCTTGGGCGTTCCACGCGCAGCCGAGCCCCTCCACCGATCTGTATTTCATCGTCGCCCTTTCTGGAAAAGAAAGGAGGCCAGACCCGAAGGGCCGGCCTCCGACTATTATTAAGCTGCCCTGAACTCGATGATGATGCGGAGCTCTTCGACCTGCTCGATCTTGATCTTCATGGGATCTCCTTTTGGTTTCGGGATGGATTCATCCCAGGGGGCGAAGGCTTTCCTTTTCAGGATGATCAGCCCTCGGATGCTGCACGTCGGGCGACGTACAGGGCTTTGATGTGATGCTCTTCATCAAGGTCTTGGGCGAGTCCTGATCCGTGGAATCCTCGTGCGGCGACGAATTCGAGTCCTGATTCCTTGAGGCATTGCAGGATCTGTTCGTGGGTGAAATGCCTGGTCCTGTGCCGGGTGGATAGGTGCTCCCAGGCGCCGTCACTTTGTTCGACGAACGAGTCGGCCTCCAAGTCGAGTAGCCCACCCGGAGAGAAGGGTGTGCTGCTGGAGGGGGAGAAACAGACGAAACTTCCCTTGGCTCGGCGCACGCCCGGTCCTTCCGCCGATACGCGGAAGGCCATCGTGGTGTTCATCTCCGCCACCAGCAGACCTTGGGGCGCGAGTACTCGCTTGACCTCGGAGAAGGCACTGGTCAGGGTGCTCTCCTCCAGGAGATAGTGGAAGGGTTCGCCTGCCGCGGTGGCGGCGTCGAAGGACCCGGATGGGCAGGGGAGGGCGGTGAGTTCCCCGACCCGGAACTCGATGCCGGCCATCTCTTCCTTGTTCCCGGCTACCTTGATCATTTCGGGGGAGATGTCGATTCCGGTGACCTGGTAACCCTGCTTCTTGAGCTCGACGGAACTGTTTCCGGTTCCGCACCCGAGGTCGAGGAGCAGGGGTCCCCGCACTTCGTACTCACGAAGGAGGTCATCGAATAGTTGCATCCACCGGTGGTAGTCCGGTGTGCTACTGACGGCATCGTAGTGTTTGGCGAGCTCGTCGTAAGCCGCTTGCGGTGAAATCTGGGGGATGATTTCAGGCACCTTTTGGGCCTCCGTTTTAAATTCATGGCTCTTCCGGTGGCCGAAAGAGTAGCGAAAGCAGGGGCCGAGTTAAAAGCAAGTTGGCCACATCCGGACGCTGGCTCCTCTTTCTTTCGATACTCGGTGTGATGGTGCCAGGTAGTAGGCTTCCGGTACTCGGTTCGAGTAAAGAGTGGGTTTGGGGAGATGAAAAAGAAACCCGGGTTGATGTTTATCGGAGCTCGTGTGCGATGAACTGCGAGGTTCCTTCGTGCGTATAGTCCGCGTACCGGTAGAGTTGCGATCCCGATAAGAAGACCCTTCATCAGATGGTCGGACTTCTTCGGGTGCTCTGCCCCGGGAAGGGGGCGTCCCCGGCTATGGATGGTGGTTGATGGACCAGCGGACGGCGTACCGGCGCAGGTGGGGTGGACTCGCGGTACTCATCATCTGCCTGTTGGTGATCGTGGCCGACAACACGATCCTCAACGTGGCGTTGCGCACCCTGTCCGACCCGGTGGACGGCGTGGGCGCGAGTCAGGCTCAGCTGGCCTGGGCGATCAACTCCTACACCCTGGTCTTCGCGGGGCTACTGTTCACCTTCGGCGTCCTCGGTGACCGATGGGGCCGTCGCCGGCTGCTCGTAGGGGGACTGGTGGTGTTCGGTGTCGCTTCGGCCCTGTCGGCCTATTCGCGAAGTCCCGAACAGCTCATCGCGGCGCGCGCGGTGATGGGATTCGGTGCTTCCATGGTCATGCCACAGACCTTGTCGGTGATCACCAATGTCTTTCCCGCCGAGGAACGCGGCCGGGCGATCGGCATCTGGGCCGGTGCGGTGGGCCTGGCGATGGCGATCGGGCCGTCGGCGGGCGGACTGCTGCTGGAGAACTTCTGGTGGGGCTCGATCTTCCTGGTGAACGTGCCGTTCGTACTGGTCGGGTTGGTGCTGATGTTCGTCCTCATCCCCGAGTCCAGGGACGAGCACGCCGGTCGCCCCGACGTGGTGGGCGTGCTGTTGTCCATCCCCGGTCTGGTGCTGCTGATCTACGGGATCATCACGGCGGGGGAGAGGGCGTCCCTGGCCGACTGGGACGTATTCGGCTCCCTGGCGTTGGGCGTGGTGGTACTCGTGCTCTTCCTGCTGCACGAGGCGCGCACCCCCGACCCCTCCCTGGACGTGCGGTTCTTCCGCGACCCCCGATTCAGCGTGTCCGTCGCCATCATCATGGTGCTGTTCTTCAGCATGTCCGGGATCATCTTCTTCCTCAGCTTCTACTGGCAGAGCGTGCGCGAGTTCACGCCGTTCATCGCGGGATTGCTGGTGTTGCCCGCCGCGCTCGGTCAGATGCTCTTCGCCCCGCTCAGCCCCACCCTGGTCCGCCTGGTGGGAAGACGCGCCCTGGCGGCCACGGGGGTGGTGATCGTGTGCTGCAGCTTCGTGTTCTACGCACAGATCGAGCAGGACACCCCACTGTGGCTGATCATCGCGTTCTTCTTCCTCCAGACCTCGGCGATGGCGGTGGTGCTCACCCCGGCCACGGACGCGATCATGTCGTCGGTGCCGCCGGCCAAGGCCGGAGCCGCGTCGGCGGTGCAGAACACGGTGCGCCAGGTGGCCACCGCCATGGGTGTGGCGGTCCTCGGCGCGGTGATCTCCTTCCACTACCGGTCGACCATGGCGCCCGTCCTGGAGGAGGCGACGGCCGAGGCCGAGGTGAGCCCCGAACAGGTGAGTGCGGCCGGTGAGTCGATCGAGGGCACGATGGCCTTGGCTCGGGGCCTGGGCGAGCAGGGGCGGGTGCTGGTCGCCCCGGCCAAGGAGGCCTTCCTCTCGGGCCTGCACCTGGCGGCACTGGTCTCGTTGGGCTTTGGTCTGGTGGGGCTGTTGGTGGTGCTCCTGTGGATGCCTCGCGAGGTCTCCGGGGCGCGTACCGCGAAGAGTGACGTTTCCGACACCGATGGACCGCGTCGAACGGGGGCCACGAGCCCGGAATGATCCGGAGAACAGGGCCTAACATGGGTCTATGCGCCTGACCGCCTTCACCGACGTCTCCCTACGCCTGGTCATGCGGCTCGCGGTGGCGAGGGAGGGCGAACTCTTCACCACCCGCACCGTCGCCGGGATGCTCGCCGTGCCCTACACCCACATGGCCAAGGTGGTGGCGCGCCTGTCCGAACTCGGTTTGGTCGAGGCGCGCCGTGGCCGTGGCGGTGGATTGCTGCTGACCGAGGCGGGGCGCCGTTCCTCGGTCGGGGCGATCGTCCGTGAGTTGGAGGGCGATGGTGACCTGGCCGGTTGTGAGGACGATCCACCCTGCCCCCTGCGTGCGGCGTGCAATCTGCGGGGGGCGTTGGCCCGGGCCCGTGAGGCCTTCTACGCCTCCCTGGACGAGGTGACCGTGGAGTCCCTGGTGGCCTCGCCCACGCGGCAGGTCCTGACCGTGCTGCGTCAAGACGGTTCCGCCGCGACAAGCCCCGCCGAGCAGGGGTAAAGCTCTTTCGACCACCCCGCTGTGAGGGGCCCGAGAGAGGGATTTAATATGCATTGCAGATGCCAATTATCTCTGCCGGGAGACCTCTCGGCCTAGGAGGAAGCGTGCTCTCCACCGAGTCCGCGGCCACGGTCCGCGCCACCATCCCCGCCGTCGCCGGAGCGCTGGACACCATCACAGCCCGGTTCTACGACACGATGCTGGGCGAGCGTCCCGAGCTGCTCGACGGGCTGTTCAACCGGGGCAACCAGGCCAGCGGTGAACAGCGACAGGCCCTGGCCGGCTCCATCGCGGCCTTCGCCACGATGCTGCTCGACAACCCCGACGAGCGTCCGGACGCCCTCCTGTCCCGCATCGCGCACAAGCACGTCTCCCTCGGAGTCACCGAGGACCAGTACGTGATCGTGCACAAGTACCTCTTCGAAGCGATCGCCCACACCCTGGGGGAGGCCGCCACGCCCGACGTCGTCGCCGCCTGGGACGAGGTGTACTGGCTCATGGCCGGCGCCCTCATCGCCATGGAGGCCCGCCTGTACCAGGAGGCCGGTGGCACCGGACGCGACGTATGGCGCCCCTGGACGGTGGCCGAACGCCACGAGCAGACCCCCGACGCCGCCACCCTCACCCTGGAACCCGGAGACGGCGCCCCCGCCCCGGACTTTCGCGCCGGCCAGTACGTCAGCGTACGGGTGCGGATGCCCGACGGCATCCATCAGGCCCGCCAGTACTCGGTCTCCGGCTGGGACGGCAGCCGCCGTCGCATCACCGTCAAGCGCCTGCGCGCCGGTGAGGACCACCCCGCCGGTGAGGTCTCCAGCCTCCTGCACGGCACCGCCGCGCCCGGCGACACCCTCATGGTCTCCACCCCGGCGGGCGACGTCACCCTCTCCGAGGGCGACCATCCCCTGGTGCTGGTCTCGGCGGGGATCGGCAACACTCCGATGGTGGCGATGCTGCGTCACCTGGCCGATCACGACAGCGCTCGTCGTGTGTTGGTCCTGCACGCCGATCGGTCCCCCCAGGACCACGCCCACCGAGAGGAGGTCGCCGCGCTGGTCGAGCGCCTGCCCGGAGCCACCGCCCACACCTGGTACGAGGATGGCCACGAGGGCTCCGAGGAGGACCGCGTGTACCTCGGCGACATCGACATGAGCCGTGTCGAGGTGCCCGCGGACGCCGAGGCGTACATGTGCGGCCCGCTGCCGTTCATGCGTGCGGTCCGTTCCGAACTGCTCAAGAGCGGGCTGCCCGCCCGCAAGGTGCACTACGAGGTCTTCGGCCCCGACCTCTGGCTCGGCCAGGCCTGAGCCCGAAGGTCCGCTCCGCCCGCAGGCGAGGTGCTCCCGAACCGGGCGCTCGACGATGGGTGGAGCGGATCGGTGCATACTGATCCGTATGCCCCCCACCGAATCCGTCGCCCTCGTGGGCCGCAAGCGCCATCTCGACCACCTCCTCACCGACGCCCACCGGGCGCTGGAAGGGGGGTCCCGCGCGGTCCTACTGTGCGGGGACGCCGGCATCGGCAAGTCACGACTGCTCGCCGAGTACCTGGACCGGACCCCCATGGCCCGGAAGGCATTGGGCGCCTGCCTGGAATTGGGCACCGAAGGTGTGGCCTTGGCCCCCTTCACCGCCTTGCTACGCCAACTGCTGCGCACCGACGACGGGCCACTCGAAGAGGCGGCCGAGATCGTTCGCCTCCTGCCGGGCCTGGGCGAGACCGCTCCCATACCGCCCGTCCACGACGAACACGGCCGTGCCCGCCTGTTCGAGGCGGTACTGACCTTCCTGGAGGAGCGATCCCGTCCTGACGGGCTCGCTCTGGCGGTGGAGGACCTGCACTGGTCCGATGCCTCCACCCGCGACCTCCTCGTCTTCCTCTTGCGCAACTTCCACGCCGTTCCCCTCCACCTGGTGATCTCGGTGCGCACCGACGACCTGCACCGCACTCACCCACTGCGGTCCCTCCTGCCCGAACTGGAGCGCTTGCCCCGCGTCACCCGACTGGACCTGGAGCCGCTCTCCCGCCAAGAGGTGGCCGAACAGGCCGCCGCGCTGGGCGGCTCCCTTTCCTCCGGTGACCTGGACCTGCTGCACGAGCGCAGCGGCGGCAACCCCCTGTTCGTCGAATCCTTCCTGGGCACCGGCGGCGCCGAGGGTGGTGTCCCCGAAGGGCCCCGGGAACTGCTCATGCGTCACGTCGAGCCACTCCCCGCCACCGCTCGCAAGGTCCTGGGGCTGGCCGCGCTCGCCGGTGATCGGGTGGGCCACACCCTGCTCGCCGACGTGGCCGAACGTTCCGGGATCGATGAGGACGACCTGGACGAGGCCCTCCGCCAGGCGGTGGACGCCCGACTCATCACCGCCACCGACACCGGTTACGTGTTCCGGCACGCCCTGCTCGCCGAGGCGGTCAAGAACGACCTGCTGCCCGGTCAGCGCGTCCGAGCACACCGCCGCTACACCGAGGCCCTGGCCACCGGAGTGGCCGGACTGTCCCGGAGCGAGACCGTGGCTCGACTCGCCCACCACGCCTACGCCGCCCACGACCACGCGCGCGCCTTGGTCGCCTCCTGGGAGGCCGCCGAACGGGCCCTGGCCTCGGCCGCCCACCCCGAATACCTGGAACTCCTCGAACGGGTGCTGGAACTGTGGGAGTCGGTGCCCGACGCCGCCGAACGCCTCGGACTGGACCGTGGCGCGTTGCTGCTTCGGGTGTGTCTGGCCGCCCAGGTGGCCGGGGAGCTACGTCGTGCGGCCGAGCACGCCACCGACGGCCTCGCCGACCTGGACTCCGCGGACGATCCCCAGACGGCCGCACGCCTGCTCGTGGCCCGTGCCCGCGCCTACAAGGACCTGGGCCGTAGCGCGGCCTTGGACGATCTGCGCGCCGCCACCGGGATGCTCCCCGAGGACCACCCCGAACAGGCCCTGATCGGCGCGGCCATGGCCTCGGCCTTGATGCTCCAGGGGTTCGACGAGGAGGCCGAGGAGGTCTCCCGGACCGCCATCGAGACCGCGCGCGGGGTCGGGGATCGGGCCAGTGAGGCCGACGCCCTGGTCACCTTGGGCTCCCTGCTGGGCGTCACCGGATCCGACGAGTCCGTGGAGATGCTTCGGGAAGGGATTCGCATCGCCCGGGATTCGGGTGAGGTCCAAGTGGAGTTGCGCGGGCTCAACAACCTGGCCCACAACCTGCACCTGCGCTTGGAACCGGAGGGAGCCCTGGAACTGGCCCGAGAGGTCCTGGATCGGTGCGCGGACCTGGGGATCCTGCGCAGCCAGGGTGGCTTCCACGCCAACGGGGTCGCCATCTACCTCATCGCCCTGGGACGGGTGAGCGAGGCCCAACGGGTACTGGAGACCCACCCCGAGGTGGGGGACCTCGCGGCCGCACGTCGTCAGGTGATCATCGCCCAGATACACGCGATCAGGGGCGATTGGGACGCCTGCGAGAAGGCCTTGGGCGAGTTCACCCGGTTGTTGCCCCGGGACCGCAGCTCGGCTCTGGAGTACGTTTCGCACTACTACGGGTGGTTGGGGCTCCTGCTGGACGGACCGGGAGAGCGCTGGGCCGAGGCCGCGCGCTTGGCCTTCGAGGCGGAGGCGGACATCGGACTGATCAGCGAGGGTCGGGCCGGTTTTCAGGGAACGCCGGCCTGGGCCGAGCTGGTGGCCCGCCTGCGCCGCCGTGATCTGCCCCAAGACGCCGAACTCGCCGAGGAACTGGCCGTGCTGTTGTGGCGGAGGGTGGAGCGTGCGGACTGGCCGAGTGCGCCTTCGGCCAGACTCGGCCGGCACATGGCCCGAGGGTGGCTCGAAACGGATCCGGCTCGTGCGCTCGTGCATTGGGAGCACGCACTGGCGTTGGCGGTGGAGGCCGGCCCGGGAAAGCTGTTCGAAGCCTCTCGTGGGGCCTTTTGGGCCCTGCTCGCACTGGGCGATCTCGATCGGGCTCGGACGATGGTGGAGCGGGCCAGGGAATTGAACGGTGAGGCGGAGTTCGGGGGGCGAGACCACGTGGACGGGATGAGCTCGGCCCTGGCCGGGACCAGGCCGGCCCCGACGACCTTGCCCGCCGGGCTCACCCCGCGTGAGGCGGAGGTCCTGATCCAGGTGGCCAAGGGCTTGAGCAATCGCCAGGTGGGGGAGGCGTTGTTCATCTCGGCCAAGACGGTGAGCGTGCACGTCACCAACCTCATGGCCAAGCTGGAGGTCGACAATCGCACCGCCGCCGTGGCCCGGGCCCGCGAGCTCGGATTCGGGCTCGGTTGAGTCTTGGTCAGACCCGACCGCCGGCGCGGGAGATCCGGGCCAGGGACGCCTCCACGTCCACCTTGGTGGTCGGCCGGTTGTAGGGAAGCTTGGCCAGCAACAGGGCCATTCCGCAGGTGTCGGTCAACCCGGCGAAGACCAGCCCGGCGCCGATGAAGGCCGCGACGAACGCCGCTGGGGTCCACCACAGGCTCGCCAGGGCGGCCACCAGCACGAGGGACCCGGCGACCAGGCGTGCCTGCCGTTCCAACGCCCAGTGTTCGGGGCCGCGTACCACAGGCCCGTCCTCGTCCTCCCAGGCGTTCAAACCCCCTTCGAGCACGACGGTGTCGGTGAGTCCGGCGGCGGCGAGCCGGGCCTGCGCCCGCTTGGCGCGCGGCCCGTTCTGACAGACCAGGACGATCTGTTCGGTGGCGTCGCGGGACACGCGCTCGGCGTGCCACTCCAGGGCCGCCAAGGGAAGGTTGATCGCGCCGGGAACGTGCGCGTCCTCGAACTCGGCGGGGGTGCGAACGTCGACCAGAAGCGGCATGGGGCCGCGGTCGACCTGGAATCGGACGGTGGCGGTGTCGATGGTCTGGCTCAAGGGCGTGGGCTCCAGGAGAAGGCATGGGTCGGTGGCGGGCGGGGAAGCGGCCGGCGGTAGTCGATCGCTTCGGTAGGAAATCGGTTCCCAAGGGTTGTCAACGCGTGTTCGCCGGTGTCTGTTCCGTGGAGGACGTCGCTCGCGGAGAATTTCCGGCTTCTTTCCCTTCACCGGACGTGACCACGGAAGCGACGACGCCCCCGTCGACCATCCTGGCCGGCGGGGGCCGTACGTTCGTACTTCCTGTGCGCCCTACAACGTGGGCAGGTAGCGCTGGAGCTCGTACGGGGTCACCTGCCGGCGGTAGGAGTACCATTCCGCCTTCTTGTTGCGCAGGAAGAAGTCGAACACGTGCTCGCCTAGGGCCTCGGCGACCAACTCGCTGCTCTCCATCAGACGCAGCGCCTCGTCCAGGCTCTGCGGCAGGGGCCGGATCCCGAGCGCTCGACGTTCGGCGTCGGTCAGCGCCCACACGTCGTCCTCGGCACCCGGGGGCAGTTCGTACCCCTCCTCGATGCCCTTGAGTCCGGCGGCCAGAACGACCGCGTAGGCCAGGTACGGGTTGGTGGCGCTGTCCAGGGAACGGATCTCGATCCGGCTGGAGTTGGACTTGCCCGGCTTGTACATCGGCACCCGGACCAGGGCGGAGCGGTTGTTGTGTCCCCAGCAGATGTAGGCGGGTGCCTCACCACCCATTCCGGCGGAGGCCGCAGGGTCGTCCCACAGTCGCTTGTAGGAGTTCACCCATTGGTTGGTCACGGCCGCGATCTCGTCGGCGTGGCGCAGCAGACCGGCGATGAACCCGCGTCCCACCTTGGACAGCTGGTAATCGGCGCCCGGCTCGTAGAAGGCGTTGCGGTCGCCCTCGAACAGCGACAGGTGGGTGTGCATACCCGATCCCGGGTATTGGGTGAAGGGCTTGGGCATGAAGGTGGCGTACACGCCCTGCTCCATCGCCACCTCCTTCATCACCAGCCGGAAGGTCATGATGTTGTCGGCGGTGGTCAGCGCGTCCGCGTAGCGCAGGTCGATCTCCTGCTGGCCGGGGCCGGCCTCGTGGTGGCTGTACTCCACCGAGATGCCCATGGCTTCGAGCATGTTGATCGCGTTGCGCCGGAAGTCGTGTGCGCTGTTGTGCGGGGTGTGGTCGAAGTAGCCACCCGAGTCGTTCGGCTCGGGGAACTCTCCCTGTTCTGGGAACTTCTTGAGCAGGTAGAACTCGATCTCGGGGTGGGTGTAGAAGGTGAACCCGAGCTCGGAGGCCTTGCTGAGCTGTCGCTTGAGCACGTGGCGCGGATCGGCCGGGGAGGGCGAACCGTCGGGCATGAGGATGTCGCAGTACATGCGCGCGGTGCCGTGCGGCTCGTTGCGCCAGGGCAATACCTGGAAGGTGGCGGGATCGGGCTGAGCGAGCATGTCGGCCTCATGCACCCGGGCGAACCCCTCGATCGAGGAACCGTCGAACCCGATGCCCTCGGAGAAGGCGGCCTCCAGTTCGGCGGGTGCCACCGCCACGGACTTGAGGTACCCGAGCACGTCGGTGAACCACAGCCTCACGAACCGGATGTCGCGCTCCTCCAGCGTGCGGAGCACGAATTCCTGCTGTCGATTCACGATCAACCTTCCTCGATGCCGATCGGTTCCGGCCCACTCCGGTGGTCGCGGAGCCGAGCCGGGCCTTGTCCCAAGGTCCAGTGTGCCGGGCGGATATTTCCGGGGTATTTCCGCGCACACTCGGTGGCCTGCCCGGTCCGTGCCCCACACACGCATTATGGCCGTTCACGAGGGGGTTTTGAGCCCTCGCGAACGTGAACATCCGGGTCATGGGCGTTCGGTCACACGGACGAGGATTCGTGGCGGCGAAAGAGCGTGTAGTCGGACCCGTTGGCGTAGACGTCGCTCTTCACCCGGGCGAAGAGGGTCGGGTCGAACGTCGCGCCCGCGAAAAGCGGTTTTCCGGCTCCGACGATCACGGGATAGCGTTTGATCAGGAGCTCGTCGATCTCCGGCAACAGGGTGCCGGCGAGGGTGGGGCCGCCGACCAGACAGACGTCGAGTTCGCTCTCTTGCGCCTTGAGTTCGCGGACCTTCGTACGAGGATCGGTGGCCACGACGGTCACGTTCGGGTCGATGTCGGCGGGCAGCGTTCGGGAGAACACGTATTCGCGCATGTGGCCGTAGGGACTGGTCATCGCCTGGTCCAAGGCGACCTGGTAGGAGCCCCGACCTTGGAGCATCGTGTCGAAGTGCCTGTTGGGTGTGTCCAGCCCCAGCCCGGCACGGACGCTCGTCGGGACCAGTTCCGGGTATTCGTTCAGGTGGAAGTCGGTGTTCTCGTCGTATTCGCTGCCGCTGGGAAAGAAGTCGAAGGAACCGTCGGGCGCGCAGACGAAGCCGTCGAGCGAGACCGCGACGAAGTAGGTGAGGGTTCGCATGGTTCTCCTCTGGCCCTTCGCGAGAAGGTTTTTCGTTGTCGATGACCACTATGATTGGAGTACTTCAAGCAAAGTACTCCATCTGTAGTGGTATGCCAAGGGATTTTCGAGAAACGGGAGAGAGCCATGGTCAGGAACCCCGAGCGGCGGGTGGCCCTGCTGGACGCCGCCATCGAGGTACTCGCCGAGGAAGGGGCGCGCGGGCTCACCTTCCGTGCGGTCGACGTTCGGGCGAAGGTGCCCACCGGCACCGCGTCCAACTACTTCACCGACCGCGACGACCTACTCGCCCAGATCAGCGTGCGCACCTACGAGCGCTTCACGCCTGAACGGGCCGAGTGGGACGACCTGCTCACCGGACCCGGAGATCGGGCCGGACTGGCCGAGGCCATGCGCGCCACGGTCGCCCGCCTGGTCGCCGAACCCGCTGTCTACCTGGCCACCCTGGAACTCCAACTGGAGGCGACCCGGCGTCCCGAACTGCGTCGGGACCTCACCGCCCGGGTGCGCGCGGACCTGGAGGCCAACGTCGCCTTTCACGAGGAGGTGGCCATGCCCGGCGGCAGGGACACCGTCTTGATCCTCTACCTGGCCCTGAACCGGCTGGTGACCGAGCACCTCACCCTGCCCGGCGTGCTGGGGCCCGAGGGCGACCTGGAGGAGCTGGTCACCCGGGTGGTGAACCGCGTCGACCTCGAAGACTGAAGGCCTATCGAGGAAAGGTGTCCACTCGGAGGACTTCCGCGTGGGGGATGTGGGCGTCTGGGGCGGGAGTCCGGATCGACGGCGGTGATCTCGCTGCGGCGAACGGGGCGTAGAGGGGGTGTCGGCGTCAGGCGAGCCCGACCACGGCCGGCACCAGGGCCGGCCGCTACGGGGAGGTGTCCGGCCGCTGCCCCGCCCGCGCTCGCCTCCCCGCCCTCCAGTGGGCCGAAGGTGGGCTTCTCCTGGGGACGGCGTGTCATCGCACCCCTGACTGTGATCACCCGTAGTTGTCTTGTCGTGTCATGGAGTCGGATCAGGGGGACGTGGGATGAGACTGATCGCTTTCGGGGGCGTCCGTGGACGAGGTCTGGGCAGGGCACGCGAGCGTGCGGTGGCCGGCACGGTCGCGGGGATGGCGGTGGCCGTTCTGTTGTCCGCTCCGGCCTCGGCGGAGCACGGCGAAGCGAGCACGCCTTCGACCGGCGGGGATGGAGGGGGGTTCGACGCCGCACTCGTGGAGTTGGCCCTGTCCGGTTCCGGGCGATCGCCACTGCGAGGGGAGGAGTTCACCTACCGGGCGACGGTGGTCAACGAGGGTGACACGGCGGTGGAGAACGGCCTGCTCGCGCAGCACCTCCCAGAACCACTGGAGGTGGTGGACGTCGACCAGGGCGGAATGCTGGAGGAGGGGGTCGCCAACTGGCGGGTCGACGTGCCCCCGGGTGGTGAGGCCGTCTACACCGTGCGGGTCAGGGTGTCCGAGGAGGTGCCGGGGGAGGAGCGGGTGGTGAGTACCGCCTGCCTGCTGCTGGAGCGTGAGGCGGACCCCTCGGCGTGTGCGAGCGAGGCGCTCCTGGTCGCGGAATCGACGATGTTCGCCCGAGTGGGCCAGGTGCTCGACCGGGAGACCTTGGTCGGCACGGTGGGTGTGGGCGCGCTGATGATGCTGCTCTGGTTGCTGTGGCGGCGGTGGGGTGTGCCCAACGGGAGATGAGATCGGTTCTGGCGGGCCAGGACCTTCGCCGGAGAAAAGGGTGGGACGGGGAATTGACAACTACATGACGTAGTAGTCTGTGGGGCATGGCTTTCCTCTACCTCTTCCTCGTCTTCCTGCACATGCTCGGCCTGGCCGGCATCATCGCCGGTTTCTTGATGCAGCTGATGACCGAGAACATCAAGGCCACCAAGGTCCTGTTGCACAGCGCCCTGCTCCAGTTCGTCACCGGTCTGCTCCTGGTCGGGGTGGCGGAGATGGGCGACGTCGCCGAGATGAACCACGTCAAGATCGCGGTCAAATTGGTCGTGGCACTGAGCGTCGTGGTGCTCGGTGTGCTCAACCTGCGCAAGCCCGCCAAGAACTTGGCGATCATCGCCGGCGTACTCGCCATCGTCAACATCGGTGTGGCGGTCTTCTGGTAAGTCGTACGCCCGCTCCCTCCTCAACAAGGGCGTCCGCCGGTGGCGGGTCGGTTCTCGACCCGCCACCGGCTTTTCGATGTCCTCTTCAAGGGGTGGTGATGGCCTCCGCAAGCCTTTTTCAGAAAACTTGCAGTGGCTTTCATGGAGGTCACGGGTCTGATTCTCGTGAGGGCGCGGAAACCCCTGGTTCACACGCGCGCATCTGCGTGTTACCTTCATCACTGCTTCGTAAGCTCTTGCAAGAACTGCAAGAAGATGGCGTCGGGGCGGTGTGGCCCCGTCGCGGAACCCCCCAAGGAGCGCAGATGAGAAGACCCCGACTCGGCGCCCTCGCCGGAGCCGTGGTCCTGGGAATGGGCCTGCTGGCGATTCCCGGCCCCGCGGCCTCCCAACAAGCCCCGACGAAGACCCCCCTCGCCGCTCAGGAGAGCGCCGGCGACACCATCGTGCACCTCTTCCAGTGGAATTGGGACTCGGTCGCCGCCGAGTGCGCCGACTTCCTCGGCCCCAACGGTTACGGTGGCGTGCAGGTCTCCCCGCCCCAGGAACACGTGGTCGTCCCCTTCTCCGAAGGCGGGAACTTCCCCTGGTGGCAGGACTACCAACCGGTCTCCTACAGCATCGACAACACCCGGCGCGGCACCGCCGAGGAATTCCAGGACATGGTGGACACCTGTGCCGACAACGGTGTTCGCATCTACGTGGACGCCGTCATCAACCACATGACCGGCCCCAAGGAGGTCGAGCGCCCCGGCAGCGCCGGCACCGAGTGGGACCGGTACGACCACCCGGACCTGTTCGGGGACGGTCGAGCCTCCTACGGCTACGACGACTTCGGCCCCTGCTACGACAGCATCCAGGACTGGAACGACAAGGAAGAGGTGCAGAACTGCCAACTCCTCGACCTGGCCGACCTGGACACGGGGTCGGACCACGTTCGAGCACAGATCGTCCGCTACCTCAACGGGCTCGTGGCCATGGGGGTGGGCGGATTCCGGGTGGACGCCTCCAAACACGTCCCCGAGGAGGACATGGGCGCCATCATCGCGGCCCTGGACGAGGTGCCGGGCTTCGGTGGCGCTCCGCACGTCTACCACGAGGTCTACGGGGACCAGACGATCCCCTACACCGCCTATACGCCCTACGGTCAGGTCACCAACTTCGACTACAAGCGTGACATCGCCTCGAGCTTCGCCAACGGTGACATCGCCGACTTGACCTCGATGCCCGAGCACGGTGGCCTCACCTCCGCCGAGGCCGTGGTCTTCGTCGACAACCACGACACCCAGCGCTACGAGCCCACCCTCACCCATGTGGACGGCGAACGCTACTACCTCGCCACCGCCTTCATGCTCGCCCACCCCTACGGAACGCCCGTGGTGATGTCGAGTTATGACTTCCAGGGCAACGAGACAGAGGGCCCGCCCAGCGTCGGTGAGGTCGACGGCAATCCCGCCGGGTGGATCACCGCCGACAGTGACTGTTCCGCCGGTGGCGACTGGGTGTGCGAGCACCGCGACGAGACGGTCAGTGGCATGGTCGCCTTCCGTAACGCGGTGAGCGGTACCCCCTTGACCGAACGTGCTCGGGACGGTTCGGCGCGGGTGGCCTTCGACCGCGGGGAGGCCGGCTTCGCGGCCTTCAACGCCTCCGGTGGGAGTTGGTCGCTGAGCGCGCCCACCTCCCTGCCCGACGGTGACTACGACAACGTCGCGGGCCCGGGCACGGCCACCGTGTCCGATGGCCGGGTCAGCGCCACCGTGCCGGCCAACGGCGCCTTGGCGTTGCACGTGGGAGCCGAGTGCGAACAGGACTGCGACGGTGGCGACCCCGGTGATTCGAACACCCTCACCGCCACCGTCGAAACCTGGTTCGGACAACAGGTGTACGTGGTCGGTTCCACCCCCGAGCTCGGTTCCTGGGAGCCCACCGGCGGGGTCGCGCTCGAAACCGACGCCGACACCTATCCCCGGTGGAACGGCACCGTACCCCTGGGCTCCGGTACCGAGTGGAAACTGGTCAAGGTGAACCCGGACGGTGGCGTGGAGTGGGAACCCGGAGACAACCGCGTCGGTCCGAGCACTTCCGTCACCTGGGCGCGACACTGAGCACCTGAACGGCACGTGCCCGCCCCGGACCGTTCACTCCCGGTCCATCCCGGTGCCCCACGCGCTCACTCCCGCGCGTGGGGCACCCCGCTTCAGGGAGGAACCGCCCTGGCGACCGGTCGGGCGCCGACTCCAAGCCCGGCCCTTCAGGACTCGGGTGGAGCCGACTCGCCGACCCGTTCAACGACCGGCCAGGAGAGCGGTTCAGTCGTCGTAGAAGGTCCGCTCCATGACCGACCGGGCCCGGCGGGTGGCGCGCAGGTAGTCCTCGGTCAACCGCTCCGCCGACCCCACGGTCTCCAAGTGGTCCTCGTCCTCGGCCTCGGCCCGGTACCCCATGGCCTCGGCCAGGGCCGCGCGCATCCGCAGGTCCGAGGGAAGTGAGTCACCACCCCGCCCACGCACCAGCATCACCATGCCGCGCACCCGAGAGGCCGATCGCCAGGCGTGCTCCAGCACCGCGCCGTCGTCGGCGGTGACCAGATCGTGCTCGATGGCCACCCGAAGCGCCTCCAAGGTCCCGGTTGTGCGCAGGTCCGGGTATTGGTGGGCGTGTCGCAACTGGAGCAGCTGCACCGTCCACTCCACGTCCGACAACCCACCCCGGCCCAACTTCGTGTGCAGGGTGGGATCGGCCCCGCGCGGCAGCCTCTCGGCCTCCATCCGCGCCTTGAGCTTGCGGATCTCCAGCACCGCCGTCGAGCCGATCCCACCGGCCGGATATCGCAGGGGGTCGATCAGGGCGAGGAAGGAGGCGCGCAACTCCTCGTCGCCGGCGATCGGCCGGGCCCGCAACAGCGCCTGGCTCTCCCACGCCTGCGACCAGCGTTCGTAGTAGGCGGCGTAGGAGGCCAGGGTGCGTACCACCGGCCCGCTCTTGCCCTCGGGCCGCAGATCGGTGTCCACCTGAAGCGGTGGCTCGCTTTGGGGCACCTCCAACAACCGGGCGAGTTCCCGCACGATCGCCAACGCCTGCCTGGTGGCCGCTCCGGTGTCCACACCCGGCATCGGGTCGTGCACGTACATCACGTCGGCGTCACTGGCGTAGGTCAGCTCACCACCACCGAACCGCCCCATCGCCACCACGCACACTCGCGTGAGGACCTCGCCCCCCGCCTCGGCCACCACCTTGGTGTAGGCAGCGCGCAAGGCCGCGTCGATGGTCACCGCGGCGATGTCGGTCAACGCCGTGCCGACCTCCTCCACCGAGGACACCTCCAGCAGGTCCGCGGAGGCCGTACGCAACAGCTCACGGCGACGCAGGGCACGCACCGCGGAGACCGCCTTCTCCGGGGTCTCGTACCGGCGCAGCGCCGCGTCCGCCTCGGCCAACAGGCTCCGCGTCGACCGACGGCGTAGTTCGGCGTCGTCGGCCAGTGTCGCCACCGACTCGGGAGCGCGTAGCAGCAGCTCGGTCACGTAACGGCTGGTTCCGAGCAACCACGCCATCCGCTCGGCCACCCGGACGTCGTCGCGAAGCAGCCGCAGATACCACGGTGTGGTGCCCAGGGCCTCGCTGACCTGCCGAAACCCCAACAGGCCCGCGTCCGGGTCGGGGGCATCGGAGAACCAGCCCAGCATCACCGGCAACAACGTGCGCTGGATGGCGGCCCGCCGGGACAGGCCGGAGGTCAGTGCCTCCAGATGGCGTAGTGCCCCACGCGGATCGGCGAAACCCAACGCGCCCAACCGGTCCTTGGCCTGATCGGGCGATAGGCGCACCTCTTCGTCGGGCAATTTGGCCACCGCGTTCAACAGGGGCCGGTAGAACAACTTCTCGTGCAGACGTCGCACCTTCGCCGAGACCCGTTTACGTGCCTCGGTCAACTCGCTCACCGGGTCGGCGGTGAACCCCAGCGCCCGTCCTAGAGCGCGCAACCGGGTGGAGCCCTCCTGCGTACTCGAATCGGGTATCAGGTGGGTACGGCGCAATCGCTCCAACTGGAGCAGATGTTCCATCCGGCGCAGGAACCGATAGGCGTCGGTGAGCCCCGCAGCGTCCTCGCGCCCCACGTACCCGTGTTTGGACAGGGCGGTCAAGGCCTGGAGGGTGTTACCCGAACGCAGCCGGTCGTCGGTGCGACCGTGCACCAACTGGAGCAGCTGCACGGAGAACTCGATGTCGCGTAGCCCGCCCGGGCCCAGCTTCAGTTCACGCTCGGCCTCACCAGTGGGGATGTGCGCCACCACTCGACGGCGCATCGCCTGCACGTCCTCCACGAAGTCCTTGCGTCCGGAGGCCTCCCACACCATCGGCGCGATGGCCTTCACGTAGGCCAGGCCCAGGGAAGTGTCACCGGCGATCGGTCGGGCCTTGAGCAGGGCCTGGAACTCCCAGGTCTTGGCCCAACGCTCGTAGTAGGTCACGTGGCTCGACAACGAGCGCACCAAGGGACCGTGCCTGCCCTCGGGCCGCAGGGCCGGGTCGACCTCCCACAGGGTGCCCTCGGTGTCGGTCTGTGACGGAACCCGCATCATGGCCGTGGCCAGACGGGTCGCCGCCCTCATGGCGTCCTGTTCGTCGGACCCTTCGACGGGCTCGGCCACGAAGACCACGTCCACGTCGCTGACGTAGTTCAGTTCGCGGCCACCGCACTTGCCCATGCCGATCACGGCCAACCGGCACAGTGCCGCGTCCTCGGGCGACTCCGCTCGGGCCACCGCCAACGCCGCGTCCAATAGGGACGAGGCCAGGTCCGCCAGCTCCGCCGCGACCTCTTCCACGGTGTCGGCCCCGGTCAGATCACGTCCGGCCAGACGCAGCAATCGCCTGCGGTACGAGACCCGAAGCGTGTGTCGCAGGGCCGTCCAGGGGTCCGAATCCGCTCCCTCGACCACGGCGGGGTCGGCGACGGGCGCGACGTCGTCGGGCTGGGCTCCCACCGTGTGCAGCAGGCCCCGACGCAGCTCCTCCGGTTCGGGGGTGCGTGCGGCGTCGGCCCCGCGCAGCTCACGCCAGTCTTCGGGGTGACGCACCAAATGGTCGGCCAGGGCCGGGGAGGCGCCCAGCACCTTGGACAACCTGGCCCGCAGGTCCCGCTCTCGGCGCAGCGCGCTGATGACCTCCCCGGGGTCGGGGGAGGCCTCCAACAGTCGAAGCAGACCCAACAAGGCCTGGTCGGGGTCGGCCGCGGCACCGAGGGCGTCCAAGAGGTCGGCGTCGGCCCGGGCGTCCATCCCGGTCTCCTCCACCAGCCTCAGCGCCCGCTTGCTGTCGCTGAAGCCGCGCCGGGCGAGCGCGCCTGCCGTCATGTCGCTTCTTCCGTCCCTTGCCACGGGTCAACGGTAGCCGTCCGATGCGTACCGCACCGCACGACTCGGGCCGACCGGGTACGACCCGGGGCCGGCACCCGAACGGATACCGGCCCCGAGAGGAGGTGCTAGATGTCGTAGTAGAGCTCGAACTCGCGCGGGTGCGGGCGCAGGCGCAGGGAGTCGATCTCCTCGGTGCGCTTGAAGTCGATGTAGGTCTCGATCAGGTCCTTGGTGAAGACCCCGCCCTCGAGCAGGAACTCGTGGTCGGCCTCCAAGGCCTCCAGGGCGGCGTCCAAGGAAGCGGGGACCGTCTCGATGTCGGCGGCCTCGGTCGGCGGCAGCTCGTACAGGTCCTTGTCGAGCGGCTCCGGCGGCTCGATCTTGTTCTTGACGCCGTCCAGACCCGCCATGAGCATGGCGGAGAAGGCCAGGTAGGGGTTGGCCGACGGGTCCGGCACGCGGAACTCGATGCGCTTGGCCTTGGGGTTGGATCCGGTCAGCGGCAGGCGGATGCAGGCCGAGCGGTTGCGCTGGCTGTAGACCAGGTTGATCGGAGCTTCGTAACCCGGGACCAAGCGGTGGAAGGAGTTCACCGTCGGGTTGGTGAACGCCAGCAGCGCCGAGGCGTGCTTGAGCAGGCCACCGATGTAGTAGCGGGCCGTGTCGGAGAGTTGACCGTAACCGGACTCGTCGAAGAACAGCGGCTCGCCGTCCTTCCACAGGCTCTGGTGACAGTGCATGCCGGAGCCGTTGTCGCCGAAGAGCGGCTTGGGCATGAAGGTGGCCGTCTTGCCGGCGGCGTTGGCGACGTTCTTCACGATGTACTTGTACAACTGCACGTTGTCCGCGTGCTTGAGCAGGGTGCCGAACCGGATACCGATCTCGGCCTGACCCGCGGTGCCGACCTCGTGGTGCTGGAGCTCCACCTCGATACCGGAGTCGATCAGGGTGCGAACCATGTCCGAACGCAGGTCGCTGTAGTGGTCGACCGGCTCGACGGGAAAGTAGCCGCCCTTGTAGCGCGGACGGTAGCCGCGGTTGCCGCCCTCGATGGCGGAACCGGTGTTCCAGGCGCCCTCGATGGAGTCGATCTCGTAATAGCCGGTGTTGGCCCGGGTCTCGAACTTGACGTCGTCGAAGATGTAGAACTCGGCCTCGGCGCCGAAGAAAGCGGTGTCGGCCACACCCGAGCCGCGCAGGTAGGCCTCGGCCTTGCGGGCGATGTTACGCGGGTCGCGACTGTAGGACTCCAGGGTGAGCGGGTCGTGGACGAAGAACGTCATGTTCAGCGTCTTGTGCTTGCGGAAGGGGTCCAGGACACCCGTGCTCAGGTCGGGCAGCAGCAGCATGTCGGACTCGTGGATGGCCTGGAAGCCGCGAATCGAGGAGCCGTCGAACATCTGGCCATCGGTGAAGGTGGATTCGTCCACGTTCTCCGTCGGGAGGGTAACGTGGTTCACACCCCCGAACAGGTCCGTGAAACGGACATCGAGGAACTTAACGTCCTCGTCTCGGATGTAGGCGAGCACCTCGTCGGCGTTGCTGAACAAAACGGCACCTCCGTGCAGATGGCTGAGACGACGGGCCCGTGGTCCTCGCCGCTCCATCGCGGCCGTGTTCGGACCGTACGTCGTCTCCCGGCTTCGTGATCGAAGCTAGAAGCGGGTGATTTCCACACCATGTCTCGATTGTTTCCTGCATGTTACGCAGTCGGTCCAAGGTGTCTGGTAGGCCGTTCGACCTGGTGTTTTCCCTTGCCATAAGGGGAGAGGGGGCGTTTTTTCGCTCTGAAGGTGATCGGTGCCACCCCCGGTCCGGGCGTTGGTCACGATGGCCCGCCCCACCTGGGTACGCGCGTCCATGACGTGCCGATACCGTGAAAACATGAGTGACAAGAGTCGGTCCGTCGCCGCCCTCGACGATGACTTCCGCTATCGGGGCAACAGACTCGGCCTGCCCGAGAGTGGACCCGGATCGGTTCCAGGGGTCATGCGTCGACTGGTCGGCCTGGCTCTGGACTGGAGCCTGTCCGTTCTGCTGGTGTCGGTCGCCCTTAGCGTGGGGCTGATCGGTCAGGACCTCACGGCCGCGGCCGCGGCCGGTGGGGAGGAGGAGGCCCTCGCCCTGACCAACTTCACCACCTTGTCCACGTTGGTGGTCTACGCGGCGATGAACATCGTGCTGCTGACCCTGTTCGGTACAACGATCGGGCGGCGGATCGTCGGCGTCGGCATCACGGCCACCGGGGAGCGCTCTTGGCCCTGGTTCGTGTCCATGGTGCTGCGAACCCTGTTGTTGTGCCTGGTCATCCCGGCCGTGGTCTACGACCGTGACACGCGTGGCCTGCACGACCGGGCAGCGGGCACCATCGCTACCCGTTACTGAGTCATCACCAGGCGCACCGAATCGGATTCGGGTCTGGTCCGAGCCCTCATCGAACCGCTGTTAACATCCGTTCACAGCTTTCTCGGGGCCGCGACCTCCAGGCCGCCCTGACCCCGCCCCTCCAAGGTCTGTTCGCATCCGAAGGTTCGCATGGCTGGAAAACGTTCCGCCCCCCGCTCTTCCGGCGCTTTGGGCGACTCCCGTCTGTCCGCGGGGCAGTGGATCGCCTGTGTCGTCACCGCGCTCACCATCGTGGCGAGCCTGGGCGGTTATGGCTGGTACCAGGGTCTGGTCGGCAACATCACCACCGCCCAGGTGGACACCGACGAGTGGGATCGGCCCACCAGCGTCGAGGGGGTCATGAACCTTCTCATCATCGGCTCCGACGTGCGTTCGGGCGAGAACGCCGACTATGGCGAGGCCGAGGGCGAGCGCCCCGACACGATGCTCATCGCCAGCATCAACGTGGACAACGGGGCCGCGACCCTGGTCAACCTGCCTCGGGACCTGGTGGTCGACCTTCCCGCCTGTGACCCGTCCGAAGGGTACGAGGGCATGGGGCCCCACCAGGGCATGATCAACTCCGCCATGACCTTCGGTGGGGTGGGCTGCCAGTGGAAGGCGGTCGAGCTGGTCACCGGCGTGCACCTGGACCACTTCGTCATGATGGACTTCGCCGGGTTCAAGGACATGGTGGACGCGATCGGTGGGGTGCAGATGTGCATCCCCGAGCCCATCGACGACCCCAAGGCGCACCTGAAGCTGGACGCCGGGCTCCAGACACTCGATGGTGAGGACTCCCTGGGCTTCGTACGTTCCCGCTACGCCCAGGGGGACGGCAGCGACCTGTCCCGCATCGACCGCCAGCAGGAGTTCATGGGCGCCATGCTGCGCGAGGTACTCAGCAGTGAGGTGATGACCAGTCCGATCACCATCACCAACTTCCTGGGCGCGGTCACCGACTCCATCACCACCGATGACGAGCTCACCGTCGACATCATGACCGACATCGCCATCTCCATGCGCGAGGTGGACCTGGATCGGATCCAGTTCGTCACCGTTCCCAACGGGGAACACCCCGAGGACAACAACCGCATCATCATGAGTCAGCCCCAGGCCTCGGAGCTGTTCGAGGCGATCAACGCGGGCGTGGACCTGGCCGGCGGAGACGACGACTCGGACACGGAGCGGAACGAGGAGACCTCGCTCGATCCCTCCGACATCTCCGTCGAGGTCATCAACAACACCGGCATCGATGGGCTCGCCCTGGAGATCCAGGCGGTGCTGGTCCAAGAGGGCTACGTGGTCACCGGTACGGGCAACCCCGAATCGCGTTTCCCCGAGGCCAGCACGGTCTACCACGGCCCTGGAGACAAAGCCGCCGCCGAATTGTTGGCGGGCTCGCTACAGAACGCCGTGACCGAGGAGATCGAGGGACTGGAGCAGACCCTGGAGTTGGTGGCGAGCAGCGACTGGAACGGCTTCGCGGGCGACTCCTCGGCCGAGACCGACCTGTCCATCACCGAGGACCTGGGTGGTGTGACCGCCGAGGCCGCGGAGGAGAGCGCCTGCTGAGGCCACCTCGACCCGAACCTCTCGGGAACCATTCCGGCAGGTCCTTCGGGGCCTGCCGGTTTCTTTTATGAACCGGCTCCGTCAATACTCGTCATGAAGAAGAACAGGGCCATTCACGTGTGAGGTGGTCCTGCTATGATCACCCGACCCCGGGCGGATTATCGAAGGATTTCCCCGCATTTTCCGGGACCCCTACCCCCACCAGAGATTCCTCGTGTCGAAAGCTCCCTCACGGGCCAGGACCTTGGCCATTGTCGTCGTGGTGTGCGCCCTGGCGTCGGCGTGCGCCTTCGCCGCGACCGTGTTCGTCCGCTCGCCCCAGCAAAGGGCGGCCGAGGCCGCGCCTCCACCTCCCAGTACCCTGACCGCCGGCGTCGAGGAGCGTGAACTCGTCGACACGATCGTCCTCCGTGGCACCGTCGGCTCCGAGTTCACCGCCACCATCACCGCGCCGGGCCCCGGACCCGCGGGTGACCCGGTGGTCACCGCCACCCCGATCGCGGTGGGGGAGGAGATCCTTCCCGGCTCCGTGGTGGCCGAAGTGGCGGGCCGTCCCCTCATCGCCCTCCCCGGAGAGTTCCCCATGTACCGGGACCTGCTCCCGGGGATGGAGGGGCGTGACGTCACCCAACTCCAGGAGGCGTTGCTCTCCCTGGGCTTCGCCCTGCCCGAGGCCAACGGGGTGTACGGCCCCGCCACCCAGGCCGCGGTCGAGGCGATGTACGACAATCGCGGCTACGCCCCCCTCACCGACACGGTTCCGGAGACCTCACCGAGCGGACCGGAGGACACCGACGGTCCCGCGCCCGTGGGCGGGCCGACCATCCCCCGAGGTGAACTGGCCTTCCTTCCCGGATTCCCCTCCTCCCTGCACACGCTGCACGCACGTGTCGGCGAACTCGCCGAGGGCCCGTTCCTGGAAGTGGCCTCCGGTGGCCTGTCCGCCACCACCGTGGTCTCCGACAACGAACACGCGCTGATCGAGGTCGGAGCTGCCGTCCTCGTGCACTCCGAGGCCCACGGGGTCGAGGTCGAGGCCGAGGTCGCCTCCCTCCTGCCCCCGAACGAGACCGAGGAGGACGGTCCGGAGGGCCAAGGCGGGGACGAGGGGCACCAGCTTCTGGTCACCGGTGACTTCACGGAACGATTGAGCGGTGCCGACGTGCGGATCACCATTGAGATCGCCGCCACCGGGGAGCCGGTCCCGGCGGTTCCCTCCGCCGCAGTCTTCTCCCGCCATGACGGCACCACGTACCTGGTCAGACCGGATGGAACCGAGGTCGAGGTGCGCATCGGTACCACCGCGGGCGGTTGGGTCGAGGTCGAGGGTGTGGAGGTCGGCGACACCGTGGTGGTGTCGGACACATGACCCCCGTCATCGACATGCGCGGAGTGAGCCGTACCTTCGATGGACCCTCCCCGGTGCACGCTCTGCGCGACGTCGATCTGACCATCGAGGCGGGGGAGTACGTGACGGTGGTCGGACCCTCCGGTTCGGGCAAGTCGACCTTCCTCAACCTGGTCGGCCTGCTGGACACCCCCACCGGCGGCACCTACCTCATCGACGGCATCGACCCCGCCGACATGGGTGAACGACACCGTAGCGCGCTCCGCGGCGACCGCATCGGCTTCGTCTTCCAGTCCTTCCACCTCATCGGCCACCGCAGTGCCCTCGACAACACCCGACTGAGCATGGTCTATACCGGCGTCCCTCGCGCCGAACGCACCGCCCGGGCGCGCACGGCTCTGCGGCGGGTGGGGTTGAGCCACCGAGAACACGCCTTGGCGGCCACCCTCTCCGGAGGAGAACGCCAACGGGTGGCGATCGCTCGCGCTCTCGCCGCCCGGCCCTCCCTGCTGTTGTGCGACGAGCCCACCGGCAACCTGGACTCGACCACGGCCGCCTCGGTCCTCTCGCTCCTGGACGAACTCCACGCCGATGGCATCACCCTGTTGGTCGTCACCCACGACACCGGTGTGGCGGCGCGCGGGCAGCGCACCGTGATCATCCGGGACGGGTGTCTCAGCGAGGGGAGTCGTCGATGCCCCGCCGCACCTGGTCCGGGCCCGCCCCGCACCGGCTTCCGCTGCGCGACCTCCTGTCCGAAGCCGCCTCCGGCATGCTCGCCCGTCCCGGCAGGACGGCGCTGACCGGTCTGGGCACGGTCATCGGCATCACCGTCTTCGTCGCCACACTGGGTCTGGCCTCCACCGCTGCGGGCCAGATCGGCGACCGCTTCGACGCCATGACCGCCACCGAGGTCACCGTCACCGACCAGAGCAACGTCGACGACCTTCCGGGAGGGGTCGAACCCGGTCTGGGGGAGGACCCCGAAAAGGCGGCCATGGCGGTCAACGGAGTGACCGCCGCCGGGTCGTACTTCGTCCCCGACATCCGAGAGCCCGGTGGAGAATCGGCTCAGGGGTCCCTGCTGCCCCCTGGGCCGCCGGGGACGGAACCGGCAGGGGTCTCCGTCGACGTGCTCGCCGTCTCACCCGGTTACTTCGACGCCGTGCACGCCCGACTCGCCCACGGCAGGGTCTTCGATTCCTTCCACGAGGAGAACACCCAGCCGGTGGCGGTGCTGGGCCGGGCCGCCGCGCACCGGATCGGGCTGAACGGCGTCGAACACCGACCGACGCTGTTCGTGGGACGTCACCCCTTCACCGTGATCGGCATCGTCGAGGACGTGGAGCGCCACCCCGCGACTCTGGCCTCGGTCATGGTGCCGCGAAGCTCGGCCATGGAGACCTGGGGCGCCCCCGAACCGGGGATGGGAGAGAACACGCTGATCGTCGACACCCGAATGGGCGCCGCCCAGCAGGTGGGCGACGAGATCCGTGTCGCTTTGCGCCCGGACCACCCGGCCGCCCTCCAGGTTCAGGTCCCACCGGATCCGCGCACCCTGCGTGACGGCATCGACAACGACCTGACCGGACTGTTCATGGCCTTGGCCGTGGTGTGCCTGGGGGTGGGGGCGCTCGGCATCGCCAACACCACTTTGGTGTCGGTCATCGAGCGGGTGCCGGAGATCGGCCTACGTCGGGCGATGGGTGCCCGACGTTCCCAGATCGCCGCCCAGTTCCTCACCGAGTCGGCCGGGTCGGGTTTCGTGGGCGGTATGGTCGGCGCAGCCCTGGGCGCGGGAACGGTCGTCGTCGTCTCCCTGTTCCAGGGGTGGGGGCCGCTGCTGGACCCCCGCACCATCGCCGCGGCCCCCCTGATCGGTGCGGGTGTGGGTCTGGTGGCCGGGGCCTATCCGGCCTGGCGCGCGGCCCGCACCGAACCCGCCCAGGCCCTGCGTTCCTGAACCGTCCCGGACCCCTCCACCTCCCACATCAGTCACACCCCACCGTCCTGGGAACCCAGGACATCCCATCTTGAACACCCACAACCTCAGGGAGCCCCCATGCCTGATGAACTCGTTCGCACGGTGAGCGCGCTGCGCACCGCCTTGATCGCGATCACCCTGGGGGTCGCGGCCGTCGGTTGCTCCACCTCCGACTCCCCCGCCCCCGACGCCGAACTGCGTGAGGACGCCGAGTCCCCGGTCCCCGGAGCGGACGAGGCGATGGACGAACTCTTCGACCTTCCCATCCACGCCTACATGTTCACCGCGGTGGAGCAGGCCACCCTGCGCAACGCCCACGAGATCCTCGTCGAGGAGTGCATGCGAGACCTCGGCTTCTCCTTCACTCGTGGAGAACCCCAGGAAGTCGATCCTCTTTCCGTCGCCGCCTTCGGCCCGCAGAGCAACTACCTGGGCCGGTGGCACGTCGACGCCGAGTACGCCGCAGAGAACGGCTTCTCCCACCCGGAGGAACTCCTGAGACAGCACGAGGAAGAGATGTTCGACGGACGCTATGAGGAAGGCGCCGGTGGTGAACTCCGCGACCTCAGGATCGACCACCAGGGCCAGACCTACGATGCCGCGGTGGCGGCGCTCCAAGGCTTCCCGGAGGGGGCGGAGACCCCGTCGGGAGATCCCGTCCCGGAGTGGGGATGCGAAGGGTGGGCCGAAACCGAACTAGACGAGGGTGTCCGGATCATCGGGGTGGAAGAGGCCCAGGCGGGTGAGGTCCCCACCCCATTGGGGGAGAGCCCCGTGGCCACACAGATCTCCAACGACTCCCAGGAGGAGGCCGCCGCGGACCAGGAGGTGCTGGACGCCGAAGCCGCCTGGCGGGACTGTATGGCAGATTCCGGTTACCCCGGCGAGGACCCCGACACCGTGGGTTCGGGGCGGGACACACGGGTGGACTCCGATGACACCGAGGCGGCCGTACGCAACGTGGAGTGCCGGGAGGAGGCCGGGTTGACCGAGACCTACCTGGAGGTCCTCTCCCGGATCCAGGAGCGTGACATCGCCGCCAACGAGACGGCTCTGCGGGAGCGTGCCGAGGAGATGGAGGCCGTACTGGAACGGGCGGTGGACCTGACGAGCCGGTGATCCGGGAGCGCTCCACACCGACGAGGCGGCCGCTGCGGAACCGTGACGTTTCCTTTCTGGAAACGGTACATCCCGAAAGGTTCGCTGGTGGCGCTCTTTTGTCCATTTCGGAAAAGTCAGTGATCAGAGATCATCGTCACCGGGAAGTCCGGTGCCCACCGGTTTTATCTGCTATTTTCCGACTGCCTCGGACAGCCTCATATCGCTGTCCGTGATCCCCCGCGAGAAGGAAACATAGATCGAACAATGGAAACGTTCTCCCAGCGTATGACAGCGGTCACGTGTGCGGTGGCGCTCGGCTTCCTCGTGGCCTGTTCCCCCGGCACCGACGGTCTCGGCCCGCCGGAACGGGACGCGACCGTGCTTCCTGGGGAAGACCGTGACCTCACCGAACGGCTCCATCTGCCGATCTACGACTACCGCACCAACGAAGCCCAGCTGAGGACCATCACCCAAGCCGCCGGGGCACACGTCGAAAGCTGTATGCGGGGCCTGGGGTACGACTACACCCACGTACCCGAGACGAACGAGCACCTGGAGACGGACACCGCCTTCTTCGGCCCCCACGGTGAGTACCGGCGTTACGGTCTCGTCAGCCTGGACAGCGCCGAAGAGTACGGCTTCGGTGCCCCCGAACACCTGGACGGCGCGGAGGAGGGCACCGACCCGCCCTGGCGCATCGATCACGGCGGGCAGACCGAGCAGGACGCCATGGACGCGTTGTTCGGCGGCCGCGAGGACGTTCACACCCCCAGCGGCGAACCGGTGCCCGTGCACGGCTGCTTCGGATGGGCTCACGCGAGGGTGGACCCCCACATGGAGATCGTCACCAAGGAGCAAGCGCAGGAGGGCATCGCGGGCGAGCAACCCGGGATCGCCGGAACCGCCGAGTGGATCAAGGCCGTCTCCTTCGACCGGGCGCTGGACGACGCCGAGGTCATCGACGCGATGGGGGAGTGGGTCGTGTGTATGGACGGGGCCGGCTACCCGGGGGAGGACTTCTGGCTGGTGGGGTCCTCCGAGAGCGCCGTGGCCGTGGACGACACCGTGGCCGCGATCACCGCGGTGGAGTGCAAGGAGGAGGTCGGGCTGATCGATCTCATGGTCCGGGTCGAGACCGAGGTTCAGGTGGAGCTCATCACCCGGCACGAGACCGAACTCCTGGAACGTCATGCCCAGTTGGAGGAGGCCGTGGAGAACGCGCTGACCTCGCTGGAGGAACACCCCTGAGCGAACACCGTCGCTCCCTTCGCCGTACCGGCGTGTCCCCACGTCCGGTCGCCCCCCGACAAGAAGGAGAACCCCTCACGTGAAGCGTTCCAGAACCCTTTCCGCGCTCCTGGCGGTGGTCTTCGCGGCCGCACTCCTGGGTGTGGCCGGGACGGCCCAGGCCGCTCAGCGCAATATCAACGGATGGGTGAGTCAGGAGCCCTGTACCGCGGGTGCCGTGTGCGTGCACTACCGCACCTGGGCGGAAGGGTCCCAGACCACGCAAACGAGCCACCACCGGGAGTACACCACCCTCAAGTTCCAGTTCTGCGGCTGTACCAGCGGGGCCCAGGGCATGAACCAACTGGTCCGCAACAACGCCGCCAGCATGAACAATCGCAGCAACAAGATCGCACGCATGTACTACTCGCCGAACTATGGCGGTAACCAGGACGTCCTGAGTCCCGGTATGGCCGGCAACCTGTACTACACCGCCAACGACAACGCCTCCCTCCGGGTCGGCGGCTGACCACCGATGCCCCGGGTGGGGCGTGACCTCGCCTGGGGCGACGATGGTCGGGGTCTGACACACCGAGACCGTTCCGGTACCATCCGGGGGGTTACGTCCGAGTACCCCGCGGCCCCTCCCGTGGGTGGCCCAACCCTTCCGGTCGGACCTTCCCTCTCGTCCCAGATCGAATCGCAGGTGCCCTCTTGGCCCCCAGAAACATGTCTACGGCCGCCACGGTCGCCAAGATGAGTCTCGGTAAGTGGGTGGCGTGCGTGGTGACCGGCGTGGTCATCGTCTCGACTCTGGTGGTCTACACCGGCTACCAGGACATCCTCGGTATCGAGACCGCCGAGGTCGACCCCGACGGTTGGGGGGACCGGCCGGCCCAGGCCGATGGCCTGCACAACATCCTGCTGTTGGGCACCGACGAAAGGGCCGGGGACGACGCCGCCTACAACGAGCTCAACGGCGTCCGCCCCGATGTCCTGGTGGTCGTCAGCATCGACGTGGACAAGGGTGGCGTGACCATGGTCAACCTGCCTCGCGACACGATGGTGGAGATCCCGGCGTGCGATCCGGGCGAGGGTGGGGCCGGCTGGGCCGGGGGCGTCGACCAGCTCAACCACGCCATGACCTATGGCGGCATGGACTGTCAGGGCAACACCGTGGAAACGGTCACCGGCATCCACCTCGATCACATGGTCATGGTGGACTTCGCCGGGTTCGAGCACATCGTCGACTCCATCGGCGGCGTCCAGATGTGTGTTCCCGAACCCATCGACGATCCCAAGGCGCACCTGCGACTGGACGCGGGGGAGCAACGCCTTGATGGTGAGCAGGCCCTGGGGCTGGCTCGCTCACGTGACAGCGCGGAGGGCGGCAGCGACCTGGGGCGGATCCAGAACCAGCAGCGCATGATGGGCGCCATCCTGCGGGAGGTCACCTCTGGTGACATCCTTTCCAGCCCCAGCAGTCTCGTCGGTTTCCTGGACTCGGTCACCGACAGCCTGGTGACCGATGACCGGCTCACCGTGGACAAGATGACCGAACTGGCCGTGGCCATGCGCGAGGTCGACCTGGGGCGGATGAACATGGTCACCGCGCCGGTCGAGGACTACCCGGCCAACACCAACAAGGTGCAGTTGCTGCAGCCGAACGCTCAGGACCTGTTCTCCTCGGTGGCCACCGGCGAGCTCACCGAGGCGGCGGCCGGCAAGGACGATTCCGCTGATTCCGAAGATGAGCTCGAACCCTCCGACGTCTCCCTGGTGCTGCTCAACAACACCGGCGTCGACGGCTTGGGGGCCCAGGTCGAGCCCTTGCTGATCGAACAGGGCTTCACGGTCATCGACACGACCAACCCCGAGCTGCGCGTCCCGCAGAACACCACCGTCTACCACGGTCCGGGGCGGGGCGAGCACGCCGAGGTCCTGGCCTCGGCCGTTCAAGGCGGCGCAGAGATCGTCGAGGAGCCCTCGCTGGGCGATGACCTGGAACTGGTCATGAGCGGCGGCTGGGAGGGCGTCACGGGAGCGGGCGATGGCTCCGGTGGTAGTGGCGACACGATCGAGGACCTGGGTGGCACCAGTGCCGCTGAGGACGAGGTCGACTGCGGCTGATCCCGCACGGCCCCCAAGGCCCGCTCCCGTTGAAGGGGGCGGGCCGTTTCCACCTCCAGGGAATATCGTTTATCGTTAATATCGAAAAACGATATGGAGGTGCCCTTGTCCGCTGAAAGCCCTTCCTCCCCCAGACGATTCCGCCTCCGTTGGAGCCGAGCCGACTCCGTCGCGACGCAGACCATCCTGGCGCTGGGGATGGTCCTGGTGGGCCTGACCTTCCTGGCCTCACTGCTGTGGATCACCCCGCTCCTGCCCGCGGAGGGCCTGGGCCGGTTCGCTCAGATCACCGTCCATCAGCCGATGGGCGCTCCCGCGACCGTTCCCGACGTGGAACCGGTGGTCGACGACGTCACGATCGTCGAAGAGCCGAAGATGACGCTGCGCTTCGAGGACCCGAGCACCCTCCAGCGCCTCATGCTGGTGCTGTCGACCCTGCTCACCCAGGCCGCCGCGCTCACGATCCTCTACCTGATCCTGCGGGTCCTTCGGAGCCTGGACCAAGGTGACCCCTTCGTCCCCGCCAACGTGCGACGTATCTACACCATCGCCCTCACCATGATCCTCGCGGCGATCCTGGTACCCACCGCGGACGGGTTCGCCGGTCTCTTCCTCCAACACGGAGTGGTGCCCGAGGACGGGATGGTCCTGGTGTCCTTCACCCTCTCCCTGGAATCGGGGCCTCTGGTGGCGCTGCTCGCCGGGCTGCTCCTGGCCGCTCTGGCCGAGGTCTTCCGGCGGGGCGCCAGGATGCGCGACGACGTCGAAGGACTCGTCTGATGCCTTCGCGGGAGGACACCGGGATCCGCGTCCACCTGGGCGAGCTGTTGGCCGAACGCGGGATGACCCTCGCCGAACTCTCCGAACGGGTGGGCGTCACGGTGGTCAACCTGTCCGTGCTCAAGAACGGTCGCGCCAAGGCGATTCGCTTCTCCACCCTGGCCGCCCTGTGTCGCGAACTGGACTGTCAGCCGGGCGACCTCATCAGCCACGATCCGGCGTCTTCGGGACCTTGACCCGGGCACGCGAACGGGGCCGTCGCACCGGCCGGTGAGACGGCCCCGTGGAAGGTCCGTCGAGGATGGGGCCGAGTGGGCTCAGCCGCCCATCTTGCCGCGCATGCCCTTGGGCAACTTGGCACCCTTGGGCATCGGTCCCTTGGGCAGTTGCATCGCGGCGGGAAGCGCCTTGAGCCGGTAGTTCAGCTCCGCGGTGCCGGACTTGTCCAGGTTTCGAGGCAGTTTGACCAGGGTGCGCTGCAATTTGGAGACCGGCACCTGATCCTCGCCGTTACCGACCTTGAAGTCGTAGATGGGCGTGTCATGGGCCACGCGCGCCACGCGCTTCTTCTCACCGGCGATCAGGCCGCGCAGACGACCGGGGTCGCCCTCACCGACCAGGATGACGCCGGGACGGCCCACCACCCGGTGGACGACGTCCATTTGCTTGTTGGCGGCGACGCCGGGCTCGACCACCCAGTTGCCGCGCATGTTCTCCAAGATCGCCATACCGGCGCCCAGGCGGCCGTCCAGCATCTTGTACTGGACCTTCTGGGCGGACCGGATGAACATGATGAAGCCGACCAGGAAGGCGATCGGCAGACCGGTCAACGGCCAGATGATCCAGGACCCGGTCCAGACGCCGATGCCGATGAAGACGGCGAAGATCAGGACCGCGACGGTGATCGCGAGCGGGATCGTGCGCGGGCTCTGCTGGTGGACGACCTTGGCGACCATGCCGATCTGCTTCAACCGGCCCGGCTGCTTCTCGCCACCCTTACCGGCGGACGTGGTGTCGGACTTCTTCGCCATCGTGCTTTCAGGCAGCGCACACCGAACGGCTCGGTGGGGGAAGGGATCCCTGTGCTGCCTTGCCTCCTCTTCACGGTCGACCTTCGGCGCGACGCCTTCCGGCGCCACGGAAACGGGCGCCTCGAAATCACCAGGATATGCGTCCGTGTGCCCACATGCGGAACGGTGGCCCGCGGGCCACCGTTCCAGCTTGGTCACGACTCGGGTGATTCGAGTGCTATGCGCGGTCAGTGGTGGCGGCCTCGGCCTCACGCTTTTCGAGGGCCTGCTTGTACAACGTGCCCGCCCGGTAGGAGGACCGCACCAAGGGACCGGACATGACGCCGGCGAAACCGATCTCCTCGGCCTCCTTGCCCAGTTCCACGAACTCCTGCGGCTTCACCCAACGGTCGATCGGGTGGTGCAGCTTGGAGGGACGCAGGTACTGGGTGATGGTGAGCAGGTCGCAGCCGGCCTCGTGCAGGTCGCGCATGGCCTCGCTGATCTCCTCACGGGTCTCGCCCATGCCCAGGATCAGGTTCGACTTGGTGACCAGGCCGTCCTGACGGGCCTTGGTGATGACTTCGAGGGAACGTTCATAACGGAAGCCCGGGCGGATGCGCTTGAAGATCCGCGGTACGGTCTCCACGTTGTGCGCCAGCACCTCCGGACGCGAACCGAATACCTCGGCCAGCTGGTCGGGGTCGGCGTTGAAGTCCGGGATGAGCAGCTCGACGCCGGTGTCGGGGTTGAGCTCGTGGATCTTGCGGACCGTCTCGGCGTACAGCCAGGCGCCGCCGTCCTCGAGGTCGTCGCGAGCCACGCCGGTGATGGTGGCGTAGCGCAGTTCCATCTTCTGGACGGAGGTGGCGACCTTGGTCGGCTCCATCCTGTCCAAGGCGCTGGGCTTGCCGGTGGCGATCTGACAGAAGTCGCACCGGCGCGTGCACTGGTCGCCACCGATGAGGAAGGTGGCCTCCCGGTCCTCCCAGCACTCGTAGATGTTGGGGCAGCCCGCCTCCTGACAGACGGTGTGCAGGCCCTCACCCTTGACCAGGGACTGGAGCTCGGTGTACTCGGGCCCCATGTGCGCCTTGATCTTGATCCACGGCGGCTTTCTCTCGATGGGGGTCTCGCTGTTGCGCGCCTCCACACGCAGCAGCTTGCGGCCCTCAGGAGCGATGGTCAACGCGAACCCGTTCCCTTCTGTACCCCTGTGACGGGGACCTTCACGCCCCTTGTGGGGGCGGCGTGTCCCGGTGGGGACTGGCTCATGGTGTGGTGTGTCACCCTTGGGCGGTGGCGCCCAAGAGCGACTCGATGCCGTCGGTGTGGCTGTACTCCGCCGCTCCGAGCACGTCGGCCAGGTGTCGTTCCAGGCGTGGGCGTACGTCGGCGACGGTGATGGTGCGCCCCGACTCGTGGGTGAGCGAGGTGACCCCCGCGTCGGAGATCCCGCACGGGACGATCCGGTCGAACCACGACAGGTCATTCTCGCAGTTGAGGGCGAGCCCGTGCATCCCGACCCCACGGGCGATGCGGCAGCCGATCGCCGAGATCTTGCGTTCGATGAGGCCGCGTTCGGGGTCGGCGTCCAGCCACACCCCACTGCGCCCCTCGACCCGTCTGCCGGTCAGGCCGTATTCCGCGATGGTGCGGATGACCGACTCCTCCAGCATGCGGACGTAGGCGATCACGTCGATGGGCTGGACCAGCTTGACGATGGGGTACACCGTGAGCTGTCCGGGGCCGTGCCAGGTGATCTTGCCGCCCCGGTCGATGTCCACGACGGGGGCGCCGGGGTCGCTGATGGGACGATCCCACCTCCCGGTGCGTTTGCCGGCCGTGTACACGGGTTCGTGTTCCAGGAAAAGGACCGTGTCGGGCACCTCATCGGCGACACGGCTCTCGTGGAGCCGCTTTTGGAGATCCCAGCCCTGGTGGTACGGGATGGGGGTGTCGCCCAGCCATGCGTAAACGAGATCACTCACACTCCCACCTTACGCCCCGGTGAGGGGTTCGGGTCGGGCCAGGATGTCGGATGACGCACCGCGGACCATGGGCCGTCCGGAGGAATGGCCGGCCGTTTCCCGGTGTTCGGGGTTCGAGGGCTCGGGAAGTGGTCCGAAGTTTCCTCCGGCTTTTTCGGTGAAAGCCCTGCGGGCGGGCCCGAGGTCTTCTAGGTTGAGTGGTGGGACAGGGGACTCCGCGTCGGAGCGGAGCCACTGTGGGCGACTCCCTACCGTTCAGGTGGGTGTACGCCCGGACACAGACCTTTGATGATGGGGATCATCAGGGGATGGTGATTGGTGGGGTAGAAAGACGGGGCGGTGCCGGCGACGGTGCCGCCCCGTCCGCCGTCGTCATCCCTGGGAGCTAGCCGGGGTAGGGACGCCTTCGTCTGGCCTCGCGTAGGGACAGCGCCCACCACACCAGCTGGTCCAGCATCTGCGCCACCGCGATCTCGGCGCCGCGCAGCTCTTGGCCCGTGGGTGGGTCCGCCACGAACATCTCTTGGGCGTTGTGCAGGCTCACCGAGGTTCGTACCGAGGTCACGTGCAGTTCGTTGAAGACCGAGCGCAACTGTTCCACCGCCCGCAGGCCGCCCGACATTCCTCCGTAGGAGACGAACGCGACCGGTTTGGCGAACCATTCCTTGCGGGCCGAGTCGATGGCGCTCTTGAGCGGACCCGGGTAACCGTGGTTGTACTCGGGAGTCACCACCACGAAGGCGTCGGCGGCGGCGATGGTCTCGGCGAAGGCCTCCACCCGTGTGCCGTGGCCGTCCCCCTCCGGCTCGCCGACGTTCAGTGTGTCCACCACGAGATCGGGCCGAGCCGCGATCAGGTCGAGGAACCAGGCCGAGACGGCCGGCCCCGTGCGTCCTCGCCGGTTGCCGCCGAGGACGACCGCGACTCGTAGGTTCTCGTGATGCATGTGGGTCCTTTTTCAGGGGCACGGTCCGAACTTACCTTCCCACGTTAGGACCTCGAGTTCGGTTGAGGTCAAGGTGGCGGGTGTGACCTCGCTCCCTGGAGGACCCTCGGCACGAGGACGCGGAACGGCCCGGGCCGAGCATCGCGGACGATGCCCGGCCCGGGCCGGAGGAGGCGCCAAGGCGCGAGCGACTAGGACAGACCCAGTTCGTCCTCGAAGGCTCCCTCTTCCAGGCGCTCCTTGACCGTCTGGAGGAAGCGACCGGCGTCGGCGCTGTCGATCAGACGGTGGTCGTGGGCCATCGACAGGTAGACCATCGAACGGACCGCGATGACCTCACCCCCCATGGCCTCGTCCTCGACCACGACCGGACGCTTGACGACGGTGCCGGTCTCCAGGATGGCGACCTGCGGCTGGTTGATGATGGGCGTGCCGAACAAGGCACCGGTGTGGCCGGTCTCGGAGATCGAGAACGTGCCGCCCCCCAGCTCGTCCGGGCCGAGCTTGCCGGTGTGGGCGCGCTCGGTGAGGTCGGTGAGGCTACGGGCCAGGTCGCCGAGGCTGAGCGCCCCGGCGTTCTTGACCACCGGGGCGAGCAGGCCGCGTTCGGTGTCCACCGAGACGGCCAGGTTCTCGACGTCGTGGTAGGTCACCGTCTGGTCGGCGGCGTTGATCACGGCGTTGACCTTCGGGTGGGCCTTGAGGGCCTCCACCGTGGCGGCGGCGAAGAACGGGAAGAAGTTCAGTTCCACGCCCTCGCGCTCGGCGAAGCTCTCGCCGGCCTGCTCGCTCAGACGCGCGATCTTGCTGACGTCGACCTCGATGACCTGGGTCGTCGTCGCGGAGATGCGCAGAGACTCGACCATGCGCTCGGCGATGGACTTGCGCAGGCGGCTCAGCTTCTCGGTACGGCCGCGCAACGACGTGTCCGAGGAGGCCTTGCGCTTGACCGGGGCGGCGGGCGCCGACGAGGCGGCCTTCTTCTGCTCCTCGGCGGCCTTGAGGACGTCCTGCTTACGGATACGGCCCCCCACACCGCTGCCCGAGACACGGCTCAGGTCGACGCGGTGCTCGGCGGCGAGCTTGCGCACCAAGGGGGTCACGTAGGACTCGGCCACGGCGTCGGTACCGGAAGAGCGACCGGTACCGCTGAGGGTCTCGACGTCCACGGTCGGAGCACTCATGGAGTCCTCCTCGGTGGAGGACTCGGGCTCGGCCGGAGCGGGCTCGGCCGGAGCGGGTTCGGGCTTGCTCTCGGGCTCGGGCTTGCTCTCGGGCTCGGCCGGAGTGGACTCGGCCACGCCCTGGGACTCGCTCTGTTCGGGCTCGCCCTGTTCGGAGGGGGCCGGAGCGGAACCCGCACCACCGATCAGGGCGATCCGGTCACCGATCTCGACCGTCTCGTCCTCGTCCACGAGGATCTTGGTGAGTACCCCGGCCACCGGGGATGGGATCTCGGT
>NZ_ANBD01000125.1:7372-18467 GCF_000341005.1 Nocardiopsis alkaliphila YIM 80379 | reverse complement strand
CGCTCACGAGCAGTAAACCCCAAGATCAACTTTGAAACCGCCCTGGGCTCGGGGCGCCGACTCGAACACCGAGGACACGGGAACCGACTTCCGACAGGTCCCACCAACATCCACCACCATCACTCACAGTAAGAACATTGAATCGAAGAGCGATAAAGAAAGGAATGCACGATGGGCAAGCTGGACGGCAAGGTCGCCATCATCACCGGAGCGGCGCAGGGGATGGGGGCGAGCCACGCCCAACGGTTCATCGAGGAGGGCGCCAAGGTCGTCATCACCGACCTCAATGAAGGGGGTGGGCGCCGGCTCGCCGACGAACTCGGTGAGAACGCCCTGTTCCTCCAGCACGACGTCACCTCCCCCGCCGACTGGCGGCGAGTCGTCCACGAGGCCGAAGAGACCTTCGGCCCGGTGACGGTGTTGGTCAACAACGCCGGTGTCCTCGGCCCCATCAGTGAGACCGTGGAGTTCGCCGAGGAGGAATACCTCAAGGTCTGCGCCATCAACCAGCACTCCCAGTTCTACGGGATGAAAGCGGTCATCCCCTCCATGCGGAAGGCGGGCGGAGGGGCGATCGTCAACATTTCCTCCACCGCGGGCCTCGTCTCGATCGTCGGGGCGCCGAACATCGCCTACGTCGGCAGCAAATTCGCCTCGCGTGGCATGACCAAACACGCCGCCGTTCAGTACGGACCCGACAACATCAGGGTGAACTCCGTCCACCCCGGTTACATCAAAACGCCCATGATGGCTGCGGCCACCGACGAAAGCGGCGGGGGCATCGCCGCTCAGGTTCCGCTACGCCGCATGTCCGAGCCAGAAGAGGTCTCCAGTCTCGTTCTCTTCCTGGCCTGCGAAGGCTCCTCCTACATCAGTGGCATGGAGCACGTCATCGACGGTGGACTGACCGCCCAGTAGAAACCGTGGCCCGCACCGCCTCGGGCTCGCCGCCCTTGGACTCGGGCGACGAGCCCACGGATGGGCGGATCGAACCCCAGAACGATCAGGCCGACCCGGTTCGTCCACCGAGTCGCTCCTGGGGCTCTCGTTCATCCGGCGAACTCGCGCACCGGCAGGCCCTGGACACCCGGCGTGCAGGCGAACAGCGCGCCCGCCTCCGGCTCGACGTCGGGGGCCAGATGTTCGCGTGAGGTGGTGATGTAGAGGCGGTCCAGGTCCGGGCCGCCGAAGGCGCACGCCGTGACCTTGGTGACCGGAAGGCGCACGACCTCATCGAGCACGCCCTGCGGGGTGTACCGGTGCACCGAGCCGCCACCCGATCGGGCGACCCACACACCACCTTCCCGGTCGACCGTCAGCCCGTCCGGGCCGCCCGCCACGTCCACGAAGGCGCGGCGCCCGCTCAGCCCGCGCTCGGAGTCGTAGTCGAACACGTCGATGCGATCGGTCACGGTGTCGACGTAGTAGGCGCGGCTCCCGTCGGGGCTCCATTCGAGCCCGTTGGAGATGGTCACCGACTCCAGAACGGTCCTCGTCGAGCCGTCGGGATCCAGCCGGTACACCGAACCGGCCCCAGGTGTCAGGTCGTAGGCCATGGAACCGCAGTAGAAACGCCCCTCCGGGTCGCATCCGCCCTCGTTCATGCGGACATCCTCGCCTGACCACAGCGGTTCCAAGGTGGTCACCGTGCCATCGGCGCCTTCGAGGGCGAAACCTCGCTCGACGGCGAGCACGGCGCCGCCTCCCTTTCTGGGCCGGACCGCCGCGACCACCTCACCCACGTGGCGCCGCGTCACGGTTCCGTCCCCGGCGAGTGAGAGCACGTCCCCCGCCAGCATGTCCAGCCACCGCAGGCCACCCCACGCCGGGGACCACACCGGACCCTCACCGTGGTAGGCGAGCGGTTCGGTGACCTGTTCGACTCGCACGCTCATCTCTCCCTCTTCCCCGCGGACCCTACGCGGCCCACGGCCAGGTCCACACCTTCCCATCGCCGTCCGATATAGATGTCAGTGGTGGCGTCAAAAGCGCAGGACCGGTTTGAGGACCCGGCCCTCGGCGGCGTCGGTGGCGGCCTCGTTGATCTGGTCGGGCTCGTAGAAGCGGACCATCTTGTCGAAGGGCAACCGTCCGTCCCGATACAGCCCGACCAGTTCGGGGACGAAGTCGAAGACGTCGCTGTCACCTTCGGTCACACCGCGAATGGTGCGGCCGTTGAGCAGGAAGTTGACGTCGAAGGTGCCGTCGGTACCCATGGGCGGCGCGCCGACCACGGCCACCATGCCCTCGCCCACCGCCAAGGAGTCGATCGCCTGCCGCAGCAGGGCGGGCACGCCGCTGCTCTCCAGGGCGTGCGTGAGGCCCCGCCCCTGGGTGATCTGGTCCAAGCGCGCGAGGGTGCCCTCCTCCTTACCGTTGATGACGTGGGTGGCGCCCAGTTCACGGGCCAGTTTCAGCCGGGAGGGCACGATGTCGATGGCGATGACGTTCTTGGCCGAGGTGAGCGCGGCGCCCATCACCCCGGACAGACCCACGGCGCCCGCCCCGAAGATCGCGACCGAGTCGCCGCTGCCGGGGTCGAGTTCCTTGAGCACCGCCCCCACTCCGGTCTGGATCCCACAGCCCACCGGCGCCAGCATGGCGAGTTCGTCCTCGTCGGCGGCCTCGACCGGGACCACGCTGCGCGCGTGGGCCACACAGTAGGTGCCGAAGGAGGACTGTCCGAAGAAGCGTCCACCGATCACCTCACCCGAGGCGGAGGCGATGGGAGTGGTGCCGTCGGGTCGCTTTCCGTCGAAGTTGAGGGAAAGGAAGTCCACGCAGTAGGCGGGGTGCCCGTGCCGACAGGAACGGCACCGTCCACAAGAGCTGAAGGAGAGCAGGACCTTGTCTCCGGTGCTCACGTGGGTGACGCCCTCACCGACCGCCTCCACCACGCCGGAACCCTCGTGGCCCAGCACGGCGGGCAGGGGTGTGTGCAGGTGTTCGTCGCGGCTGGCCAGGTCGGTGTGGCAGATCCCGGCGCCCACCACCCGGACCAGGACCTCGTCGTGGCGAGGTTCCTCCAAGCGGACGTCTTCCCAGGTGAAGGTACCGCTACCGGGGTGGACCACCGCGGCTCTGGCTTCGGACATGGTGACGACCTTTCTCCATCTTTCGGCGAACGAGGGAGGTCGTCCACATTGTCCGTCCCATGGGGCATCCCGGACAGGAGACGCGCCGGGCGGGGAGCACGCTCGGGGTAGGGGTGCGTCCCCTCTGGTAGCGGCGCCCGCACCCCCGCCGGGGGCCAACTGGAAGCGAAGAACGGCCCTGTCAGGGGATGAGGCGGACGGTGGTTCCTTCCCGGTGGCGTTCTGAGCGTGGTCTAGCCTGGTCACCATGCCCGCGACCCTGAGCAGCCGTATCTGGAGTCGATCTCGGCGACCAGGGTGTCACGGGCGGCGATGATGCTCGGGAAGAGCTCGTCCAGGTCGTTGCCGTCGCGTACGTGCACCTTGGTGGTGCGACCCTCGTGGAGGATCGGCACGGTGGCGCCGTCGGCCACGTCCAGCTGGGGGACGATCTCCTTCTTGGGCTTGGTGGGCTCGCCCTCGGAGGCACCGCCGAACGGGCCCTCACCGTCCTCGGCCTGGTAATTGTGGATCATCGCGAAGTACGGCCCTTGCCCGGTATGGCCAGGGTGGGTTCGAGCTCCTTGACCTTGGCGATGGTCTCGGTGCTCTCGCCGGTGAGCGCCATGGCCGCCGACAGCCGTTCCTAGAGCTGGGTGCGGTCGGTGACCAGCATGATCTTAAACCCGGTCGGCTTCGGGTGCGAGCGCATGGACCGGGCCAGGAACACCATGGTCGGGCTTTTGCCGGAACCCCGGGTGTGCTAGACGATGCCGCCGCGCTGGTCCACCTCACCATGCTGGAGCCGGGTGGGCTGGGTGGCCATGCGCTCGATGGCGCGGTGGACGGCCCGTTCCCGCTGTAGCTGGACTTACGCCACTCCGCCAACGTGACCCTCCGGGACCGTCTGCCCTACTCGTACTGGGTGAGTGCGTTCTCGATGAGCGCACGAGACTCATCTTCGTTCAGCGATCGGCTCCGTAGGTCCTCGAAGACGGACCGGTAGCGGCTCGTATCCGTCTCATCTTCGATGTACTGCGCGCCTATCCCATGTTCGAAATAGACGACGTCCCCGTAAGAGAAGGGGCCGGCAAGTGAATTCTCGAACGTGAGGTGGGCGAAGGATCCATACCTGGCGGGGTAGGCACCAGCCGCGAACGGCAGAATTCGGCATATCACGTTCGGCAGGTCACATCTTTCCCGCAGCACACGGAGCTGCTCCTTCATCACGGCAGCCCCTCCCACCACCTGGTGCAGCGCCGACTCATGCATGACCAACTCCAGATGGATCGGCACCGTATCGGCCAGCCGCTGCTGACGCCTCATCCGCAAGGCAACGCCCTCGGCGACCTCACGCTCGGACGGCCATGCCGGATCAGCGCTCAGCAGGGTGAAGGCGTACTTCTCGGTCTGGAACAACTCCTTCCGGTTCTCTGAAGAGTGCACAAGTGTCAAGCAGGCCTGTGACCGGCTCGGGCGGCGACTGAAGATCGCCGACATCCCCGGGGAGGTCAGTGACACCGCGCTGCTCCTGCTCTCGGAGCCGGCGACCAACCAGGTATCGCACGCACCCACCCCGGAGCACGACGAGACCGGCGGAGACTACTTCGTCCGGGTGTTCTTCTCCCCCGACCGACTTCGAGTGGAAGTCCCAGACGTGACGGGGTGTGCCCCTGAGTTCCATGTGCTGGACCCCGACCCTGACGCCGAGCACGGTCACGGCCTCTTCCTGGTGAACGCCCTCGCCTCCCGGTGGGGCCGTTTCGAGTCGGGCCGTGGTCCGGGCATGTTCTTCGAGTTCCGTCTGGACCGGTGATGACCTTGACCGGCTATCACCTGCGCACACCGCGTACACCGTGGGTGGACCACGACGACGTCACCCGACCAAGCTGCACGGGGACAAAGGTTACGACTATGACCACCTGCGCCGGTGGAGAGCACTCGGCCCGGGGTGTGTCCTCGCCCTGGTCATAGACGAACGTGAACTTCACGGGCCTGCCTTCCCACCGATCGATACCTGCCTGCTGCCCTGTTGGTCGTCCAGGCAGCGGCAATGGTTCCGATTCTGGTGGTTTTTCCGCCGTGTCGCACTTGTGGTTCTTCGGTGAACGGTCGGCCCAGAGAAAGGAAACATCCCATCACTCCAGGTCACAACCGCTCTGGGGTGAGCATCTGGCCGGAAGCGGACAACCGGGCGTGATGACCGCCACAAACCGGGCGTGTGCAGGTCAGGCGAAGGCTGCCAGGTGTCCGAACACGAGCTTCGGCCCCTGGCAGCGCTCTTCTCGACCGCGCGGGCCTACCCGGTCGCCTCGGCCTTGCGGATGCGCTTGATGGGAATGGGCAGCACACAGACCGGTGCGGGAATCGGCAGGCGATGACCGGTGTCGGTGGGGACGCCGGTGTCGGGGTCGATGAGCAGTGACATCAACTCATCCCCGTTCTGGGCGGCGGCGACCAGGTGGTCCGGTTCGTCCCGGTGCCCTCGGACCACGGTGAAGTGGCGGGGCCAGTCTCCCACGGGGGTATCGGCCAGGTGCTCCAGACGCTCGCCACCGTCACGGACCACGAACGTGGAGATGACGTCGGCGCCCCGGTTGGACACGTACACACGACCCTCATAGGTACGGGTCGGCGGAAGCGCGTCCCCTTCGGCGATCTCACGACCCTCGACCTTGAGCCGGTGCAGGACGATCTCGCCGGGGAAGTTCTTCCCGGCCGCCTCCTCGGCGGTCGCGGTGACCGAGCCCAGGTGTTCCCCGGTACCGGCCACCCCGTCCCAGCGCACGACGTGCACCCGCGAGTCGAGTTCCCCGGCCACGTACACGTGGTCGCCGTTGACGGCCATGTGGCGGGGGCCGGTGCCGGGCGGCAGGGGCACCACGGGAAAGGTGTCCTCCCCAGGCTCGGGAGCGTCCTCGTCGAGCTGTTCGGGGACCGGGCTGTAGTGGTACACGCGCAGGTCGTCGGTGCCCAGGTCGGCGGCGAGCAGGTAGCGGTTACCGGGTTCGAAGGAGTCCAGGGCCACCGCCGTGCTGTGCGCGTGCGGGCCCTCCTGGCGGTCGGTGACCGGCCCGGTGCCCTGGTGGGCGAGTTCGATGGTCTCGCCGGTGGGACGGCCGTCCTCGGCGGTGGAGACGAAGGTGAGGACCCCGTTGGCGTAGTTGGTCACGGCCACCTGGCGGGGGCCCAGATAGCGCACGTGGCAGGGGGAAGCGCCCCCGGTGGGCACCGCACCCAGTTCGGTGAGGGTGGCGTCCGCGTGCGGGCGAAAGGCGGTGAGGGTGCCCTGGGCGCGTTCGTTGACCGCGTACACCGTGGGTGGCTCGGGTCGGTAGGCGAGGAAGGAAGGGCCCGGGGTGCGAGCGGCCACTCCCCCGTCCGTCATCTGGCCGGTGCGCGGGTCGAACCAGACCCGGTGGATGCCTTGGCCCTCTCCTGGCGGTTCGGAGTCGGGGGTGTAGGTCCCCACCAGCAGGAGCCGTCGTGGTGTTTGCACCGGGTGCCTCGTTTCCGTCGCCTGAACAGGAAAGTGGTCTACACCACCGGCCGCATGGTATCGCTCCCGGTTCCGCCTAACGCAAGCGTCGAGCGCGAAGGGCCGCGATCCGGTGGAGCACGTGCCCACCGGCCACACGGCTACTCGCCGCCCACAGAGTTCTCACCGGCCACTGAAAGAGAACTCAACATCAAGTAGCACATCTGTTACAGTTCGACCCCGACCACCCGTTCAAGAACGGCGAGGGCGCTCTGGGGACCCCGCTCGGGCCGGACACGGCCGGTGAAGGGACTCAGGCGAAAACCCCATCGTCCTCGGGTGGAGAGTGTTCGTGCCCCAAGGCACGCTCACGGTTCGATGCCCCCGCTCACCGAACTCTGGATCTCCCCTTGAGCCTGCGCTCCATCACCGAAGTGCCCTTGCCCAGCCCGGAGACCATCGACCTGGTCCGCCAGTCGTGCGTCGACATCCCCGAAGGATCGATACGGCTGGCCAGGCTCTTCTACGAGAACCTCTTCAACATGGTCCCCGAGATTCGGGACATGTTCTCCGACGACATCAAACCGCAGCAGCAACGCATGGCCGACGCCCTGCTCTCGGTGGTCCGGCACCTGGACACCCCCGACGAGGTCGCGCACTACCTCCAGCGACTGGGGGCACAGCACCACAGGGAACTCGGTGTCCGGCCCGAGCACTACCCCCATGTCGGCCGCGCCCTGGTCCGTGCCGTCAGCGAGGTCTCCCCCACGTGGTCGTCCTCGATGAGTTCGGCCTGGGTGCTGGTCTACCAGTGGGTCACCGCCAACATGCTCGCCGGGGTCGAGAACGCCATGGCCTCCTCCGCCGAGGCCGGCAGAACACGCTGAGGGACACCCGGGTCCCGTACCGCAATCCGCACGCCGTCGAAAGCCTTCCCTCATGCCACAGAACAGCCCGAACCGCGCGCCCGGAAGCCAGGGAGAGCGCCACGTACAGACGGTCATGGGCACGACCGAACGTGCTGAGCGGTTCTATCAGGACCAGATGCTGGACCACCTCAACCCGGCGATGAAGGACTTCATCGCTCGGCAGGAGATGCTGTTCATCGCCACGGCGGACGGCCAGGGCGAGTGCGACTCCAGTTTCCGCTCCGGTCCCGCGGGCTTCGTCCACGTCATCGATGACCACACCCTGGTCTACCCGGAGTATCGCGGTAACGGCGTGTTCGCCAGCGCGGGCAACATCCTGGAGAACCCGCACATCGGACTGATGTTCCTCGACTTCCAACGTGACCGGATCGGCCTGCACGTCAACGGCAGGGTGAAGATCATGGAGGACGAACGTCTACGCCCCCACGTCCCGGACCTTCCGCTTGCGCGGGTACCGGGACAGCGAGCACAGATGTGGATGATGGTCCAAGTCCAGGAGGCCTACATCCACTGTCGAAAGCACATTCCCCATTTGCGCAAGGTCGGCGCGGACGAGTCCTGGGGCACCGACGACACGCTGCGCAAGGGCGGGGACTTCTTCGGCGCCAAACAGGAGCAGGAGGAGCGAAGGCGGGCGTCCACGCGGGAACGGGAGGACACCGGCGGTCGGCACAGGGTGGGTGCCGGCTCCACCTTCGCGCGTTGAAGACCCCGGAGCGTCCCGTCGGCCCGGGGTCGCTCCCTACTTCTTCTTGTCGGCGGCCTTCACGGCCTCGATCGCCTTCATGATGCGCTTGTCCGAGACCGGGTAGGCGGTGCGCAACCCCTGCGCGAACAGACTGATGCGGTACTCCTCCAGCATCCAGCGCAACTCGACCACGTCCGGGTCCTGGGAACGACCGGCCTTGAGCACGCCGCGAATCCGGCGAACGGCCTGGCGCATCTGCTCGACCTTGGCCATGTTGACCTGGTCGCGGCGCGGGTTCTCCGGCAGCTTGTCCAGTCGGTACTCGACACCGCGCAGGTAGCGGTGTACGTCGTCCAGGCGGGACAGGCCGGCGTCGGTGAGGAAGCCGTCCGCGACCAGCTCGCCCAGTTGCCCCTGCACGTCGTTGAGCGAGGGCAACACCGCCAGGGACGTGGTGCCCTTGACCTTCTTGGACACCTTGCGCCACGACACCAGGACGCGGGCGGCCTTGTCCAAGACCTCGGCGAGGGTATCGCCCAGGTCGGCGCGCACGCGGTCGCGCAGCCTCGCGAAGTCGTCACCGTTCCACACCGGGCCGCCCTCACGGGTGAGCAGGTGGTCCACGGCCGCCGACTCGGCGTCGGCGAGGATCTTCTTGACCGAGCCGTGCGGGTTGTCGGCCAAGGCGAGCTTGTCCGGGTTGTTCAGACCCTTGCTCACCGTCGTCGCCACGGACGGGATGGTGAGCAGTAGGAGCCTGCGGGTACCCGCGCGCATGGCGGCGCGCTGTTCGGGTTCGGTGTCGAAGATGCGGATGGCGACGCTGTCGCCCTCGTCCACCAAGGCGGGGTAGCCCTTGACCTTGGGCCCCAGAGCCTTGCGTTCCAAGGTCTTCTCCAGTCGGCCGAAGTCCCAGGAGGTGATGCCCTTCTTCTCCACCCCCTTGGCCTCGGTCACGATCGCTTCGCGCAGGCGCGGCTTGAGCTTGGCACGCAATCGTTCGAGGTCCTTGGACTCGGCCAAGGCGCGGCCGCGGTCGTCCACCGCGCGGAAGGTGATGCGCAGGTGGTCGGGGACGCGGTCCAGCTGGAAGTCCTCGGCCCGGACCCGCTCGCCGTGGGCCATCACGGTGAGCTCGGCCGCCAAGGCCTCGGTGAGGGAACCCTGGTAGGGCTCCAGGGCGCCACGGGCGCGGGCCGCGTTGTCGGGCACCGGCACGAAGTTGCGGCGCAGCGGCTTGGGCAGGGACCGGATCAGCGCGGTGACGAGTTCGTCGCGCAGCCCCGGGATCTGCCAGTCGAACCCGACGCTTTCCACCTGGTTGAGGAACTTGATCGGGATGTGCGCGGTGACGCCGTCGGAGTCGCTGCCCGGCTCGAACTGGTAGGTGAGCGGAAAGACGAACTGCCCCTGACGCCAGGTGTCGGGGTAGTCGTCCTCACTGACCACGTCCACACCGTCGTTGATCAGTTCCTCACGGGTGAAGTCGAGCAGCCTGGGATCGGTGCGGCGAGCCTTCTTCCACCAGGAGTCGAAGTGCGCGGCCGAGACGGCGGAGGAGTCGACACGACGATCGTAGAAATCGAACAGGGTGTGGTCGTCCACGACGATGTCGCGGCGCCGGGCCCGGTGTTCCAGGTCCTCGACCTCGTCCAAGAGTGCGCGGTTGTCGTGGAAGAACTCGTGCCGGGTCTCCCAGTCGCCCTCGACCAGGGCGCGGCGGATGAACAGCTCTCGGGACAGTTCGGGGTCGATCCCGCCGTAGGACACCTTGCGCTGCACGACGATGGGCACCCCATAGAGGGTGACCCGCTCATAGGCCATGATGGCGCCGCGCTTGCGTTCCCAGTGCGGTTCGCTGTAACTGCGCTTGACGATGTCGCCGGCCAGTTCCTCGGCCCACTCGGGTTCGATCTTGGCGACCATGCGCCCCCACAGCTTGGAGGTCTCCACCAGTTCGGCGGCCATCACGAAGCGGGGTTGCTTCTTGAACAGCGCCGAACCGGGGAAGATCGCGAAACGTGCCCCGCGTCCACCCAGGTACTCGTGTTTCTCGGGGTCCTTGAGGCCGATGTGGGAGAGCAGGCCGGCCAGCAGCGACATGTGGATACCACGCGGGTCGGCGGCCTCCTCGCGTAGTGGCGGCACCTCGACGTCCATCTGCCGCAGGACCTGTTTGAGCTGACCGTGGATGTCCTGCCACTCGCGCACGCGCAGGTAGTTGAGGAATTCCTCGCGGCACATCTTGCGGAACTGGTTGCCGGACAGCTCCCGCTGCTTGTCCCGCAGGTGGTTCCACAGGTTGAGGAAGGCCAAGAAGTCCGATTCCTTGTCGGCGAATCGGGCATGGGCCTGCTGGGCCTGCTGCTGCTTTTCGGTGGGACGTTCGCGCGGATCCTGGATGGACAGGGCGGAGGTGATGACCATGACCTCGGCCAGGCAGTCGCGCTTTTCGGCCTCGAGGACCATGCGGCCCAGGCGGGGATCGATGGGCAATTGGGCCAGGCGACGGCCGGTGGTGGTCAGCCGGCGCTGCCCACCCTTGGCGCCCTTGGGTTCGGGGTGCAGGGCGCCGAGTTCGGTGAGGAGGTTGACGCCGTCCTTGATCTGGCGGTGGTCGGGACCGTCCACGAACGGGAACGCGGCGACGTCGCCCAAGCCCAAGGCGGCCATTTGCAGGATGACCGAGGCGAGGTTGGTGCGCAAGATCTCGGGGTCGGTGTACTCGGGGCGGGACAGGAAGTCCTCTTCGGAGTACAGCCGGATGCAGATGCCCTCGGAGACACGACCACAGCGGCCCTTGCGCTGGTTGGCGGAGGCCTGCGAGATCGCCTCGATGGGCAGGCGCTGCACCTTGGTGCGGTGCGAGTAGCGGGAGATACGGGCGGTGCCGGGGTCGATGACGTACTTGATGCCGGGCACCGTC
>NZ_ANBD01000125.1:0-7365 GCF_000341005.1 Nocardiopsis alkaliphila YIM 80379 | reverse complement strand
GGGGGCGCCCGCCGTGCCGGGACCACACGCGTCTTTGTTCGGCCACGGACAGGCGGGCGTACAGCGGCAGGATCTCGGTGCCGCGGAGCTTCTTCTTCTCCAAGGCCTCGGCGGTGTCACGGATCTCGCGTTCACCGCTGAGGAAGACCAGGACGTCGCCGGGGGCCTCGCGGGAGAGTTCGTCGACCGCCTCCAGGATGGCCTGGGTCTGGTCCTTGTCGGTGCCCCCGGAAGGGTTCTTCTCCTCGGGGTCGAGGATGTCGTCGGTGATGGGCCGGTAACGGACCTCGACGGGGTAGGTGCGCCCGGAGACCTCGACGATGGGGGCGTCGTCGAAGTGGCGGGAGAACCGTTCGGGGTCGATGGTGGCCGAGGTGATGACGACCTTCAGGTCGGGGCGTTTGGGCAGCAACTGCTTGACGTACCCGAGAAGGAAGTCGATGTTGAGGCTGCGTTCGTGCGCCTCGTCGATGATGAGCGTGTCGTACTGACGCAGCATCCGGTCGTGCTGGATCTCGGCCAGCAGGATGCCGTCGGTCATCAGCTTGACCAGGGTGCCATCGTTGGAGGAGTCGGTGAAGCGGACCTTGTAACCGACCGTCTCCCCCAGAGGGGTGCCGATCTCGTCGGCGATGCGTTCGGCGACCGTGCGGGCGGCCAGGCGGCGCGGTTGGGTGTGGCCGATGGTGCCCATGACGCCTCGGCCCAGCTCCAGGCAGATCTTGGGCAGCTGAGTGGTCTTACCCGAACCGGTCTCACCGGCGACGATGACGACCTGGTTGTCGCGGATGGCCTCGGCGATGTCCTCGCGTCGGGCGCTGACCGGAAGTTCTTCGGGATAGGAGAGCTCGGGGACGGCTTCGCGGCGCAGCTCCACGCGTAGGTGGGCGCGGTCGATGTCCCCGGCGATCTGGGTGCGCACGGAGGCGCGGCGGCGCTCGTCACCGATCTTGGCGAGGCCGTCGATGCGCCGACGGAGGCGGTGCCGGTCGGCGGGCATGAGGTCGCGCAGCCGGGAGCGGAGCGAGTCCGCTTCGGAGGAGGGCTTGCGCGCGGAGGCGTGCGCGGGCGTGGTGGTGCTCATCAGTACTCAAGGTTAAGAGGGCTCGCAACCGGTTTTCCCGGCGTGGCCCGAAGCGGTCTCGGTTCGGGGTCGCGACGTGGACGGCCCCGGGCACCGATGTCGCGGGTCCCGGGCGCATCCTTGACACGAACGTACCCGCGAGACGGTTTGTTCCGTGGGCGGGGTGTGGGCGTGGGGGTCGCGGCGCGAGATCACCAGGAACGGGCGAGCCACCGTCGGAGGGTGTCGACCCACAGGCCGTGGCGATCCAGGTGGGCGTCGTGGGAGGCACCGGGCAGATCCACTCGGTGGGTGTGCGGGCGGCGGGCGATCATCTCCTCCTTCTGATCGGCGGTGAACATGCCGTGTTCGGCGAAGACGGCCAGGGTGGGGACCTCCAGGCGTTCCCATTCGGCCCAGCGAGGTTCGAGGACCGCGCGCAAGGTGCGTTCCATGACGAGGGGATCGAAACGGGGACGCAGACCGCCGCAAGCTTGTTCGAGGTCCTCGATCCATGCTCGGGCCAACACGCCCTCGCCGAGAAAGGAACGTGCGACCTTTGGGGTCGCGAAGGGCAAAGGCCAGGAGGCGAGGAAAGCCCCCAGGTCGGCGGCCTGAGCGGGGTCACCACCACCGGGGTGGGTCTCCAACAGGACCAGCCGATCCACCAGGTCCGGGCGGTCGACGGCGGTGAGCAGGGCGGTGTGCCCGCCCATGGACTGCCCCACCAGGTCTACCGGCCGGTCGAGTCCTTCGATGAGGGCCACGGTGTCGGCGACGAACGCCTCCCGGGAAGTGTCCTCGGGCAAGCGGGTACTACGGCCGTGACCTCGCTGGTCCGGCAAGAGCACGCGAAAGTCATCGGCCAACGCACCGGCCGTGGGCAACAGTTCACGGGCACTTCCGGCCAGGCCGTGCAGTAGGACGACGGGCGTCCCCGGTGGCCCGGTGTCCAGGACGTGTAGCCAGACGCGGTCGCGGTGGACCCACCGCGACCGCGTCGGCGGAATCGAAGGTGTCACAGACCCCGCTCCGCCAGCCAGTCGTGCAGGGCGCGACCCACCACGTCCACGTGCCCCTCCAACATCGAGAAGTGGTCACCGGGTACCCACAGGACCTCGTGCCGCGGCTCCCAGGTGAAGCGCGGCACCTCCTGCCCCTGGAGGTCGATGGTGGGCTCTTGGGGGCGCAGTACCACGGTGGGGGTGCGCACCGGTGCGGGCAGCCACGCGCGGAACAGCTTCAGGTAGGCGCCCATCGCGGTCATCCGCACACCGTCCATGATGCCCAGCGACTCGCCCCGCTCGACCACCCCGGCCTCGATGGTCGGTAGTGCCGCGTCGTCGGTGGGATAGGGCGGGTCCAGCAGCGCCATCGCCCGAGGGTGGATTCCGGCCGCTTCGAGGCGTTCCAGGGTCGCGTGGGTCACCCAGCACCCGGACGAACGCCCGACCAGGACGAAGGGCCGATCGCCGACGGTACGCCCGATGGTGCGTGCCTGGACCTCGGCCACGGCCTCCACGGTGGCGGGCAACGGTTCTCCGTCGACGAACCCGGGCTGGGGCACCACGTCGACGTCCCGCAGTCCCCGAACCCCGGCGGCGAACCGGGCGTACTCCTGCACGCCGGAGATCATCAGGATCGACGGCAGGCACACGAACATGGGTGTGTCCGTGGCCTGGTTCCGGGAAAGATGCACCGGGGCGGGCGGTGTACCGAGCCCTTCGGGTCCTGTGAAGGTGGAGCGCACGTGCGCGGCGGCCGCCACCAGGTCCAAGCCTTCGGCCACGTTCCCCTTCGCACAGCAGGCCTTGAACAGTTCCACCAGCCCTTCGCCGATGGGCGCGTCCGCCTTGGCGACGGGGCGTTCGACGTCGCCGTCCCGCCCATCGAGGAGTTCGGTCAGGTGGGCGGCGACGGCGGCCGGGGTGGTGTGGGTGAACACCAGTCCGGCGGGCAACCGCAGACCGGTGTCGGTGTTCAGGCGGTTGCGCAACTCGACGGCGGTCAACGAGTCGAAACCCAGTTCCAGGAAGGCGTCGTCGGGACCGGCCACGCCCCCCAGTACGTCGGCGGTGTGGGTCAGGACCGTACTCAGAAGCAGTTCGGCGCGTTCGACCGGTGGGGCCGCCGTGAGCCTTTGGCGCAGGTCGACGGTGGGGCGGCTTCCGGCGCGGCGCCGAGGTCGGGGGACCAGGCCCCGCAGCATCGGCGGTACCTGACCGGTGCGGGCCGCGCGGGCACGGGCTCCGGCCACGTCCAAGGGCATGGGCACCAGGTGGGGCCGGCCGGTGGCCAACGCGGCGTCGAGCAGGGCCAGGCCGTGGCCGGTGCCGACCGGTCGGCCCATGCCTTGGCGCGCGAAGCGCTGGACGTCGGCCTCGTCGAGCCCCGCCGTGGAGGCGCTGCGCTGCTCCCACATCCCCCAGGAGAGGGAGGTCGCGGGGAGTCCCCGGTGGCGACGCTCGTGGGCGAGCGCGTCCAGGAAGGCGTTGGCGGCGCCGTAGTGGCTCTGTCCCGGGTTGCCCAGGGTGCCCGCCACCGAGGAGAAGAGTACGAAGGCCGACAGGTTCCGGGTGAGTTCGTGCAGGTGCCAGGCGGCGTCGACCTTGGGACGCAGGACGTGATCGATGCGGTCGGGGGTGAGACCTTCGATCACTCCGTCATCGAGTGCCACCGCCACGTGTACGACGCCGGTCAGGTGGGGGACGGCGTCCAGGAGCCGGGCGAGCTGATCGCGGTCGGCGGTGTCGCAGGCGGCGACACCGACCTTGGCGCCACGCGCGAGCAGATCCGCTTCGAGTTCGATGGCGCCCGGGGCCCTCGGTCCGCTGCGGCTGACCAGCAGCAGGTCGCGCACCCCATGTCGATCGACCAGGTGTCGGGCGACCTCACCGCCGAGGGTTCCGGTGGCGCCGGTGACCAGAACGGTGCCATCGCCGAAGTCGATTCGCTCCTGCTCGGGGTGGGCCACCCTGGCCAGGCGCGGTGTGAGGATGCGACCATCGCGGACGGCGACCTGGGGTTCGTCACCGGTCAGGGCGGCCAGTAGGGCCGGGGTGGTACGTCCGGTGTCGTCGGTGTCCACGATCCTGAACCGTCCCGGGTGCTCCAGGACGGCGGAGCGAACGTAACCCCACAGGGGGGCGTGGGGCAGGTCGACGCTCGCGTCGGGGGTGGTGGCCACGGCGTGGCCGGTGAGCAGGGTCTGGCAGGCCGGTTCGGTGCGGGGATCGGCCAACAGCAGCTGTGCCTCGGACACCGCGCGCCCGAGCGCCTCGTGGGCCATCCGAGGTTCGGATCCGCCTCCGACGGAGAGGAAGGGCAGCAGGACGGAGTCCGGTACGGGAGCACCGTCGTCGAGGGCTTCGAGGAGCGCCGTCGCGTCCCGATGGGTCCGGACGGTGTGCCCCGCGGCGGTGAGGGCGGCGGAGGTGTCGAGGTAGTCACCGCCGAGGATCGCCCACACCCGACCGGCTTCGTGCCCCGTGGCGGACTCCTCCGTGGGCATCGCCGCCCAGTCGACGGCGAACAGGTCGTCTCCCCGGCTACGGGGGCCACCGGGGGTGGCGGCACGCAGGGTCAGTGAGTCCACGGTGGCGACGGGCGCGCCGTTGGTATCGGCGAGCAGCATCGCGACCTCGTCGGCCCCGATGGGACTCACCCGTACGCGCAGATGGGTGGCGCCCGTGGCGTGCAGTGAGGTCCCCGTCCAGGAGAACGGCAACCGGACCGCGCCGTCTCCGGAGGGTCCGAGGGCGATGGCGTGTTGGGCGGCATCGGCCAAGGCCGGGTGCAGCCCGTAGTGTTCGGCGTGGTCACGGGCACCATCCGGCAGGGTGACCTCGGCGTACACGTCATCGCCGAGTCGCCACGCGGCGGTGAGTCCCTGGAAGGCGGGACCGTAGGTGTATCCGGCCTCGGCCAGTCGGGGGTAGAGGTCCTCCACGGGCAGCGGAGTCGCCTCCGCCGGGGGCCAGATGCTCAGCTCCTCCCTCGGTGGGGCGACCTCGGGGGCCAAGGTGCCGGTCGCGTTACGGCTCCAGGGACGTTCGCCCAGGTCGGGGGCGTCAGCGGTACCGGCCAGACGAGAGTGCACGGTCAGGGAGCGGCGCCCTTCGTCGTCAGCGGAACCGACGGTGACCTGGAGTTGCACGGCGCCGCTCTCGGGGATCTCCAGGGGTTCTTGTACGAGGAGTTCCTCCACGTACGGAGCGCCGGTGCGCTCCCCCACGTGGTGCGCCAACTCCAGGAATGCCGTCCCGGGCAGCAGGGCCCCGCCGAGGGCGGCGTGGTCGGCCAGCCAAGGGTGCGTGGTGCGGGACAGGCGTCCGGTGAACAGGGTGGAACCGGTGTCGGCCAGCGGCAGGGCCGCCCCCAGGAGCGGGTGGGCCTCGGTCTCCAATCCGGCGGAGGTCGCCTCACCTCCGGTGCGGGTGCCGGTGATCCACAGGTGTTGGCGTTGGAAGGCGTAGGTGGGCAGTTCCACGACCCGCGCGCCGGGGTAGACCGTGGACCGGTCCATGGTGACGCCACGGGTGTGGGCGTGGGCGAGAGCGAGACGGAACCGATCGAGTCCACCCTCGTCCCGGTTCAGGGTGGGGATGGCAGCGGCGTCCACGCCGGCCTCCTCGAAGGTCTCCCGTATCGGCAGGCTGAGGACCGGGTGCGGACCGATCTCGATGAACCGGGTGTGTCCGGACTCCAGGAGGGCGTCGATGGTCTCGCGAAAACGCACCCTCTCGCGCAGACCGGTGAACCAGTAGTGGGCGTCCATTGGCCCGTCGAGGGGCCCCGCGGTGCGCGGAGAGTACAGGGGAACGTCGGGTTCGCGCGGGGTGATGTCGGCCAGCGCCGTGGTGAGCCTGTCTCGGACGGGTTCGGTGTAGGGGGTGTGGGAGGCCAGGTCCCGAACGACCACACGGGCCCTGACCCCTTGGGCTTGGTATTCCTCGACCATCCGGGCGATGGCCGCCGGGTCCCCACCGACCACGGTGGTGCCGGGTCCGTTGTCGACCGCGACGTGCAGGAGGCCGTCATGGCCGGCGATGTGTTCTTGGACCGTGTCGACGCCGAGGGCGATCGAGGCCATGGCCCCGGTGCCACTGAGCTCGTGTACGGCCAGGCTGCGCTCGGCGATGACCTTGGCCGATTCCTCCAGGGTGAGGACCCCGGCGACATGGGCGGCGGCGACCTCGCCCTGGGAGTGTCCGACCACGGCGTCGGGACGTACACCATGGGAGCGCCAGAGTTCGGCCAGGCCGATGAGCATCGCCCACAGGACCTGGGGGACCACGTCCGCGCGTTCCAGGGGCGGTGCGCCCTCGCGTTCGAGCAGCACGTCGGTCAGGGACCACGCGTTGTACGGTGCCAGCGCCCGCTCGCATGCGGCGATTCGTTCGGCGAAGACCGGTGAGGCGTCCATGAGTTCCCGGGCCATGGCCGGCCACTGGGCTCCCTGACCGGGGAAGACGAACACGGTTCGGCCCTCGGCCGTGCTGCGGCCGGACACGGTGGTCGGCCCCTGACGACCGTGCGCGAGGTCGTCGAGTCCGGACAGGAGTGTGTCGCGATCGTGGCCCACGGCGGCGGCGCGGTGGGGGAACGCGTTACGGGTGGTGGCCAATGACCAGCCCACGTCCACCGGGTCGAGGTCGGGGTGGGCGATGACGTGGTCGCGCAGTCGTGCGGCCTGTGCGGCCAGGGCCGTCTCGGTGCGGGCGGAGAGCCACCAGGGGATCGGGCCGTGCTCGGTGCCCGAGGCCTCCCGTGGCCGGAGGGTCTTCGTCGCCTGCTCTGGCTCCGCTTCGGGCGCCTGTTCCACGATCAGGTGGGCGTTGGTGCCGCTCACACCGAACGCGGAGACCCCCATCCTGCGGGGACGTCCGGTCTCGGGCCAGGCGCGCTGTTCGGTGAGCAACCGCACTCCCCCCGAGGACCAGTCCACGTGCGGGGTGGGTTCGTCGGCGTGCAGGGTACGCGGCAGGATCCCCTCACGGATCGCCATGATCGCCTTGATCACCCCGGACACACCGGCGGCCGCGCCGGTGTGTCCGATGTTGGACTTGAGCGACCCGAGCCACAGGGGGTCACCGTCGAGGCGGTCGGTGCCGTAGGTGGCCAGCAGTGCGTTGGCTTCGATGGGGTCGCCCAGAGAGGTGCCGGTTCCGTGCGCCTCGACCGCGTCCACCTCGTCGGGGGACAGTCGAGCGTCCTCCAAGGCCTGGCGGATGACGCGCTGCTGGGCCGGTCCACTGGGCGCGGTCAGTCCGCTGCTGGCACCGTCCTGGCTGATCGCGCTG
>NZ_ANBD01000124.1 GCF_000341005.1 Nocardiopsis alkaliphila YIM 80379 | reverse complement strand
CCCGGCGGCCTCCCCCCAGCCGGTGCCATCGGCGTGGGCCGAGAACGCCTTGCAGCGCCCGTCCGGGGACAGGGCGCGCTGGCTGCTGAAGGACACCCACGAGGAGGTGTCGGTGTAGATCGTGCCGCCCCCGGCCAAGGCGAGCGAGGATTCACCCGCGCGCAGTGACCTGATGGCCAGGTGCAGGGCGACCAAGGAGGAGGAACAAGCGGTGTCGACGGTGATGGCGGGCCCTTCCAAGCCCAGGGTGTAGGAGACGCGTCCGGCGGCCACGGCGGGCATCGAGCCGGTCACGCGATAGCCGTCAAGACCATCGGTCGACGTCTGGACGGGCGGTCCGTAGGTCTGACCGACCACGCCCATGAACACGCCGGCGGGGGTGGAGCGCAAGGTGGCGGGATCGATCCCGGCGTGTTCGAGGCCCTCCCAGGAAGTCTCCATGATCTGCCTGTGCTGGGGGTCCATGGCGAGGGCCTCCCGGGGGTTGATCCCGAAGAAGCCCGGATCGAAGTCGCCCGCGCCGTCGAGGAAGTGGGAGTGGCGCACGTAGGTGCGACCAGCCGCCTCGGGGTCGGGGTCATAGAGGTGTTCCAGGTCCCAGTCACGGTCCGTCGGGAACTCCGCGAGGGTCTCGCGCCCTTCGGCCACCAATTCCCACAGGCCCCGTGGGGAATCGACACCACCTGGGAAGCGACAGCCCACGCCGATCACCGCGATGGGTTCCCGGTCGCGTTCCTCCAGTTCCTCGACGCGGTCACGAGCCCGACGCAGGTCGACCGCCATCTTCTTGACCAGGTCACGGAACTTGTTCTCGTTAGTCATCGCTGTGTCCACCCTCGAATTTCGTTCCTACCGGTCAGGAGATCCCGAATTCCTGGTCGATGAAGTCCAGGAGCTGGTCGTCGCTGGCCTCGTCCAGGTCGATGTCCGCCGAATCCAGGTCCCGGCCGGAGCCCTCGCTCAGAGCACCCAGCAGATCGCGTAGACGGGCACCGAGCACCTCTCGCGTGGCGCCGTCGACGTCACCGCCGCGCACCGCCCTCTCCAGGCGTTCCAGCTCCGACAGCACCGGAAGCGGAGGCGGCCCGGCCATGGCCTCGGTACGGTCCAACCGTTCGACGACGTGGCGGGCCAAGGCCCTCGGGGTGGAGTGATCCAGGACCACGGTCACGGGCAGTTCGAGACCGGTCAACTCGTTGATGCGATTGCGCAGTCGGACGGCGGCCAAGGAGGTACCGCCCGCGTCGAGGAAGCCCCGGTGGGACTCGACGGTGGTGGCGTCGGTGTGACCGAGGAGCACGGCGGTCTCCTCCCGGACCATGGCCAGGGCGGCCTCCTCACGTTCCTGGGCCGATAGGCCCGGCGGTAGTTCCCATCGCACCGGTGTCTCGGCGCCGGGGGTGTCCGGTTCCGGGGTGGAGGACACCGTCGGTGTCACGGCCGCGCCGTGAGCGGGGTTGACTCGCCAGTACCGCTGGTGTTGGAAGGCGTAGGTGGGAAGGTCCACCTCGCGGGCACCATCGCCGAACACGCTCCGCCAGTCGACCGACAGACCGCAGGCGTGCGCCTCGGCGAGCGAGGTGAGAAAGCGGTCCAGGCCGCCCTCCTGTCGGCGTAGGGTGCCCAGGACCACGGTTTCGGGCAGGTTCGCCGCCTCGGCGCACTCTTGGAGGGCGATGCTCAACACCGGATGCGGGCCGACCTCCACGAACACGTCGTGCTCGTCGACGAGCAGGTTGTGTACGACCCGACCGAACTCGACCGGATCGCTCAGGTTGCGGTACCAGTACTCGGCGTCCAGTTCACCGGCCTCGACCATCTCTCCGGTGAGGGTGGAGTACATGGGGATGTCGGGTCGACGCGCCTGAACACCGGACAGCTCGCCGGTCAGTCGGGCCCGCGACCTTTCCACGTGCGGAGTGTGCGACGCGTAGTCCACGGCGATCATCCGCGCCTGGACCCCGGCCTCCTCGTAGTCCTTTACCAGCTTGCGGACGGCTTCGGGTTCACCGGCGACGACGGTGGCCGACGGGCTGTTGACCACCGCCACGTACACCCCGTCCGCCGACTCGGCCAGGTCCGCACGCACCAGGTCGGCGGGACGACCGACGGAGGCCATCGCTCCGGTGCCGGACAGTTCGAGCACGGACCGGCTGCGCAAGGCCACGACCTTGGCGCCGTCGGTCAAGGTCAGGGCACCGGAGACGCAGGCGGCGGCGATCTCGCCCTGGGAATGGCCGACCACGGCGGCGGGGCTCAGCCCGTGGGAGATCCAGAGTCGGGCCAGTGCGACCATGACCGCCCACAGCACCGGTTGGACGACGTCGACGCGCTCCAAGGACGCGGCGCCCGGGCGTCGCCCCAGCACGTCGGTCAGCGACCAGTCCACGTACGGGGCCAAGGCCTGCTCGCACTCGGCGATGTGCGCGGCGAACTCCGGGGAGGAGCCCAGCAGCCCCTCGGCCATCCCGGGCCACTGACCGCCCTGACCGGGAAAGACCAGGACGGGCCGACGGTCGGGAGCCGCGACAGCGCGTACCACGTCCGGGTCGGGGCGGCCGGAGGCCAAGGTGTCCAGTCGGGCCAAAAGGGTGTCACGGTCCGGGGCCTGCACGACGGCGCGGTGCTCCAGCGCGGCGCGGGTGGTGGCCAGGGACCAGCCCACGTCCATCGGATCGAGGTCCGGGTGGCCGATGACGTGGTCGCGCAGCCGCGCGGCCTGTGCGGCCAACGCGGCCTCGCTGTGGGCGGAAAGCGTCCAGGGCACCGATCCGGCGATCCGAGCCGTCCCGCGGGCCCCGCCCTCGGAACCCTCCGTCCTCGCGCTCCGGGAAGCGGTGCTCTCGGCTTCGGGGGCCTGCTCCACGATCACGTGGGCGTTGGTACCGCTCAATCCGAAGGAGGAGACCGCGGCGCGACGCGGGCGGCCCGTGTCCGGCCAGGGCCGGGCCTCGTTCAGCAACCTCATCGCCCCCGAGGACCAGTCCACGTGCGGGGTGGGTTCCTCGGCGTGCAGGGTACGCGGCAGGGTTTTGTGTTCGAGCGCCAATACCAGCTTGATCATGCCGACGACCCCGGCAGCGGCCTGAGGGTGGCCGATGTTGGACTTGAGCGAGCCGAGCCACAGGGGCCGCTCCCGCCCCGTACCGTAGGCGGCCAAGAGGGCCTGCGCCTCGATGGGGTCGCCCAGCGTGGTACCGGTACCGTGTGCCTCCACCAGGTCCACGTCACCCGGCTCCAAACGGGCGTCGGCCAGTGCCTTACGGATCACCCGGGTCTGTGAGGGCCCGTTGGGCGCGGTGAGTCCGTTGGAGGCGCCATCGGAGTTGACGGCGGCTCCCCGGATGACGGCGAGGACGCGACGGCCGTTGCGCCGGGCGTCACGGAGACGTTCCAGCATCACGGCGCCCACGCCCTCGGAGAAGCCGGCCCCGTCCGCGTCAGCGCCGAAGGCCTTGCATCGTCCGTCCGGGGCCAGCCCCCGCAAGTGGGTGAACTCGGTGAGCGCTCCCGGTCCCACCATGACGGTGGTGCCGCCCGCGATGGCCAGGGAGCACTCCCCCGCGCGCAGCGCCTGCACGGCCATCTGCACGGCTACGAGGGAGGAGGAACAGGCGGTGTCCACCGTCAAGGCGGGACCGGTCGAACCCAAGGTGTAGGACACGCGCCCGGAGACCGCACTGCCGGTGGTGCCCGTCATCGCGAATCCGTCGTCGGGGGCCTGGGTGAGCGGGGGACCGTATTCCTGGGTGATGGAGCCGACGTAGACCCCGGTGTCGCTTCCGACGAGGCTGTCGGGGACGATCCCGGATCGCTCCACGGTTTCCCAGGCCACTTCCAACATCAGTCGCTGTTGGGGGTCCATCGCCTCGGCCTCCTTCGGCGAGATACCGAAGAAGGCCGGGTCGAAGGCCGAGACGTCGTCCAGGAAGTAGCCCTGGCGCATCGCCGAGCGCGGGGCGTCACCGGACTCCCCGGTCAAGGCGTCGATGTCCCAACCACGGTCCCGAGGCAACGGGCCGATCACGTCCTCGCCTCGCTCCAGCAGGTCCCAGAGGTCCTCGGGGGAGTTCACGCCACCGGGCAGTCGGCAACCCATGCCCACGACGGCGATGGGCTCGGGAAGGCGCTGGGCCTCCTCTCGCAACCTGGCGTTCTCCTTCATCGCGGATCGGAGCGCCGCCACGAGACGGTCATTGTCGTGAGACATCAGTTCTCCTGTCCACCCGGGGTCGTGGGTCCCTGGCTCTGCAACGCCAGGTCGACCAGGTCGTCGAGGTCCATCTCGTCGATCTCGTCCTGTTCGGCGCCGGCGTCGAGCGTGTCAGTGCTTTCGCCGCCGGGGTCGTCCGTCTCTTCAGTCGTCTCGACCTCCTGGGGCAGGAGGAGGTCGATGATCAGGCGCGCCATGGCGCGCGGGGTGGGATGGTCGAACACGGCGGTGGCGGGCAGGCGCAGACCCACGGCTTCACCGAGTCGGTTGCGCAACTCCACCCCGGTGAGGGAGTCCAGTCCCAGCTCGGTGAAGGGTCGGTCCGCGGTGATCCGGGTGGCCCCCTCCTCTCCGTGACCCAGCACCACGGCGGTGTGCGTACGAACCTCGGTGAGCAGCAACCGGTCGCGTTCGGCTTCGGGCAACGTTGCGAGGTGATCGGAGGAGAACACGCTCCGCCGACCGGAACCCTCCGATCCGGCACGGGTCTCGGTCGCCCCCGTGCCGCCGGTGAGCGCACGAAGCACGTGCAGGTCGGGAGCGTTCTCCAGGTCCAGCAGGGCGGGCACGAAGACCGCCCGATCCAGATACAGCGCGGTGTCCATGTGGGCCAGTGCCCGGTCGGTGGGCATCGGTAGCAAACCGCCGCGCCCCAACACCGCCAGGTCGGATCCATCCAGGTGGCCGGTCATCCCACTGCTCTCTTCCCACAGCCCCCAGGCCAGGGACGTGCCCGGCAGACCCAGGACGCGGCGATGATGAGCCAACGCGTCACAGAACACGTTGGCCGCGGCGTAGTTGGCCTGTCCCGGATTGCCCAACACCCCGGCCACCGAGGAGAACAGCACGAACGCGCCCAGGTCCAGATCAGCGGTGAGCTCGTGCAGGTTCCACGCGGCGTCGACCTTGGGCCGCAGTACTCGTTCGAGCCGTGCGTCCGTCAAGGAGGACACGGTGGCGTCGTCGAGCACACCGGCGGTGTGCACCACTCCGCGCAACGGACGGTCCAGCGAGTCCAGGAGACGGGACAGCCCCACCCGATCAGCTGCGTCACAGGACTGCACGTCGACCTCGGCGCCCAAGGCACGCAGCTCATCGGTACGTTCGTCCTGGCCCTCGGCGGCGGCACCACTGCGGCTGATCAAGGTCAGGTGACGCACCCCGTATCCGGTGACCAGGTGGCGTGCCACCCGGTGGCCGAGGGTTCCGGTACCTCCGGTGACCAGAACGGTTCCGTCCTGCGGGAAGGGCGCCGGAATGGTCAGCACCGTCTTGCCGACCGTCTCACCACGTTGCAGGGCGCGGAAGGCGGCCCCGACATCGCGGACGTCGTGGACGGTGACGGGCGAAGGCTGGAGCGCTCCCGACTCGAACAGTTCCAATACCCGTTCGAGCATCTGCCCGATCCGTTCGGGGGCCACGTCCGGCAGGCTGAATGCCTGGTATCCGCGCCCTGGGTGGATGGCGGCGACCTCCTCCTGCGAACGGATGTCGGTCTTACCCATCTCCACGAACCTGCCGCCGGGGCCTTCCCCATCTCCGGGAGAACGCAACAGCCGCAAGGAGGCGTCCACCGCCTCGCCGGTGAGCGAGTTCAGGACCACGTCCACACCTCGGCCGTCATTGGCCGCCCGTATCCTCTGTTCGAAGTCCAGCGTTCGTGAGGACGCCAGCCGATCCTCGGACAAGCCGTACTCGGACAGAACCGACCACTTGTGCGGGCTCGCGGTACCGAACACCCTCGCCCCCATGTACTGGGCGAGTTGCACGGCGGCCAGGCCCACACCACCCGCCGCCGCATGGATCAGCACACTCTCCCCCGGGCGCAACGCCGCCAGGTCGACCAACCCGTGGTAGGCGGTCGCGTAGACGACCGGGACGGCGGCCGCGTCCTCGAAACTCCATCCCTCGGGGATACGGGCGAGTCTGCGACGGTCCGCGACGGCCAAGGGGCCGAAAGCGCCATCGAACATGCCGGTGACCCGGTCACCGGGGGCCAGATCGGTGACCTGTTCCCCCGTCTCCACCACCACCCCGGCGCCTTCGATCCCCATTCCGGTTTCGTTCTCCACCAGACCCAGGCCGACAACGACGTCACGGAAGTTCACACCAGCGGCGCGCACCGCGACACGTACCTCGTGCTCGGCCAACGGTGCGGTGGCTTCCGGGGCGCTGATGTACGACACGCCCTCCAGTGATCCGGCTTTCATGGTGTCCACCCGCCAAGCGGTGGAGGGCGGCGTCACCGTCCCCTCTTCGACGGCGTGCTCCAGGCGTGGAACCAGCAGCCGCCCCCCTCGCAGTGCCACCTGAGGTTCCCCCAGGTGGACGGCGGCGGTCAGGACCCGGTGGGACTCCTCGGAGCCATCGGAGTCCACCAGGATCAGGCGGTCGGGGTGCTCACGTTGGGCGGCGCGCAGCAGTCCCCAGGCGGGTGCGGCGATCAGTCCACTGAGCGGGTCATCCGGCAGTGTGGCGACGGAACGCCAGGTGACCAGGGCCAAACGGGCGTGCGCGAACCGTTCGTCGTCCAGCCAGGTGCGGATGGCGGCCAGTACCGAGCGCAGTCCTTCACGGACGGAGTCCGGAACCGGGTCATGCTCGGCGTAGACCACGCCGGCGGGCAGTTCGGCGTAGACCACGTCCGGAACCGACTCCATCTCCGGAGTGATGTCGGCCAGCCCGACCAGGCCGGTGGGCAGATCCGGATTCGGCACCGGAAGGGGCATGTGCTCCCAACGCACCTCGTAGAGCCTGGGCTCCTCTCCGGGCGCCGGCGGCAACCCGTCCACGCCGATCGGGCGGAGCACCAACTCGTCGACGGTGACGAGCACCGAACCGTCCTCGGCGGTTCCGGTGAGTCGGAACCGATCACCGCCCAGCGGCACCAGGGAGACCCGAAGTCGGGTGACCGGCGCGCCGGCCCACTCGACGAACCGGACCCCCGACCAGGCGAAGGGCACGAGTGTGGGCGCTTTCGTTTCCCCGGTGAAAAGCAGTACCGCGTGCAGGGCGGCGTCCAAGAGCGCCGGGTGGGTGCCTTGGAAGGGCCAGGAACGTTCCTGCGTGTCCGGTATGGCGACCTCGGCCAGCAGAGCACCCTCACCACGCCACACGGACCGCAGCCCTCGAAACACGGGACCGTAGGTGTAGCCGCGCCGCGCCAATCGGGCGTAGTCCGCGTCCGGGTCGAAGTCCTCGGCCACGGCCCCCGGCGGTGGCCAAGGCACGGTCGCCGGTGCGTCCTGGCCGTCTCGGGGCTCCAACAGTCCGGAGGCGTGCCTGGTCCACCCGTCCTCGCCCCGTGCCCGAGAGTACACGGACACCGCGCGACGATCCCTTTCATCGGGGGCGGCCACGCTCACCTGTAGACGAGTGGCTCGGCCCCGGGGCAGCACCAAGGGCGCTTCCAGTGTCAGTTCGGCCACGTCGTGGGCTCCGACACGGGCCCCGGCGTGGGCGGCCAGCCCCACCAGGGCGGTCCCCGGCAGAACCGTCCGGCCCAGCAGACGATGGTCGAGCACCCAAGGCTGGTCGGTGTCGCCGATGCGGCCGGCGAACACCACTCCCCCATCGACGAGTTCGAGGCCGTCGTCCAACAGCGGCTCCGCTTCAGGGCCGGGTGCGGTGACGGCGGACGCGCCGGTCCCGACCCAGTGACGGCTCCGGTCGAAGGGGTCCTCGGAAACGGTGACCGGGGCACCCTCTTCGGCTACTCCCTCCAGGACCATGTGGGCGTTGGTACCGCTGATCCCGAAGGAGGACACGGCCGCACGACGTGGCCGCCCGGTATCGGGCCAGGCCTCCCCTTCGGTGAGCAGACGCACCCCGCTCCCCTCCCACTCGACCTCGCCGGTGGGGTCGTCGGCGTGCAGGGTACGAGGCAGGCGGCCGTGCCGCAGCGCCTCCACGGTCTTGATCACTCCGGCCACGCCGGCGGCGGCCTGGGCGTGGCCGATGTTGGACTTGAGCGACCCCAAGCGCAGCTCGGCGTCGTCATGGTCGGGGCGTTCACCCCCATAGACGCTGATCAGAGCACGTGCTTCGATGGGATCGCCGAGCCTGGTGCCGGTTCCGTGCGCTTCCACGGCGTCGATGTCGGAGGGCGACAGACCGGCGTCCGCCAGTGCCTGACGGATCACCCGTTCCTGGGCGTCCCGGTTGGGGGCGGTGAGCCCGTTGCTGGCGCCGTCGGAGTTGACGGCGCTGCCCCGGATCAGGGCCAGCACGGGGCGACCGGCGCGTCGGGCCTGGGAAAGCCGCTCCAACAGCAGCATCCCGGCGCCTTCGGCCCATGCGGTGCCGTCGGCGTCGCCACTGAAGGCCCGGCAGCGCCCGTCCGGAGACAGCCCTCGCTGAGCGGAGAACTCCAGGAACATACCGGGGCCGGCCATGACCGTGGCCCCACCGGCCAGCGCCATCTCGCATTCGCCACGTCGGACCGCACCGGCGGCCTGGTGCAGAGCCACCAACGACGCCGAGCAAGCAGTGTCGATGGTCAGGGCGGGGCCGTGCAGACCGAGCACGTAGGCGATGCGCCCGGAGGCCACGCTCAGGGTGCTACCGGTGAGCCGGTACCCGCCGTCGGTACCGCTCCCCGGGTCGCCCAGACGCGGCCCGTATTCGGTGGGCATCGCACCGACGTACACCCCGATCTGGCTCCGGCGTACCTCCTCCGGGCTGAGGCCGGCACGGGTGATGGCTTCCCAGGAGGTCTCCAGCAGCAGACGTTGCTGGGGGTCCATCGCCTCGGCCTCACGTGGGCTGATACCGAAGAAGTCGGCGTCGAACAGGTCGGCGTCGTACAGGAACCCCCCACGCCGTGTGTAGGTGCGCCCCGGAGTGCCGGGCTCGGGGTCGTAGATGCCTTCCAGGTCCCAGCCCCGGTTGTCGGGGAAGGGGCCGGTGGCGTCGACGCCCTCGTCGACCAGACGCCATAGCTGTTCGGGGCTACGTACCCCGCCTGGTAGGCGACAGGCCATCGCGGTGATGGCGACCGGATCGTCCTCGACCGGTGCGGGGTGGGTCGCCATGGCCCTGGTCGCGGACGCGGTGGTGGCTCGGGTGGCGTCGGCGGCCGAGGATGGGCGGGACGTCCGAACCGGTGCACGCTCCAGTTCGTCGACCAGGAAGTCCACCAGCCGTTCGGGGTCGGGGTGGTCGTAGAGCAGGGTGGAGGCCAGTTTCAGACCGGTGTCCTCGGACAGTCGGTTGCGCAGCTCCACCGCCAACACCGAATCGAAACCCATGTCGCGGAAGGCGACGCCTGGCCACCCCTGGTCCGGTTCGTCGACGCCGAGCAGCCTCGTGGCGTGCTCACCGACCAGGGTGAGGAGGTCTTCGTGATCCCACACGGGGGCGGTGCCCGCGGCCCCCTCGTCGGGCTCCCTCTCCGTTGCTCCGGCACCCGGGCCCCTGATCGCCCCCACTTCGACGGCGGACGTGTCCGGCCACAGCCGGGTGCGCTGGAACGGATAGGTGGGCAAGTCGATCACTCGCGCCCCGGTTCCTTCGAACAACCGACCCCAGTCGACGTCGACCCCGGCGGTGAAGGCGCGGGCGATACCGGTGAGGAACTGTTGGGCGTCGCCCTCGTGCCGGCGCAGGGTCTCCAAGACCCGACCCTCGATCCCGGCGTTCTCCAGGATCTGCTCGATCCCGAAGACCAACACCGGGTGCGGACCGACCTCGATGAAGGTGTCGTGTCCCCGCTCGACCAACTCCCCCACGGCCTGGGCGAATCGCACCCGGTTACGCAGGTTGGAGTACCAGTAGTCACCATCCAGCGAGGTGCGCGCGGTGTCGAGTTCATCGCCGGTGAGCGTGGAGAAGAAGGGGACGCGCGCCTGGCGGGGCCGAAGCCCGTCCAGGTGGTCCAGTACCCGGTCACGGATGCGTTCCACGTGCGTCGAGTGCGAGGCGTAGTCGACGTCCACCAAGGCCGCCCGTCGACCGCGTTCCTCCGCCTCGTGGACGGCCTCGCGCACTGACCGAGGAGCACCCGAGAGGACCACGGACCCGGGCCCGTTCACCACGGCCACGTGCAGGTCGTCGTGGCGTGCCGCCAGTCCCTCCGCCGCGGACTCGCTCATCCCGAAGGAGGCCATCGCCCCCGTGCCGGCCAAGCCGCGTAGAGCGCGACTGCGCAGCGTCACCACCCGGGCCCCGTCCTCCAGGGATAGCGCGCCGGCCACACAGGCCGCCGCGATCTCACCCTGCGAATGGCCGACCACCGCTGCGGGCTCCACTCCCAGGTCCGACCACACCCCGGCCAAGGAGACCATCAGCGCCCACAGCACCGGCTGAACCACGTCCACGCGCGCTCCCGGACCCACCGGGGTCGGGGCCTGGGCGTCACCGCGCAGTACCTGGGTCAGCGACCAGTCCACGTAGGGCTCCAGCGCCCGCTCACACCGGCGTAGTCGCGCCGTGAACATGCGGGACAGTACGTCCTGACCGTCCAGCAGGTCACGAGCCATTCCGGCCCATTGACCGCCCTGCCCGGGGAAGACCAGGACCGGGCCGAGTCGTGCACGGTCGGTGTTGGGCACCACGGACGGGCGCACCGACTCCAGATCGTGGGCGGCACTCTCCCCAGAGGCCAAGATCACCGCGCGGTGTTCGAAGACGGTGCGGGTGGTGGCCAGGGAGACACCCACGTCCTCAGGACGCACCCCGGGGCGTGCGGACACGAACCGGTGCAGCGCCGACGCCTGCTCTCGCAACGCCTGCTCGGAGCGCGCCGAGAGCACCCAGGGCACGGGATCGAGATGCCCGTCGCCACCCGGGACGCCATCGGAGGTCCGGGGTGGCGGCCCCAGCACCAGGTGACAGTTGGTACCGCCCATCCCAAAGGACGAAACCCCCGCGAACGGTGTCTGCGCGGGCCAGGGCTCACGGGTGACCTGTGGGGCCAGACGGAGCCCGTCCATGTCGATGGCGGGGTTGGGGCGTTCGTAGTTGAGGCTGGGCGGCAACTGGCCGTGGGACAGGCTCAGCACCACCTTGAGCAGACCGACGATGCCCGCCGCGCCTTCCAGGTGACCGATATTGGTCTTGACCGACCCCACACGCAGCGGATCGTTACGGGTGTCGGCGAACACCGAACCGAGCGCCGCCGCCTCCACCGGATCGCCGGCCCGAGTCCCGGTGCCGTGCAACTCCACGTACCCCACGCGCGCCGGGTCCACTCCGGCGTGGGCGTGGGCGGCTCGTAGTACGGCCGCCTGTCCCGCGACCTCGGGCCGGGAGAGGGCTCGAGTCCGTCCGGAGTTGTTCACGGCGCCGCCACGCAGCACCGCGTGCACTCGGTCGCCGTCGGCCAGGGCCCGATCCAGCGACTTCAGAACCAGTACGGCCCCACCTTCACCTCGGACGTAGCCGTTGGCCCGTTCGTCGAAGGTGTAGCAGCGCGCATCCGCGGACAGTCCACCGAACCGATCGACACTGTCGGTGCTCTCCGGTACGAGGATGAGGTTCACACCGCCCGCCAAGGCCAGGTCGGACTCGCCCCTGCGTAGGCTTTCAGCGGCCATGTGCACGCTGACCAGGGATGAGGACTGTCCGGCGTCGATCGTCAGGCTGGGCCCGCTCAACCCGAGGGCGTAGGAGACCCGGTTGGCGATCATGCCGCGTTGGGTCCCGGCCAGGCTGTGGTGGTTCATGCCGACGTTCCCGGAGCCTTGGCGCAGAAGCGCGTAGTCGTCGGCGATGGCACCGGTGAACACCCCCGTACGGGTGTCGCGCAGCGAGTCGGGGGCGCGGCGGGAGTTCTCCACGGCCTCCCAGCTCAGTTCGAGCATGAGGCGTTGTTGCGGATCCATCGCCAACGCCTCGTCCTCTGATATCCCGAAGAAGGCGGCGTCGAAGTGTTCGGCCCGGTCCAGGTAGCCACCCCAACGTTCGTCCCGCGCGCCGGAGGACCCCCCCAGCCGTTCGGGGGGTGCACCGATCGCCTCACGGCCCTCGCACAGCAGACGCCAGAACGCATCGGGTGTGGCCGCACCGGGAAGCCGGCAGGACAAGCCCACCACGGCCACCAACTCGTCGGGCCTCGGGGGTGCTTGTGTGCCCGTCACCATCGTCGCCTCCGCTGCTCGCTTCCGCGCACCCCTGGGCGCCGCCCGGCCCACGCGCCCGGTCGAAGGCAGGCGGGGCGATCTTCCAGTGCAAATGCACGGCCCAAATGACTTCTTCGCAGGTCAGAAAGGAATTACTGGGTCGTTTGTATCCGACTCGCACACGGCCCGGAGGTTACACCGGGGGCCTTGGCGGTCGAAGCGGGGGGAGGGGTTTCCGGATCCCGGGAACACGGATATCACCCACCGCCAAGAACGGTTTTGGTCAGCAAACGCCTGGATCGTATCCGCCACTCACGACACATGACAACAAAATACATGTTTTCGGACATTGATTTCCTCCTTTCAGGACACTGTCGCAAGCGGCCCGAAACCAGGCGGAAAAGAAGACGAGCCCCCAGCGGTTACGCCAGGGGCTCGATGTGCTAGAGGGGCGCGGGTTCAGTCTCCGTTGCGGGCGCGAACCTCGGCCAGGTAAGCGGCGGAGAGCTCCGGATCCAGGAGCCATTTCTGGTAGTCCGGCGGGTAGTCCCATCCCTGAATCCACCGATCACCGATCTCCGGGTATTTCTGCGCGTGACCAACGACATCGTAGAAATAGGCCGGCAGATCTCCGGCGTCCCACAGTGACGAGCACAACTCCGCCCAGTGTTGATTGTGCAGTCCGAACTCCCAGAACCGGTCGAAGGTGTTGACCAGGAACTCTTCATCGAAGGGGCGGTCTCCATGGGCCATAATGGCGTCCATATAGGCCAGAGCACACCGGGTCGAGTTGTTCCAGCTCTGGAGCACGTAGGGGTCCATCGTGACCACCACGTCGGCCATTCCCAGCACACGCCCGCCCGAAGGGAGAACCCCCACCGGGTTGCGCACCTGCGGAGTCAACTCCTCGATCAGGGTGCTGTTGCCATCGATCAGTTGGGCGTCACGCATACGCTCATAGGTCAAGGGATCGTACTGGCGGAGCAGATCCTTCATCCGCCTCAACTGCTCTTCGGGCCCCGGGCGATCCGGCCAGGCGTCCATGGGGCCACCGTGCTTGTCCACCAACAATAGACTGTGGCAAGGGCCCTCCTTTGAGAGGACGGGAAAGAGCGCGATGGTGCCTGCGGCGGCCGTGCTCGACCCCCATCCCACGTTCTCGTCCTCACCATCAGGCGGCCACACGTCCCGGACATAGGCTTGGGAGATCGCACGCTTTCGAGCGCCGCTGAAACGACTGGTGTCGTAGTCGAACAACTGGCCGAGCTCCCCCGTACCAACGGCGACCACGATGAGATCGAACATTCGCGAGAAGTAGTCCAGGTCGGTCACCGTGACACCATGGATGACCACCTTGCCGCCCCGGTCCTCGAAGAACTCCAGCCAGTCGGCCATCTTCACCCGCCGGTCGACGGAGACGACGTAGTCGTTGTTGTGGCCGGTACGTCCCTTGACCTTCATGGGCCCACCCGATTCCGGGTGTAGGAACAGAATCTGCTCCCGGATCTGGGGAGACAGAGCGCTCCACAGATCCAGGTTCTGAGCCCGTTCATGCTCAAGGGCGGTGGGAAAGGTGTATTGGCTGATCGACGGTCGCCCCGTACGGATCTCCAATGAGGACTGTCCCGTGATCACCGTGACGTCGTAGCCATGGGTCAAAAGCCCGTGGGCCAGGTGCAGGCCGGCGTGACCGGCGCCGACGATAAGGATCTTGCGCATGTGTCGCTTACTTTCCTGGGGAATCTACGGGTCGGAGGAGCTCGGACGTCCGGGACCTCCCCACCCGTCAGGCGACGGGCTCGCTCGCCTGGTTGTGCTTGAGGGCATACCGCAACAACGACTTGAGCACTTCGCCGCCGGACATCCGATGGCGGGCGTCGAAGTCGATGATCGGCACTTCCGGGCTGATCTCCAGAGCTTCTCGGACCTGCTCGGCGGTGTAGTCGAGGCGCCCCTCGAACTTGTTGAGCGCCACGATGTAGGGGATGCGCTTGTTCGTCTCGAAGTAGTCGACGGCGTCGAAGGAATCGGCGAGCCTTCGGCAGTCGACCACCACGACGGCACCGACGGCGCCACGAACGAGATCGTCCCACATGAACCAGAACCGTGCCTGGCCCGGTGTGCCGAACATGTACATGACCAGTTCGTCGTCGATGGTGATGCGTCCGAAGTCCATCGCGACGGTGGTGGTCGTCTTGTCGGGGGTGACCGAGGTGTCGTCGTGTCCGACGCTGGCCTCGGTCATGATCGCTTCAGTCGTGACCGGTGGAATCTCCGACACCGAGCGCACCAAGGTCGTCTTGCCGGCACCGAAGCCACCGGCGATGACGATCTTGCTCGACATCTTCTTACGATTCGACCTGCTGTCACTGGAAAAGTCGTTCGAGACCACGAAGAGCCCTTTCCAGAACCTGGTTTTCGGATGGACTGCTGCCGGTGATGGTCGGGTGGATGTACACCAGGTCCTGTTCCGCCAGGTCACTGATCAGGACCTGGGTGACACCCAAGGGGATGTTCAGCTCGGCCGAGACCTCGGCGAGAGACCGTGTCTCCCGGCACAGCTTGTAGATATTGGTCGACTCCGGCATAAGTGTGCCAGGGGGTTCCTGCCCTGGCTCGGACGTCGAGACCAGGGTCTGCACCATCAGCGGATGCCGTGACCGCGTGCGTCCACCCGTGAAGGTGAACGGGCGAACACGATTACTCCTTCGCCTTCGAAAGCTCATAGCCGAGGCAACCTCATTCCTACCGAACCGTCACGGAACACCGTCGTCAGTTCTGGATGACCTCGCGCAACTGCGAACGCAGCTGCGGCGTGAGCACGTGGGCGACGTTGTCCACGAGCTTGGCCATCTGGAAACCGACGATCTTCAGTTCCGTACCGGGGGCGGTGAGCACCGCCATGCAGGAACCGTCACTGATGGCCATGATGAAGAGGTGGCCGTGGTTGAAACGTACGAGCAGCTGCTCGCACTCGCCACGCTGGAACATGTTGGCCCCCCCCCACCGCCAGGCTGTGCAGACCACTGGCGATCGCCGCGAGCTGCTCGGCGTGCTCCTCGGGAAAGTCACTGGAGTGGGTCAGGACCAGGCCGTCGGAGGAGACCACCACGGCGTGCTCGACACCGCGCACGTCCCGGACGAACCGGTCGATGAGCCAGGAGAAGTTCTCGACGCTGTCGTTGTTGGGTTCAGTCATGCTTGTGCTCTACCTGCCTCGGCCGAAATTCGTGTTCGCTGGGGGTTTTCGCTGAGGTTCGGGGGTCCGACCCTGAGCGTCGTCTTTTCCGGTGGACGTCATTCCTTGTCACCCTCGAGGTCCTCGCCTTCGAGCGCGGCGCGTTCCCCGTCGAGGAAGTCCCCGATCTCGTCACGGATCTGCTCGGCGCGAGCCTCTCCGGTGAGTCGCGGTGGAGTGTCCTCGCGTTTGGGTGGCGGGGTGTCGGAGAGCGCACCTGGGTTGCGCACCATCCGCAGCGGCGAACCATGCGGGGTGGCGCTACGTCGAGGCAACCCCGCCGCCGTGACCGCGGAGGAACCGCCCTTGGGCTGCTCCACGCCGCCGAGGCCCTTGCCGGCGTTGCCGTTGATGGACTGCGTCGAGGTCGGTCCGGTCGGTGTCACGGGCGCGCTCACGCTGGAGATCGTGGAGATACGGTTCTGGCCGGGCTGCTTGGGAGTGGCCACCCGCAGGAGTTCCTTGGGGATGATCGTGTAGGCGCTGATCCCCCGGAAGGAACGGGCCTCCAAGCGGGTCTCCAGGCCGTGCTTGCGCGCGATCCGACCGGCCACGTACAGGCCCATGTGCTTGGGCACGTTGTCGTCCAGGACCGGTTCGCGGCTCAACCGACCGTTGAGTTCGGCCAACTGGGCCTCGGGGATGCCCACACCCTCGTCCTCGACGATGATCATCAGGCGCCCGTCGTTCAGTTCTTGGGCGCTGATCACCACCTGGGAATGCTCGGGCGAGTTGGCGGTGGCGTTGTCCAACAGTTCGGCGAGTAGGTGGCTGATGTCGTCGGCGGCCAGACCGGTGATGGAGCTCTGCGGGATCTTGCCCAGACTGACCCTGGGATAGTCCTTGATCTCCGAGGTGGCGGCGCGGGTGACGTCGAGCAACGGGACGATCTCGTCGTGGGCGTCGGACTCTCCGCCATCGTGCCCGGTCAGTACCAGGAGGTTCTCCCCGTTGCGCCGCATACGGGTCGCGAAGTTGTCGATCTGGAAGAGCTTGTCGAGCAGATCGGGATCCTGGGCTTCGGTCTCCAGTTCCTCAACCATCTCCAGCAGGGCATCGACCAGGGACAGGTCGCGCATGGCCAGGCCGGCCAGCGCTTCGTTGAGCAGGTCGCCCTGGGTGCTGCGCGGAGTCTCGAAGACGGTTTCGGAGGCCTTCGGGCCGGCCGTGTCGGTGGCCGGTTCCTCCTCGGTGACCGGAACGGACTCCTCCACCTGTGGAGTCTCGGTGGCGGCTTCTGCGGCTTCGCCCGCTTCGGAGGCGGGCTCGGGGGCCTCCGATTCCGGATCGGAGCGGGTGAGCTCCTTGTTCGTTCGCACCTCCTCGGAGGTGGTCGTCTCGGCACGTTCGGCGAACAGGGTGGCGACCGATTCGGCCGAGATCACCTGTGGCTGCTGTCCGGCGGCGAGCACGATGACGTGCTGGACGGGCTGGCCGTAGGAGGGGAACTGCTGGCCCGAGTAGATCACGGGCTGCCCCGGAAGGACGTAGCCGGGCGGTTGGTAGGGCGCCGGGTAGGCGCTCTGGTAGGAGACCATCGGCTGCGGATAGGGGGCCGGCTGCGGCATCGGGTAGTGCGGCATGCCCGGATGGTCGACCCTCGGGTAGCCCTGATAGCCCTGCGGGTGGCCATGCGGCGCGTACCCCTCGTGGGGCGGCCGTTGGTAGGGGCCACCGGGTTCGTGGTGCCCTGGGTGGCCCTGGTACCCGTACTGGCCCGGATGACCCTGGTATCCGTACGGTGCCTGACCTTGGCCCGGGGCCTGGGGGTCGGACGCCTGCCGGGGAGTCTCCTGGGGCGGGGGCCCACCAAAGGGCTGCGGAGGGTGGGCGTAGGGATCTCGACCGACCGTGGGAGCCTGTGGTGGCCGATGGTTCGGGGGAGTCTGCGAGGACCATTGGTCAGGGGACGCCGGGCCGGTGTACGGCGGCACGTGATGTCCCTGGTTCCGGTCGGCCTCGGGCCGCTGCTCGGGCATGGAGGCCTCCTGGGACCTTTGGGCCTGCGACCCGTGGGGGTGGGTCTCGGCGGGGGCCTGGCCGTGGACGCCCGGGCCCGGTTCCGGTCGGGGCCGCTCCTGTGGGGCGGTGCGTTGTTCGACCGCTTCCGGGACGGGTGGCGCCACGGGGGCCGAGGGCCGCTCCGTGCGCTCGGATGAGGCGGGGTTGTCGGTCATGGTGTCCGTTGTGGCGAGGGCGGGCTTACTGCGCGGCTCGGGCTCGTCGAGGCCGACACCGCGCCACTGAGCGACCGGTTCGGCTCCGGTGTCGACGTCGTCGACCTCGGTCCTTTTGGTCGTATAGGGATTGGGGACGCTCACCCGGGAAGCGGGACGGTACCCGCTCTCGGCGGGCGCGGAGAACGGTCCGGTGGGCGGCTCCGACGCGGGTGTGGCCTCGCCGTCCGACGTGGGATCGGGGTTGTGCGAGTGCGAATGCACGGGCTTATGCACGGGATGTCCTCGCTGGGTCTCCGGTGACGGGGGTTCCTGGGACTTGACCATTCGGGCGATGGCTCGGCGGAACCGTCCTTCACGCCTGGTTCCACGCCCACCCTCCGTCGACATCATCTTGGCCAGGGGTCGATCATCGCGTTCGCGCGGTGACTGCTCCTGCGCCACAATCTCGTCTCCTCGAATCAGGTGGGCGGATCGGCGGTGGTCCCGCACCACCACCCTGACCAGGGAGGAAGCCGCTATGGGGACCGCGATCGGTTCCCTGGACGGCCAGACGTTCCGATCGCCGGGGGAACGCCTCGACGGTCACGGTGGCAACGAGGAAGCAAGAGGTCCGGCACCAGACGAGGTGCCCGACCCCCGTTCCGGAGGACGAGTGCGCTCACTTCGCACAATTCCTGTTCTTCCACCGGGAACCGTCGTTCGGTTCGACAGACTAACAAAGTACGCCCTGGTTGACAGAAGAATCGAAGAAGCTCCCGGAATAATCCTCCAGAAACGCTCGTGACGTGCGAAAACGGAAGAGAAATGAATTTCTGATCAAGATCTTTTTGCGTACTTACATGCTAGTTGTCCGATTTTTGCCAGGGGTCACCGGTCTGTGACCGATCGCACGCCGCCCGCCCCGAAGGCTCGGGCGCCAGGCCCCGGTGCCGCAGCGATCGATCCTCGGACGGCGCGGAGCGGATGGGTGACGGGCTCGGCGATGGAGACGGGATCGCGGCACGGCCGGGGTCGCGGGTCGGCCTCGCTCTCGTCTTCATCGGCGAGGGGATCGAAATTCCGGTCTTCCGGTTCACCCCTCGACCGACCGGTTATCGTTGTGGTCGCCCCGCGGGCATCGCGCGAACGAGCACGCACCCGCTCCGGGTTCGGACATCGGCGCGATTCTTCGTGTGAAGGGATCACCGCCCGCCGTAAATCCCTCGAAGGCTCACAAGGGGGCGCATTCGCGTCGGCGCACGCCCCCAAGGCCACACCTCTTTCGAGTTCACCCAGGTCCTCGGTGTGGGGTGCCCGTCCCTTTTGGAGACCAAGGAGCAGAGAGCGATGGAGAAAGGGCCACCGCGAACGCGGAGGGGAACACCCGTGGAGACGGGCCGGAAGCGAACGTGAGGACCTTCTTGATTCACCCCGAGCGCGCATAAATGGACGTTATCTAAACAACTCCACCAAAGACCGTAATCTTCACTTTTTGCGCACATCGGTGGGGCGGGTGTCGGTCGACGCCCGCCCCACCGGTCACCGCTCAGCCGATCATTCGACCGGGCGCAGTTCGCCCTTCATCAGCGCCAGGATCACGTGGTTGTCCTGGTACTGCTCGTTCTGGGAACCCGGGGCGTCCTCTTGGGGGAACTCCTCGACCCGGACCCCCTCGACCACCGGAGACAGGTACTTGTACGTCCACAGCGGGACGCGGGGCAGTAGCTCGTTGAAGACGATCGCCATCGTCTTCAGTGCCTCCAGCTGCTCTTCCTCACTCTGGGCACGCTGCGCGGTCTCCACCAACTCGGCCAGGTCCACTTCGCCTTGAGAAGGACTCTCCACGTTCAGGTCGAAGGACTGCCCCGGAGAGTCCTCGGTGCCGGCGTTCTCGGTCAAGAAGTTCATTTGGAACGCACCCCAGTGGTCGGGCTGTTCCGGGTTGCCCCAGTGACGGACCGCGACCTCGAAGTCACCGGCACCCCAGATGCCCCACGGGTTGTCCTCCGGAACGTTACGGGCCTCGGTCTTGATCCCGAAATCGTTCCAGGCCTCCTCCACCTGGGTGGCGGTCAGTTCGAAGTCACCCCAGCCGGAGACACCGATGACCTCGAAACTCGCCTCCTCACCGTCCGGCAGATACCACTTGCCGTCCTTCAGGGTCCAGCCGGCGTCCTCCAGCAGCTCCTTGGCCTTGTCCTGGTCCTGGTCGTAGTTCTCGAACTCGGCGAGCTCCTGCGCGGTGAAGATCTCCTCCGCCTGGATGTCGGCCAGACCCGCGTAGTGCTCGACCCGGCTGTAGGCCTCACCACGGGCGACCTGACCGATCTGGTCACCATCCAGGACGTAGGCCAGGGCCTTGCGCACCCGCACGTCCTTCAGCTCGGGCTTGGCGGCGTAGTTGAACATGATGCCCGCGCCCGCGTAGCCGGCGTGCTCGATCCAGCGGAAGCCCTCCACCCCCTGGAACGCCTGCTGGTCGGCGGCGGAGGGGGCCATGGTCGAGTAGTCGACTTCGCCCTGTTGAACCAGCAGGGCCGACTGGCGATTGTCGCCCTTGTGCACCACGACCTCGTCGAACAGGACCGTGTCGGCCAGATAGCCGTGTTCGTTCTTGACCAGGGTGATGCGCGCGTCCGAGATCTGGGCGTCGTCGAACTTGTAGGGGCCGCTGGCGATGATCGAGTCCGGATTGAACTCGATGAACTCGGCGTTCCACTCGCCGTGCTCGTCGTCGCCCTGACGGACACCATCGTTGACCATCTTCAGGGCACGCTCACCGAAGCCCTCGTAGGTGATCTTGGAGACGATGCGGTGTTTGAGGATGCTGCGCTCGATGTTGGGGAAGACGTCATCGAAGCCCAGACGCACGCTCTGGGCGTCGAGCTTTTCCAGGTCCTTCACCTGCGGGAAACCCAAGCCCCACGGCGGAGCCTCCAAGACCCGCATCGCGTAGCTGCGGATCATGTCGTCGGCGTCCAAGCCGGTGCCGTCACTCCACTCCAGGCCCGACTTCAGCGAGACGATGAGATTGTTCCCGTCCCACTCGTGCCCCTCCAAGAGGAGGTACTCCCATTCGTGTGTGCCCCAGTCGAACATGGCGCCGGTGCACATGAACAGGTCCTTGTAGACCGAGTTCATCAGCAGGGCGCCGTCCTCCACGTGCACGTTCTTGGTCTGGGCGTCGATGTCGAAGTCGTGGACCCCGACGAAGCGGGTGGTCTCCTCCGACCCGGAGTCGGCACCGGAGCAGGCCGACAGCACTCCGGCGCCGGCGGCCCCGGCCGCTCCGAAACCGACGGCCCTGAGCAGACGGCGTCTGCTCAGATCCTGCTGGAACGCGTTACGAAGGGGGTTGGAGGTCATTCTTGACGCTTCCTTTCCAAGAGGAGGGCGATCAGACCGAGGACGAGGACGGCCAGGCCGACACCGATGGTGAGGACGCTGATGACGAACTCGGCTGTGCCGGGGGACGTGAACACGGTCATGAGGGTGCAGGCCATGAGAAGGAAGACTCCGACGAAGACGCCGAAGCGCCCGAGGAGGAGCAGCAAGACCGCCTCACCTCCGGGTGGCCACGTGGCAGGCGAGCAGCCGGTCGTGGCCGCGCACCAGCGGGGGGCGTACGGAATCGCAGTCACCCTCCTCGTAGAGCGGGCAACGTGGGTGGAAGTCGCAGCCCGAGGGCAGATCGGTGAGGTCGGGGATGTCGGCGCCACGCAGCCGTACCCGTTCCTTCCGGACCAGGTCGGGGTCGGGTTCGCACACGGCGGAGATGAGCGCCTTGGTGTAGGGGTGTCGTGGGTCGTTGATCACCCGGGGGGCGGTGCCCCGTTCCACGACCTTGCCCAGGTACATGACGGCGATCTCGCCCTGCCAGGCGAAGTACTTGGCCACGGCGAGGTCATGGGTGATGAACAGGAAGCCGACACCGAGTTCGTCGCGGAGCCTGCCGAGGGTGTTGAGGAGACTGACCCGGATGGACACGTCCAGCATGGAGGTGGACTCGTCGGCGATGATCACCTCGGGATTCATCGCCAGGGCTCGGGCGATGGCGACGCGTTGGCGCTGTCCCCCGGACATCTGGTGCGGGTACTTGTCGAGGTGGTCCTCGGCCGGGACGAGGTCGACGCGTTCGAGGAGTTCGGTGGTGACACGCCTGGCCTCGGCGTGGCTCGCGACCAGCTTGTGGCGGCGCAGACCGGCGGAGACCGTGGAGTAGACGGTGCGGACCGGGTTGAGGGAGGCGTAGGGGTCCTGATGGATGTACTGGACCGAGCGGCGGAAGGCGGCCCGTTCGGTTCGGTCCATCTCCGCGACGTCCTTACCTCGAAAGAGCACGGAACCGGCCGTGGGTTCGGTCAGGGCGGCGGCCATGCGCGCGGTGGTGGTCTTGCCGCAACCGGACTCGCCCACCAGACACAGCACTTGCCCGGGGCGGACCTCCAGGTCGACCCCGGCCACGGCGGGTACGTCCCCTCGTGGGGTCTTGAAGGTCTGTCGGAGGCCTTTGAGGGTGAGCACGGGCGGCTCCGCGCGGTGGTGAGCGGCGGTGTCCGCTCGGTGGGCGAGCCCGGCCGCCTCGTTGGAGTCGATGGTGTGGTCGATCATCGAGGGGCCCCCTCGGCGTGGAGTTCGGAGTCGGTGGAGCGCAGGCAGGCCGCGGTGTGGCTCAGCCCTCGGTCACGGGGGGTGAGCACGTCCAGGGCGGGACGGGTGGTGGCGCAGTCGGTGAGGGCGTGCGCGCAGCGAGGAGCGAAGGGACAACCTTCGGGCAGGGTGTGGAGGCCGGGTGGCCCTCCGGGGAGCGGTGTGGGCACGCGCAGATCGCCCACGACCGGGAGCACGGAGTCGATCAGCGCCGAGGTGTAGGGGTGCCGCGCACGGTGGAAGATGTCGCGGGTGGTGCCGGTCTCGATGAGCCGCCCCGCGTACATGGTTCCCACGCGATCGGCGAGTTCGGCGGCCAGGCCCAGGTCGTGGGTGATGAAGAGCATCGAGAAGCTCAACTGCTCGCGCAGTTCGGTCAGGCGTTCCACGATGGAGCGTTGGGTGAGCAGGTCCAGGGCGGTGGTGGGCTCGTCGAGGATCAGCAACTGAGGCTTCAGGGCCAGGGCCAGGGCGATGAGGCTGCGCTGGCGCATACCGCCGGAGAGTTCGTGTGGGAAGGCGGTCAAGACCCTGGCGGGGTCGAGCCTGACCATCTCCAGGAGTTCGGCGGAGTGTTCGAGGATCTCCTTGCGGGAGCGCCTGCGCCCGTTCTCGTGGGCGCGGAAGGTATCGAGGAAGTGGTCCTGGACGCGCAGCACCGGGTTGAAGGCGTTCATGGCGCCCTGAAAGACCATGGCCGCCTCGTTCCAGCGGAAGCGGCGCAGCTCCTCCTTCTCCAGGGTGCGAACGTCGACGCGGACACCGTCCTTGCGCCGGAAGAGGATCTGCCCCCGGGGGATGACGCCGGTGCGTGGAAGCAGGCGGAGCAGGCCCAGACCCAGGGTGGTCTTGCCGCAGCCGGACTCACCGACCAGGGCCATGGACTGGCCGGGGTGGAGGTCGAAGGAGACCTCGTGTGCGGCGATGACGTGGCTCTTTCGTCCGGTCCGGTAGCCGACGTCGATGCCGCGTACGGACAATAGGGCACCGTCGTCGGTGTCCGGGGTGGCGGGGAGGTCGTTCACGGGGCTCACCTGTCCCGGAGTCGTGGGTTGAGGGCCTGTTCCAGGGAGCGGGTCATGGTGACCAGCCCGATCTGGAAGAGCATGATCATGACCATGGGGGCGATGAGGAAGGGTGCGGCCTGGGGAAGCAGGAAGGCGTTGTTGTCCCAGGCCTGTTGGATCATCAGGCCCCAGTTGTCGGCGGTGCTGGGCAGCAGGCCGAGCAGGTACATGCCGACGACGGCGTAGATCGCGTTGGTGATGGCGATGATGAAGTTGATGAAGATGTAGCCCGCCATGTTGGGCAGGACTTCGACGAAGAGGATGCGCGCGGTGCCCAGGTCCTGTAGACGCGCGGCCTCGATGAACTCGCGTTCCTTGAGGCTGAGTACCTGGGCGCGGATCGATCTCATCAGGAACGGCCAGGTGACCAGGCCGATGATGAAGGAGACGACCAGCGGCGAGGAGGTTCGGTAGAAGGAGGCGATGACCAGCATCAGCACGATGAACGGGATGGTCATCGTGATGTCGGTGAGCTGGAGGAGGAAGTGGTCGATCCGGCCCCGGACGTAGCCGGCGACGGCGCCGAGGACGACGGCGATGGCGACGGTGATGAGGGCGGCCACGAAGCCGACCCAAATGGGTTCGCGTCCACCGAGGACGAGCTGGGTGAAGGTGTCCTTGCCCTGGTGGTTGGTACCGAGCCAGTGTTCGGCGCTGGGCGCCCCCCAGATCTTGGTGACGTCGGTGGGGTTGTGGGTGTCGATGAGCAGCGGACCGACGAAGGAGAAGAACAGGACGCCCAGGACCAGACAGAGTCCGATGAAACCGCTGGTGCTGCGGGTGATGCCCTGCCAGATGGTGCCCCAGACGCCGGCGGCGGGTGCGGTGGTGGTGACCATGGCTTGTCGTCCCTGTTACTTCTGGATGCGTGGGTCGAGCCTGCTGTAGAGCAGGTCGGAGACGAGGTTGGCGATCACCACGCACGAGGTGATGATGATCAGCAGACCTTGGAGGAGCGGGTAGTCGCGGTAGTTGACCGCGTCCAAGAGCAGGCCGCCCACGCCCTTGTAGACCAGGACCTGTTCCACGAAGATCGCGCCTCCGACGAGGGTGCCGAAGGAGATGGCGATCTGGGCGACCAGGGGTAGGACGGCGTTGCGGCCGACGTAGGCGGTGGCGATGCGCCGGTCGCGTAGGCCGCGGGCCCGGGCGACGGTCACGTAGTCCTCCCCCAGGACCTCGGTGGTGGAGGCCTTCATGACGAGCATCCAGGTGCCGATGATGGCGAGGACGTAGGTGATGATCGGTAGGGCCGCGTGGTAGAAGGCGTCGCCGATGAAGGTGAGTGTGAATCCGCTCTCGACGCCGGGGCTGAGGGTTCCGCGTAGTTCGATCGGGTTGAACCAGCCCAGGTACATACCACCGCCGACGACCAGGAGCATGGCGATGAGGTAGTTGGGGATGGCGCCCAGGACCGAGGCCAGGACGCTGAGCACGTGGTCGATGGCCTTGTTGCGCCGGTAGGCCATGATCATGCCCAAGGTCAGGCCGAGGGTGATGGCGATGAGGGTGCCCACGCCGATGCTGAAGAGGGTCCAGGGCAGGTAGGCGCCGATAGCCTCGGTGACGCTGAGCCCGGGGCGGTTGATGGTGCTGCCGAGGTCGAGGGTGACCAGGCCGACGAAGAAGTCCCACCACTGTTGGTACAAAGGCGCGTCGACGTCGTAGGCGAGCGAGTTCATCGCGATGGCGCGTGCTTCGTTCATCGACATGCCGCCTTGGGTGAGGCGACCGGCCATGACGTCGATCGGGTCACCCGGCATCGCACGGCCCAGGAAGAACGTCACGTTGGCCACCACGAAGACCACGAAGACGGCCTTACGGACCTTGACGAAGACGTAGTCGTTCCAGAACCGTCGTGGGAGGGAGAACGACGTGCCGGGGGCAAGGGGCCCGGTATCACCGGTGTCCGGTGGTGGGACGGCCGCGAGTTCGGTGGCCACGAGGCTCCTTCGAGCAGGGGGTACGGCGGGGCGAGGACGCCACTTTTTCTATTAGGAAAGTTTCCTAATAGAAGGTCACCGTAACCCCATCCCTGTGGCCCACACCACCCCCGTGACCAAACGGCGTCTTTTGTGCGACCTGATCGGCATCACAAATCGAACATTCAGCAACAAACCACCCCACAACTCGCGGAAGGAGGGGGCGCCCGCCCAAAGGTCGGGGGACACCTCGTAGCTTTTGGGGCATTGGTCGTACTCGTGTACCTCGTACCGTTATCGCGCAGACGCACCCGCGTTCGTCACCGGCGAGCCCGGTCCACCGGTGACGGACGGGCCGGCAAGGGAAACCCGCGCTCCAGCACGTACCGTCATCCGCGAGACCTCGACCGGTTCAGTCACCGGTCTCGCCCTGTCCCTGGCCACGGCCGACTCCGTCGCCACTGTCCCCGCCGACACCGACATCGCCTACCCGGGTGGCCCGGCCATGGCCAAGTCCTTGGAGGGGTCTTGGGTCACGGTCACCGATGACGGTGGCCACGGGTTCCACGCGAGGCCCGGCCAGAAGGGCCTCGGCTCACCCTTGCCGTGTGCGGACGAGGCGGTGGACGCCCACCGCGTGGACGGCGCGGACCCACCAGACCTGGAGCGCGCGGATCCGCCCCGCCCGGACGTGGCCTCTCAGCAGCCCGAAACGGAGGAGTTGATCGGGTTGTTCCAACGCTTCGAGGAGTTCGATGAGACGAGCCGGTCCGCCCCGGGCCCTCGGGTATCACCGGCCCCGGACCGCTCCTCACGCCGAAGCGGCCCGTACCGTCATCCGACGGTACGGGCCGCTTCGGTGCCCTCGATTCCGTGGAGTTCCTCCAGGCCCGGTCCACAAGGCCGAACCAAGGGTCAGATCCCGGAATCCTCCAGGGTTCCGGTGGTCTGTTCGGTCGCTTGGCCGACCAGACAGAGGTAGCCGCGATCCCCCTGGGCCCACCCCTCCTCCGTGGCGAAGAGGGTGGAGACCACCAAGGACGAATCCTCTTGGGCGACCCCGACGAAGTCCTCGAAGGCCTCATCGCAGCCCTCGTCGACCATGTCCATCACCTCGGCCTCACCCGGGTAGGCACCGGACTCCTCCAGGACCCCCTCGTAGTAGACCTCCAGGTCGTGGGGTTCCGCGCAGTCGATCTTGGGCACGGTGCTGACCATGTCGTCCTCATCGGCCGTCCACTCGTTGATGCAGTCGCCCTCGCGCAAGACGAGGACGTCCTGGTCCTCGGGGCCCAGGCCTTCGGGTTCCTCGGTTTCCAGGGGTACGGGCTCCTCGCTCTCCGTTTCCTCGACCTCGATCGGTTCGGGGCTCGAAGAGGGCTCCTCCCCGGCGTCCTGGAAGGCCGGGGGGAGGATCGGTAGCCCGCAGGCCGACAGGGACAAAGCGGCCCCGGCGGCCAGGGTCCCCAGGGACACACGAGCGAAGAGGGACCGGCGCGCTTGGGACAGCATGGGTACTCCACGGGATCGTCTTTCGGGCACCGACCTCGGATGGTCGCCGCCATCTATATCGATGCGCCGAAAGCCGAAGAGGTTCCACCCGAACAGGTGGTTCGTGCCTTTTTCTCCCAGGTGGCCGCTAGCGGGCCACACCCTGGAGGCTGCCGGTTACCGGTTCCATGGACACGGCGTAGCAGAGGATCTCCCGGTCACCGAGTGCCCAGCCCTGCTCCATCGGAGTGAGGAAGGAGGCATAGATCTCGGACTCGTTCCATTCGACCCCGATGAATTCGGTGAAGGCCTCACCCTCACAGAGTTCCTCTGCCTGAGCCCACAGTTCGTCCTGACCGGGGTAGTCGCCGTCGGGAAGGATCTCGCTGTGGAAGAACTCGGAGTCGTGCGATTCCGCACAGTCGACCAGCGGAATGTCGTTGACCTCGGTGTCGGACATGGCCGTTTCCATCTCGGACTCGGTGAAGCAGTCACCGACCTGGAGTTCCATGACGTTACCGGTGCCCAGGAAGGACTGGACCAGGCCACAAGCGGACAGGGCGACGGCGGCGCCCGCGGAGAGCACCGCGAGACAGGTGTTGCGAACGATGGGGGACGACGCGGACATGAGGGTCTCCGGTTGGGTCTAGGGAGGGAAGGCCGCACAAAATGCGACAAAAAGACAATTCACCAACAATGACCCCATGTCAATCCGATTCCCCTGGTCACGGAGCCGGCAGAGGTAGGGACCGAACGTAGCCGCCGAGGGTGCGGTCAGGGGCGGGGTCGGTCGGGAACGAGAAAGGCCTCGGACGACGAGGATTCGTCGGCCGAGGCCTTCGTGATTGTGCGCCATCAGGGACTCGAACCCCGGACCCGCTGATTAAGAGTCAGCTGCTCTGACCAACTGAGCTAATGGCGCCGGTTCCCCGTGAAGGCCTTGGGGCTCCTCACGGCGACATGGACAACTCTACCGGAACTCCAGAGCGGCTTGCGCCGTTCACGGCTTCTTCGGACGGGGTTGTGCGCCAGGCCACCCCGATCACTCTCGAGCGCCTCAGTACGCCTGAACACCCTTACCGACGATGAAGGCCTCGGACGACGAGGATTCGTCGGCCGAGGCCTTCGCTGCTGTGCGTCATCAGGGACTCGAACCCCGGACCCGCTGATTAAGAGTCAGCTGCTCTGACCAACTGAGCTAATGACGCCGGCTCCGCGCCGAAACCCTGCGGCTCTTCGCGGCAACGGAGTCAACTCTAGCAGGAGCACGGGGTGGTCGCGAACCACTCGCGGAGCCGGTCGGAGTCGGCCCCGTCACATCGCGGCGTCCTCCTAGGAGAAGGCCATGATCAGGGCGACGACGACCCCGATGGCCAGCACGAGACCCAGACCGGCCAGCACCAGCGGCAGGATCGGGCGGCGCGGAGCCTCTTCGGGTTCGGGATTGTCGTCGACGAAGCGGCGGAAGTGCTGTGTGGTCCCCGCCGGGTCGAGGTTGGGATCGTTGTTCTGCGTCATGAGGTCGACACTAGCGACTCATCGGAGCGCTGAGCACCCCTCAGTGAAGAATCGTTCGATCTCACAACCGTTTGTTGGCCAAACCCGAACTCACGCCTTCCATGGGATCGACCTCCTCGCCTGTCCGTTCCCCCCTTCGTCCTTCCTGAAAACCGAACGTAAGAACGGTGCTTCAGACTCGGTGCGGGCGCCGGAGCCCGGTCGGTACTTCCCTGCGGCCGTGCCCGCGCTCAGGGCCCGGCGCATGGAACCGCGATCACCGGGTCGTGGACGAAGCACCCTGTGCCGGGTCCGCTCGCTCTTCAAGCTCACCGATATGCCTTCTGAGCTGGCCTCTCTCCACATGGGCAGGGATACTTGCCGCACGGCCCGTCCCTTGAAATCCTTGAATCTCCCGGTTTTTCCCGTCAGTGCGTTGACTCTGCACCACGACCGAAAGAAACTTTCCTCCATGGCGCAAATTCCGAAGTCGTCTGGCGAGACCTCCAGCCCGAGCGAGGCCTCCGCGTCACCGGCGCCCAATACGGTGCTGCGGATCCGCTCCCTGCTCCCGTCACTCGCCCCCGCCGAACAGCGCGTGGCCCAGCGGGTCATCGACGACCCCGAACGCGCTGCGGCCTCCTCCATCACCCAGCTCGCCAAGGACTGCGCCACCTCCGAGGCCACGGTCATCCGCTTCTGCCGGACCATCGACTTCACCGGTTATCGCGAACTGCGTCTGGCGTTGGCCACCGAAGCCGGTCAGGCCCGTGGCGCCCGCACCAACACCACCGAGCTGGCCAGCGACATCAACCCCGACGACACCCTCCTCACCGTCGTTCAGAAGATCGCCTACACCGACGCACGCGCCGTCGAGGAAACCGGCGCCGCCATGGACGTGGAGGTACTGCGCGAGGTCATCGACGCCATGGCCAACGCCCGGCGCGTCGACGTCTATGGGGTGGGCGCGAGCGCGTTCGTCGGCGCCGACCTCCAGCAGAAGCTGCACCGGATCGGACTGACCTCCTTCGCCTGGTCGGACGCGCACGTGATGCTGACCAGCGCCGCTCTGTTGGGAGAAGGGGACGTGGCGATCGGCATCTCGCACAGCGGCACCACCATCGATACCGTCCAGGCGTTGACCGAGGCGGGGCGCCAGGGCGCCAAGACCGTGGCGATCACCAACTTCCCCCGATCACCCATCGGTTTCGCCGACCACGTCCTGACCACCGCGGCGCGCGAGACCACGTTCCGCTCGGGCGCCACCGCCTCCCGGTTGGCCCAACTGACCGTGGTGGACTGTCTGTTCGTCGGCTTGGCCCAGATCCGTTACACCGACAGCCGAAGCGCCTTGGAGAACACCTACGAGGCGGTGCGAGGTCTGCGACTGCACGACGATCGTCGACGTCGTCGATCCGAGAAACCGGCCAAGAACGTCACCGGCGGTGGAACCGACCGTGGTGACCACAGCAGCACCGACAGCAGCAAGGGAAACGACGACTGACCGCTACCCGCGTCGCTCTCGTTCCGTGCTCCGGTCGCGCCGGGCCCGGTCCTCGACGCGGCCGGTATGGAAGGACACGCACGGGTGCGGAGTGAACAGGAGAGCGCAGTGTACGGCAGTGATGGAGGACGAAGGGGCGGAACGGACGATGGCGAGGCCGTGATCGTGCGGTCTCCCACCGAGGCCCGCAACTCGGGCACCTACGACATCGACCTGCTCCCGGCCCTGGACATCCTGCGCCAGATCAACGCCGAGGACACCACGGTCACGGCGGCCGTGGCCGCGGTCCTGCCCGACCTGGCCAAGGCCGTGGAGATGGGGGTGGCGGCCTTGGAGGCGGGCGCCGGCATCCACTACTTCGGAGCGGGCACCTCGGGGCGGATCGCCGCCCAGGACGCCGCGGAGCTACCACCCACCTACGGGATCCCTTCGGAGTGGGTCGTGGCCCACCACGCGGGTGGCGGTGATGCTCTGTCCAAGGCATTGGAAGGGGTCGAGGACGACTGGGAGGCCGGTCGTGCCGACGCCGCCGAGGTGCCCGAGGGCGCCCTGGTGATCGGTCTGGCCGCCAGCGGACGCACCCCCTACGTGGGCGGGGCACTGGAGGCGGCCCGAGAACGGTCGGCCTCCACCATGTTGATCAGCGCCAACCCCGACGCCCCGCTGGCCGCATCCGTCGACGTCCACGTCGGGGTGGCCACGGGTGCCGAGGTGATCGCCGGGTCGACCCGAATGAAGGCGGGCACCGCGCAGAAACTGCTGTTGAACGCCTTCTCCACCGCGGTGATGGTACGCATGGGCAGAACCTACTCGAACCTGATGGTGGGGGTGGACGCCACCAACGCCAAGCTGCGAGGACGCGTGGTGACGATCCTGATGGAGGCCACCGGGTCGAAGGAGGAGACCTGCGCGGAGGCGTTGACCGCGGCCGGGGGCGACACCCGAGTGGCGCTGGTGTCGCTGTTGGCCGAAGTGGACGCCGATCGGGCGGCTGAGGCATTGGACCGGGCCCGTGGGCGGGTGCGGGTGGCCCTGGCCGAACTGGATCCCGCCAACGGCTTGGGGTCGGGCTCCTAGGGCCTTGCCAGGGGGCGGCGGCCGTGGTCGACCACCGCCCCTGATCTCTCGGGCCCGGGTGCCCGAGGACTCGATCGTCCAGGATCGCGCCGATGGGGCCGAGCGGCGGCGCGCCCAGCGCCAACGGTTCACGACGCAAGCGTGACGGGCGAGACCCGCTCCCCCCGCTTCCGCGCCCGCACACCCGTTCTTCGGTCCTTGAGCGCCACGGAGGACCGGGGTGAACGGGGCCCGGCCCAGGCCGCCGAGGGGGCGATCGAATGGTCAGGGCCCCGAACCGGGGCGGGAACCGCCAAGGCGGCTCAGCGGCCTCCTCCGAAGAGGCGCCCGAACAATCCCTGCGGAGCCTGGGGGGCCTGTGGGGCCTGAGGTCGCTCCGGGGCGGGCTCGGGCTCGGGTTCGGGCTCCACTCCGACCAGGGCGCAGTACTCCTGGGCGTCCTCGGGCAGAGCCCACGCGGCCAAGGTCGCGGTGAACTCCTCGTCCTCCCAGGCGGAAGCGGGCAGCTCCGCGATGGCCCACAGAACCTTGAGGGTCTCCTCGTCGTACTCGGCCTGAACGTGCTCTTGGGGGGTGCGGTCCTTGGAGCGGGGGCCCAGGACGAGTTCCAGGCCGACTCCGGTGACCAGGGCCCGGGATTCCTCCTCTGTCTTGATCAGCCCGGGCAGGATGTCCAGGCGCAGTCGTCGGGCCCTGTCCCCGGCCCGACCCAGGGCAAGGAAACCCAGGACCTGTGGGGAGCGCCGACCACAGTGCGGCCAGGATTCGTTGAACAGTCCCTCGTAACCCATGGAGGTGCCGCCGCCGCGACCGATCCGCCGCAGGCCCTCCCTCGGGGTGTTCTCACCATGGATGAGCACCATGGACACCGAGGCGGCGAAGGAGTTGTACAGGTTGCCCCCGGCCATCTGGTGGGTGAGCCCGATGGTGGTGTCGATGTCGTGCGGGGTGGCGAGCAAACCGAGGGCGAACAGTTCGGCGGGCAGGGGCTCAAAGTGACCGATACCGCCGGTGGCGGCTTGTTCCATGGCCTCGCGCAGGCCGGTCGGGGCCTTGGGGGTGGGACGCAGGTCCTTGGCGAGGAGGAAGTGGGAAGCGCCGGTGATCTCCGAGACGATCCGCTCGGACTCATCGGGCAGGAACGCCAACAGGTAGCTCACCCACTCTCCAGCCCGGTCCATGCCGCCGCGGTTGGTGCCACCGTGCAACAGGGTGGCCAGGTCGGGCACACGGGCCAGGACGGCCTCGTAGGTGTCGAGTTCGGCTTGAAGGATCTCGGCACCCGCATCGGACTCCATGACCACGAGACGGTTGCGCATGCGGTGATACTGCTGCTCGTCGGGGGCCTCGTCCCGCCAGGTCCGGTACTGGGCGCGCACCTTCTCCACGTCGTTGGTGGAGGCCCAGGCCACCTCGTCGCGCCACTGGGCGAGGTCGCGGTGCTGGGGAAAGCGATCCTCCGCGTGCGCGCCGACCAGTTCCAGCAGGAGGCTGAGCGGACGCCACCGGCCCATGTCCGGAGTCGTGTCGGCGGTCGCGGCGTCGACCAAGTGGTCGACGACCTCGGGTGCGGCGCGGTGACCGGGCTCCGGGAACCGGATGATGTCGTGAAGGTCGGACAGCGCATCGTTGCTCTGGGTGACCCGTTCGAGGAGCTCGGGGATGCGCTCCCCACTCGGGGCGAGAGAGGCCCAGTCGACCTCGGGGGCGACGTCGTCGGCGGCGTTGTCGTGTGGTTCGTTTCCCGTCGTGGCGTTCATGCCTTGATTATCTCGGCTCCGGGCCGTGCTCGACGTAGGTGGTCTTCTCGACGCCTCCGCTCCCCCATTCCTCGCTCGTCAGCACCCTCGACGGCGTCGGTCCGGCGGCCGATGGCCCTTTCCCCGGCGCCCCCGTCTCCGGCGCTTACACGAGTTTCGACGAGCCGGGCCTGGAGGCTCCGTAGGTGGGATCGCGAGGTAGGAGCCATCACACCGTAGGTACCGAAGGTTCCTGGCTCCCAGGCGCCCGAACACGCCAAAGCGAAGCGGAGGCGCTAAAAGACACTGCGCCTAACCCTCTTGGGGGTCGGGGCGTCCGCTGTGGGCCGGTTCGGGGCGTAGGAGAGCGTCCTTGAGAGCCTTGACGGCGGCGGGGACCTCGCGCAGGTAACCGATCACCGTCGACCGCCTACGTGCGCCGAGGCTGGCGTCACCCACACCCAGGGCATCGATACCGGCGGCGCGGGCCAAGGCCACGGTTCGGGGCAGGTGAAAGGACTGGGTGACCATGGTGGCCGCGTCCACCCCGTACCGGTTCCTTACTCGAACACAGGTGTCCCAGGTGCGATAGCCGTACGGGTCGGCCTCGATCCGCTCGGCGGGGATTCCGTGTTCCACCAGGTAACGGGTCATGGTGTCGGTCTCGCGGTTGGACACCTCACGGTTGTCACCGGAGACCAGGATCCGGTCGACCCTTCCCTCGTCCATGAGGCGCACGGCCAGGTCCAGACGCCGAGCCAGCAGGGGTGAGGGCCCTTCGCTCCAGGCAGCGGCGCCCAAGACGACGGCCACGGGCCGGTGGGGGGCGTCGGTGATCTCCGGGCACCGCCCGAGGCAGGCCAGGCGCGTCCAAGCGTACGGCCCCAGGGCGAGGACCACGAGACCGATGGTCCCGATCCAGATTGGCAAATCCGCCGCCTTCCCGTGTCGGCCACGGCCGACGCCGCGGTGCCCCACCATCATGGCGCACGGCGGCGGAGGTCGAGTCAGGAGAAGAAGTTCCAGCTTCCGGCGCGCTTGTGACGCACCCGCAGGCCGCCGCCCTGGGCCGTTCCGGTGATGACGAAGTGGGTGGCGTCGGCCCGGCGGATGGAGTCGACGTCCGAACGCAGGCTGCCGAACCAGGAGGAGTCGACGTCGATCTCGGCGGTGCCGTCCTCTGGCAGGATCAGGTCGGCCGAGCCCCAAGAGGCGTCCAGCCAGACCTCGACCACCGGGGTGGAGATGCGTGCCTGGCGAAAGTCGAGTTTGATGGAACCGAAGCGGGCGTCCACCTCGATACGGTGCGGCACGGTCCATTCGCCCTTGCGGACCACCTGATCGCCTCTGCCCTTGAGCGCCAGCACCTGTCCGGCCGGAACGGCCGAGGGGGTCTGGTGCTGGGTGATGGCGGATCCTCCGGTGACACCGGAGGTGAGGCCTGCGGCACCGGCGGGCAGATCGGCGACGATGGGTTCGAGGTCCGCGTAGGTCTTGGCGGCGTAGACCGCGCTGATCCGCTCATCCAGCTCTTCGAGGTCCAGGCGTCCTTCCCCCGCGGCTTCACGCAGGATCTCCGAGACCTGGTCGCGTTCGGCGTCGGAGATGCGCATCCGACTCATGTCATTGGGACCCACGTGCTTCCTACCGCTCCTTCTGCCCGGTTTGTCAGACCCACGTTAGAGCATGTGGAGCGAGGAGGAAGGAATCCCACCGGAGGTAAGGGTCTGGGCACCCTCCCGCTTTGGGCGGGACGGAGGCTGGGTATCGCTTCTCTAGGGTGGTTGTGGACTCTGCCGGGGTAGGACGGACCCCGGCAGAGTCCTGAACCATGTGGGATTCCTTCCCAGGCTCCGTCCACGATCCCGCATCACAACCCCTACGCACAGAACGTGTCCACATGTGGCCATAGAGTGAGCATCGAGGGTCGGGCTCTCACGTTCACCGAGAGAGCCGGAGGCACCGCGCCCCGCCCCGTTTTCGGTCGCCCGATCCACTGCGCCCCATCCTGCCCCTTGAACCTCCGCCTCCAAGCAAGGGGCCCTATCCGGCCTACGTCGGCTAGTTTCGGCCAGACGATTAATCGACATCTGGACATAGAGGACCACCGAAGAACCCCTGGTCACGCGACCGACCCCGAAGAGTGCGGAGAAGTCCTTCGAAAATCTTCGAACACGTCTCCGTAAAATAAGCTTTGAGCTGCCAAAACGTGATCCCTTTGACGTTCGGGGGAATCTACCCTTCACCACCTGTTCGGAAGCGTTTGCCCAAATTCCACGGCGAGCATGTTCCAAGTGAGCGCGAACGGTCACCCGACCGACCTCTTCTCGCGCGACGCCCATCCGCTCCGACCATCCAGCAGAGCCATCACCAGGTCGAAGACCGGAGGAGACCACGACGTGTCCGCCCTTGCGATCGCCCCGACGTTCCTCAACGACTTCACCCGCCTCACGCCCGACGTCCAACTCGGCACCCTGGCCGTGATGCGCGCCTACCAGGCGGGCGAAGACCCCGGATCGGAATCCGTCGCGGGCGCCGCCGATCCCCGGATCCGGGTCGTCGACATCGCCCCCGACTGGTTCGGCGTCATCGTTCCCGACACACGCGTCGCACCGGACGCCCAAGCCGAGGGCCGGGACGCCCATGAGGACGACTCGAACTACCGGCTACTCACCGTGCGGCCACGCGCCGAAGCCCTTAGTTACGCCCGGAACCTGCGCCCGGAGACCTTCACCGCCCCCGGGCCGAGGGTCGCCGACCCCACCCCCGTGGGCCCGCCCGAACTGTCCGATGCCCTCGCAGCGCCGTTCGACCAGTGGCAGATCACCCTGCACCCGGACCAGCAGCGGATCACCGAAGCCCACTTCAACGGATCGGTACGGCTCACCGGTGGCCCAGGGACCGGAAAGACCGTGATGGCGCTCCACCGAGCCGCGCACCTGGCCGAAGCGGACGCCACCGCCCGCCCCGAACAAGACCGTGAATCGATCCTGCTCACCACCTACAACCGGACCTTGGCCCAGACCTTGGCCGAACGGTTGGACCAACTCCTGCCCGATCCCGGAGTCCGCTCCCGTGTCCGGGTGGCCACCATCGACAGCCTGGGCCGTTCCATCGTGCAGTCACGCACCGGCATCGCCCCACGGATGATCGGCCGGGACGAACTCGCCCAGCGTTGGCGGGCGGTCGCCCTCGCCGACGGGCTCCCGTTCTCCGGACGCTTCCTGGTCGACGAGTGGGAACAGGTCATCCTGGCCAAGGGTCTGGAACTGTTGCCCGACTACATTCGGTGCGAACGCAGTGGCCGCGTCCAGCACTTGGCCCCCGAACATCGACGCCAGGTCTGGGAGACGATCCGTCGGTACGTGGGCGCGATGCGTGTGGAGGGGCTGTGGTCCTATACGCAACTGGCCGCCGAGGCCGCCCGCCTGCTCACGCGTTCGGACCCGCTGTACCGGCACGCGGTGGTCGATGAGTCGCAGGATCTGCACCCGACCCAGTGGCGGATGCTACGCGCCGCCGTCCCCGAGGGGCCGGATGACCTGTTCATCGTCGGCGACCCGCACCAGCGGGTGTCCGACGACCGAGTGTCGTTGGCCTCTCTCGGCATCAACGTGCGCGGACGAGGCCAACGGCTCAGGGTCGGCTATCGGGTGACCCAGGAGATCCTCGACTGGAGTACGCCGATCCTGGGACGACGCCCCGCCCCGGGCCCGGCCGACGACGCCGACACCCTCGCCGGCTACCGTTCCCTGCTGCACGGTCCCGCACCGGTGCTGCGCGGTTGCGACGACCGCGCCGAGGAGCTTCAGGCTCTGGGTGAGTGGATACGGGTGTGGTCGGGGGCCGGTGTGAACCCGAGCGAGATCGCGGTCGCCGGGCGCAACCAGTGGGTCGCTCGGGAGATCACCAAGGAGCTGGAGGCGAGCGGGATCGCCACCACACCGTTGGAGGGCGTCAACGGCCCTGAAGCGGTGCGGGTGGGCACCATGCACCGGATGAAGGGACAGGAGTTCCGTTGTGTGGCGCTGGTGGGGGTGAGCGATCACCTACTGCCGCCCAAGGCGGCGATCGAAGCGGCCGACGGTGACCAGGTCGCCCTGGAACACGCGGTCCAGCAAGAGCGGACGCTGTTGTTCGTGGCTTGTACTCGAGCACGGGACGCGCTGTACGTGTCCTACGTGGGTCGGCCCAGTCGACTCATCTCCGATAGTCGGTAGCGGAACCGAAGAAGGTCGGGGGCGCCGCGTGATCGCGACGCCCCCGACCCGAGTCCGGATCCGGGGCTCAAGAACCCCCGCCGGCGTGCTGGGAGTCGAGTCCGGGGATGGTCATCTTGTCGGTGGAGGCCATCGGATCACCGACGTCGACGTCGGTGACGTACATGATCGGCAACAGCAGAGGCGGCGGGAAGTCCGGGGTGAAAGTCAGCGGGATCCCCAGCAAGCGCACGCTCATGCTGGTCACGTGTAGTTCCACGTTGCCGTCCATCCGCATCGTGGGCAGACCCAGCGACATCCGAACTCCGGCGTCGTCGAACCACAGCTCACCGCCGTCCATGTCACTGCGGCTCATGGTGAGCCGCAGGTAACGCCGAGGACCATCGGCGGTGGGGCACTCGACCACTCCCTCATAGCGGGCGCCGAACATGGTGAGGCTGTCGGCGGTCAGCCCCGAGTCACGGACCGAGCCGCGGAAGCAGTCGTATTCGGAGTCGATCATGACCTCGGGATAGGCGCCCTCCTCCTCCGCGGCCTCGCAGGCCAGGACCGCGCGGAGGAATTCCTGCTCGTCGTCGATGACGGCCGAGTCACCGATGCGCAGCTCGCAGTCCTCGGCGTCGGCGTCCTCGGCGTCGAGGTCCTCCTCGTCCTCCTCCCGTTCCTCCTCATCGGTCTCGCCCTCGGGGGTGTCGTCCTCGGGAGCGTCGTCCTCGGGGTCGCTTCCCTGTTCCGGGTCCTCGGGATCCTCCGAAGGACTCGGGGAGGGTTCCTCCTCAGGCGTCTCCTCGGACTGTTCCTCCTCGTCCCCGGGAAAGAGCCAGTCCCAAGGCCAGCCCAGGGCGGGGGCCGGGGCGGAGGCGATGGTGACCGCCACGGCGAGGGGAAGCGCGATCGCGGCCAGGGGGCGGGCGTCCGTGCGCGGATCGTCGACGGTGGTGTCGGCCTCGTCCTCGGAGGTGGTGAGCGAAGGGCCGCCTTCGGTCACGGCGGTCTCTTCGCCTTCGTCGGGTCCTTCGGTCTCCGTGGTCCGGGCGAGGGCCTCGCCGGCCCCGGCCCGGCGGCGACCACGTGGATTTCGCCGGGCGTCAGGGCCCCAGGCGAACACGAGCGCACCACCGACGATACCGAGCAGCATCCCGATGACGAAGCCGCCGAAGTTGGAGGTCACGAAGGAGACCAGCGCGAGCATGAGTCCGACCACGCCGAAGAAGGTGTGCTGGGCCGGCTGCAGCCAGCTCAGCACACCGATCGCGATCAACAGGACACCGATGAGGGTGCCGGAGACCCCGGCGATACCGGCGTAGATGATCAGGTCGATGGGCAGGATCAGACTCTGCGCGGCCGGTGCGACCAGCAGCTCGACTCCGGCCGCCAGGAGGAGGAGTCCGCCCCAGAACGGCCGTGTACGCCGCCAGGCGCGAAACCATCCCCATCCCGCACGGAGCGTGTTCATCACTTGGGCCATGGGCTCAGAAGCACTCGTGGTTACCAGGGCGGATGGCCAGGTTCAGACCGCTCAATCGCAGGGAACCGGAGGTGACCGCCCAGGAGGTCAGCTCCATGTCGGAGACCTCGATGGTGTCGGCCTGAAGCCCGAAACCACCAGCGGGTCCCTGGCCACCGTCGGCCTTGTCGAGAGTGCTGGCGTCACGGCCGATCTCGATGGCACTGAACTCGGCGTTGCCCTGGAGTTGTTCGATGTCGATGACCATCGAGGTGCCCTCGACCGGGGAATCGGCCCCGGCCTTGATCACCAGGGTCGCTTCACCGATGGGCAGGTCCCATAGGGAGGACATGCACAAATTCTTCAGCTCGGTGGAGTCCACGGTGGACAGACCGACCGGACGGGCCGAACCGTCGACCGAATTGGCCACGTCTCCGTACTGGGCGAACCCGGTGCCGGAAAGCTGATCCGCGGACATCTTGAAACTGTCTCCGGAGACCGCGAAGGAGGCAGCGAGCAGACCCTGCGTGGTCGCGCCGCCCAGGACCGCGGCAGCGACGAAGCCGGGCACCGCGAGCAGAGCGAACCTGCGCCAGCGGGTCCCCCCGCCGTGGTGCTCTTCGGGTGCGTCCTGAGATGCCTCGGGCACCTCTTCAGAGGTCTTGGGCATGTCTACCTCCAGAAGGTTCCGCCGTCGGGGGACGGCGTGAGGGAAGGGAGCTTGCGCCGACGCACGCCACGTGTGTTACATGGGACACACCTTACTCGGCGGTAATGAAGAACATTACAATAGTAAATGTCACATTTCTAGATGGCGCAATCATCGTTGCGGACTCGTATCCGGCGCATTACGGGCGTCCGCTTCTGACTGGAGAGAGGCTTCAGCCATGCCCCCTCAGCGCGAGGAAGAGTCCCCCGCCGACCAGAACCCACCCCACGACGGCTTCGACTACGACGTGATCGTGATCGGCTCCGGCTTCGGCGGATCGGTGAGCGCGCTCCGCCTCACCGAGAAGGGATACCGCGTCGGTGTCCTGGAAGCCGGACGACGCTTCACTCCCCAGACCCTGCCCTCGTCCTCTTGGGACCTGAAGAACTTCCTGTGGGCCCCACGGGCCGGCATGTACGGCATCCAGCGCATCCACCTGCTCCGGGACGTCATGGTCCTGGCCGGGGCCGGCGTGGGGGGCGGCTCGCTCAACTACGCGAACACGCTCTACCACCCCATGGATCCCTTCTTCGAGGACCCGCAGTGGCGCCACATCACCGACTGGAAGTCGGAGTTGGCCCCTTTCTACGACCAGGCACGTCGCATGCTCGGCGTACGCACCAACCCCACCATGACCCCCTCCGACGTGCACCTGAAGGCCGTCGCCGAGGACATGGGCGTGCAGGACACCTTCCGGATGACCCCCGTGGGCGTGTGCTTCGGTGATGGTCGGGACGGCTCGGGTACCAAGGCCGCGCCCGGTGAGTCCATGGGTGATCCCTACTTCGGCGGCGCGGGCCCTGACCGCAAGGCCTGCACCGAGTGCGGTGAATGTATGACCGGTTGCCGTCACGGCGCCAAGAACACGCTCACCGAGAACTACCTGTACTTCGCCGAGCGCGACGGGGCCGAGGTCCATCCCCTGACCACCGTCGAACGACTACGCGAACTGCCCGAATCCCAGGGAGGTGGCTTCGCCGTCGATACCCTCCGCACCGACGCGCCCCGGCGCAAGGGGAACGCCCGCACGTTCACGGCCCGCCAGGTCGTGGTCGCCGCCGGCACCTACAACACCCAGACGTTGCTGCACCGGATGCGTGACGAGGGGATGCTGCCGCGCCTGTCCGACAGACTGGGAACCCTCACTCGTACCAACTCCGAGGCGCTGGTGGGCGCCATGAGCCGGAAGGTGCCGGACGAGGACCTCACCCATGGGGTGGCGATCACCTCCTCCATCCACCCCAACGAGAACACCCACATCGAGCCGGTCCGCTACGGCAAGGGCTCCAACGCGATGGGCCTGTTGACCACCATCCAGGTGCCGGGTGGTGGCAGGATCCCGCGCTGGCTGCGCTACATCGGGCTGGCCCTGCGGCACCCCTACGTGTTCGCCCGCAGTTTCTCCAACCGTCGCTGGTCCGAGCGGATCATCATCGGCCTGGTCATGCAGTCCCTGGACAACTCGCTGACCACCTCGCTCAAGCGCGGACCGTTCGGTGGACGCAAGAAACTGACCTCGCGGCAGGGCCACGGTGAACCCAACCCCACCTGGATCCCCGAAGGGCAGGAAGCCGCCACCCGGCTGGCCGAACGCATCGACGGCTATCCGGGCGGCACCCTCGGCGACCCGTTCAACATCCCGATGACCGCGCACTTCTTGGGTGGATGCCCGATCGGGGACAGCCCCGAGAACGGTGTGATCGACCCCTACCACCGGTCGTACGGACACCCGGGGCTGCATGTGGTGGACGGCTCGGCGGTCACCGCGAACCTGGGGGTGAACCCGTCGCTGACGATCACCGCCCAGGCCGAACGGGCGATGTCGATGTGGCCCAACAAGGGCGAGAAGGACACGCGCCCGGTACAGGGCGAGGCCTACCGCAAGGTCGCACCGGTCTTCCCGCACGCTCCCGCGGTCCCGGCCGGCGCGTTCGCCGAACTGCGCTATACCCGGCCCCTGCCACTGACGGTGGTCGATCCGAGTGCGGACGCCAAGGTCTCCGAGACCGCCGAGCCGGACCCCTCCTGAGCCGACCGATCCGGGTACGACCCGAGCGAACGACCCCTGGGCTCGGGTGAGGGGTGGGCCCGGCCCTCAGCGGCGCCGGGAGCCCACCGCGACTCCGGGACCAGGCTCAGGGACGTTCCGCCGAACCCACGTGGTCGCCTTCCTGCTCGGCCTTGATGTGTTCCATGGCCTCGGCGAAATGGTGGCCCATCACGTCGTTCAGGTGGTGGGCCATCTCTTGGGCCAGAACGGCGTCGACGGCCTGTTGGGCCAAGGGGCGCACTCGGCGGACCAAATCGGCGATCTGGGCGACCTCATCGCTGCGGACCACGGTTCCGGGTGCGTACTCGGCGATGATGTGGTCGGAGACCAGGCGGACCATGTGTTCGGAGACGTCGCCGATCTTCTCCCTCAGGTTCTCGGCGATGTCGAGGACGGATTCGACCGTCATCCCCAGCTTGACCAACTCGGCCCCGGCGTGGAGCAGGCGAGGGCTGGGGACCCGGAAACGCAGGCCGTCGCGCTCGAGGAGCCCTAGTTTCAGAGCGCGCCTTATCGTGGCGGGGGTCACCTCCTTACCGAAGAGCTCCCTCAGGTCACCGAGGCCGAGGTAGTCGGCGATCTCGTCACTCCAGGCGTCACCGATCGCGGATTCGAAACCGAGGATCTCCGACAGGTCACCACCGCGCTCCCATACCTGGAACATCTCGCCGATGTTGGCGAAGGTGTAGCCACGGCGAAGAAGCTGGCCGATCAACCGCAGACGTGCCAGATGTGCCTCGGAGTAGATGCCGACGCGCCCTTGGCGTCGAGGTGGGGCGAGCAGCCCTCGATCCTGATACACCCGAACGTTGCGCACCGTCGTTTCGGCGAGCCGGGCGAGTTCGTCAATGCGGTATTCGGCCATGGGACCAGCCTAAGAGGCTGCCGGCCGAGAACATCGAGCGATCATGCCCCGGGGTGGGCGGAGCGCCCAGGGTGGGGGCGTGATCGTGCTGGTCGGGCACGGGGAGGTGTGTTCGTGATCCGAGGGCCCGACCAGGGCAGGACGGCGTCGCCCTTGCCCCCGGCGCTGCCATTGGCGCCAACCCAAGCGCTGGGGGCAAGAGCATCGGGTGCGGGGAGGGCGCAAAGAAGGACAGCGACCAGGAATCCCCGGGCGACCTGCGGACACCCAGAACCTACTCGCGAGTAAATTTCTGACGCCACCCCATTGCATTGTGACAATGCTCGTTGTAACGTTCCGGCAATGACTGTGGAGGAGATCACATGAGGACCCCCCTGCCGCGCCACCTGCGTCGGCTCCCCGGCCAGAACGCCATCGTCACCGGCGCCTCCGGAGCCTTCGGAAGCGCGACCGTGGCGGTCCTGCGCCACCTCGGCGTCAACGTCGTCGGCATCGATCACAAGCCCGCCCCCGGGGTCATCGCCTGTGACGTCACCGACGACCAACAGGTACGCGAAGGGGTCGCCGAAGCGATCGAACGGCTTGGCGGCGAACTGGACCTGCTCATCCACTACGCCGGTGTCGGCCCTTCCGTGGACCTGGGAGAACCACCACACGCCCACGCCCTGCAGGCATTGGAGGTCAACCTCCTCGGTACGTGGCGGGTCACCGCGGCCGCCCTGCCCCACCTGGTGCGCAGCCGGGGTCGAGTCATCGTGACCGCTTCCCTGCTGGCCCACCTCCAAGTACCCCTGGCCGGCGCCTACACCATCTCCAAGCGCGCCGTCTCCGCCTACGCGGACTCCCTGCGCGCCGAGTACGGCACCCACGTCGGCGTCACCACCGTCTACCCCGGTTACGTGGACACCCCCATCCACGAGAGCTCCCGCGCCACCGGCGCCTCCCTCGACGGTCTGGTCCCCGCCGAGACCACGCGCGACACCGTCATGACGGTGGTCCGCGCCGCCGGGGCCGGACGTCCCCCGCGAGACATCGCCTCCACCCCCCTGGGCACCGCCGCCCTGCACCTGACCCGACACTTCCCGGGCACCACCGAACAGATCGTGTCGCTCCAACTCGGACTACTTCTCACCGACGGCACATTCGCCGACGCGGAGATCGCGCGGGGGCTGCATTCGCGCCACGGCACCCCGCACGCCCCGACCACCCTCTCCTGAAGGAGGAACCGGATGACCGCCGAAGCCGCAGCCAAACCCAAGACCACCGACCGCGAGGACATCGCCAAGCGTCTCCTGCGCGGTTCCGCCAAGGCCTCCTATGACCCGCTCGTCGAGATCGACTGGGACGCCCCCGTCGACCCCGACATGTGGGCGATCCGTCCCGAGCGCATCTCCCTCTACGGCACCTACCTGTGGGATCGGCTGAGTGACGCCCAGCGCAAGGAACTGTCCCGGTTGGAGGTCGCCAGCATCGCCACCATCGGCATCTGGTTCGAGACCATCCTCATGCAGATGCTGGTCCGGCACACCTACGACAACGACCCCACCACCCTTCACGTCCAGTACGCCTACACCGAGATCGCCGACGAGTGCCGGCACACGGTCATGTTCGCGAAGATGATCGAGAAGCTGGGCTGGGAGGCTCACCGGCTCGACCCGGTCGCCCACCAGCTCGGGCGACTCTTCAAGACGATCGCGCACGGCCCGCTGATCTTCGCCGGTGCCCTGTTCGTCGAGGAGGTCCTGGATCAGTTCCAGCGTGAGGCCATCCCGGACGAGGAGGTCCTCCCGCTCGTGCGCGCGGTCGCGCGGATCCACGTGACCGAGGAGGCCAGGCACATGCGCTACGCCCGCGAGGAGTTCAAGCGCGACTGGCCTCGACGTGGTGCCCTCAACAAGGCCTACAGCCGCATCGTGCTGGGCCTGGTCACCTACTACTCCGCGACCCGCCTGATCAACCCGAAGGTCTACGAACAGGTCGGTTTGGACCCCAAGGAGGCCTACCGGGTCGCCAAGGGCAACCCCCGCTGGATCGAGACCAAGACCTGGGCCTCCCGAAAGGTGGTCGACACCCTGGAGACCGCGGGCGCCATCTCCGGCCTGGGCAGGTACTTCTGGAAGAAGGCCGGTCTACTCGGCCGCTGACCTTCCCCGCCACGGCCCGGGACCACGATGGTCCCCCGAGAACACCGTCGTCGGAAGGCGAAACGCGCCACGTCTTGCGACGACGGTCCCAACGTCGGGGCCCGAGGGCGAACGCGCCACGTCCTCGGGTCCCGGCACCTCTCCCCGGACGCGGAACGCACCGTGACTCCGGGGCCATACTTACCGGTCGGTAGAGTTTTATCGCCCCGATCGTGCCCTACGAAGGGAAGAGCAACGTGACCGAAGCAGTGCCGCACTACCGGGTGGCCGTCATCGGCTCGGGTTTCGCCGGGATCGGCATGGCGGTCCGTCTCAGGCAGGCCGGGCTCAGGGACTTCGTCATCCTCGAACGGGCCGACGCCCTCGGTGGGACCTGGCGGGACAACTCCTACCCGGGCGCCGCCTGCGACGTCCCCTCCCACCTGTACTCCTTCTCCTTCGCGCCCAATCCGCACTGGAGCCGGACCTTCTCCCCCCAGCCCGAGATCTGGGAGTACATGAAGCGGGTCGCCGGGGAGCACGGCATCGACGATCACGTGCGCTACGGCAGCGAGGTCACCGCGGCCCACTGGGAGCCCGACCGCAATCGATGGCGGCTGGAGACCACCGGTGGCACCGTCACCGCCCAGTTCGTCGTGAGCGGCGCCGGCCCGCTCGCCGATCCCTCCCTCCCCGACATCAAGGGGCTGGACACCTTCGAGGGCAAGCTCTTCCACTCCGCCGAGTGGGACCACGAGCACGATCTGGCCGGACGCAGGGTCGCGGTGATCGGCACCGGCGCCTCCGCCATCCAATTCGTGCCACGGATCCAACCGAAGGTGGACAGGCTGACCCTGTTCCAGCGCACCGCTCCCTGGGTGATGTTCCGTCACGACCGCGACATCACCCGTCTGGAGGGATGGCTGTACCGCAACGTTCCCGGGGCCCAACAGATCGCCCGCAAGAGCATCTATTGGGGTCGGGAGACCTACGTCCTGGGGTTCGCCAAGAACCCCAGGTTCCTCGGCATCGTGGAACGCCTGGGCCGAGCCAACATCGCCCGCAGCATCAAGGACCCCGAACTGCGCCGCAAGCTCACTCCGAACTTCCGCGCGGGGTGCAAACGCATCCTGATGTCCAACGACTACTATCCCGCCTTGGCCCGCCCCAACGTGGACGTGGTCACCGACGGCATCGTCGAGGTACGTCCGAATTCCGTCGTCACCCGTGACGCCTCCGGCGAGATGACCGAGCACGAGGTGGACACCCTCATCCTCGGTACCGGTTTCCACGTCAGTGATCCGCCCATCGCTCGCCGCGTGTACGACTCCCAGGGGCGATCGCTGGCCGAGTACTGGGGCAGCGACGCACAGGCCTTCCGTGGCACCACCGTCCACGGATACCCGAACCTGTTCGTGCTCGCCGGACCCAACACCGGCCTGGGACACACCTCGCAGGTGTTCATGATCGAGGCCCAGATCCGATACACGATGCAAGCGCTCAAGTTCGCCTGCAAGAACGGGTTCGACCGACTCGAACCCCACGCCGAGGCCCAGCGTTCCTACAACGAGATGGTGCACCGGTCGATGCGGGGCACCGTATGGGTCACCGGTGGCTGCGACAGCTGGTACCTGAACGAGGAGGGACGCAACACCACCCTGTGGCCCACCTTCACCTGGAGCTACGCACTGCGTACCCGCTGGTTCGATCCGCACAACTACGACCTGCGCCGCATCCCCTCGACCGAGAAGCACGGCGTTCCGGCCTGACGAAGGAGTAACACCTTGAGCGGGTTCGACGATGACGAAGAGGAATACCAGGGCACGGTGACGGTCCTGTTCTCCGAGGAGGCCACCGAAGGGGTCCAGGTCCGGGCCCATCTGGCCGGCCACTTCTCCCCCCTGACGGGTGACTACAGGTGGACCGGCCGTTTGGCCGCCAACCCCGACCTCACCAAGGCGTACGAGGACGGAGCGCGAACCGTGGTGGTGCGTACCCCGGACGGACACGAAGGGGTGGGTGCCTTGGACGCCCCCAACCTGTGGGGCGGGCACCCGATCAAAGGCTCGGGCACCCCACCCTTCGCCGTTCCCCACATCGTCCTCGAAGAGGATTGACGACCGAGGAGAGAAGCGACCCCCGATGGCCACACCACACCTGCACAGAGCCCAAGAACTCGATGTCCGTTCCGCCGATGGCACCCGACTCCACGTGGAGGTACGCGGTCCAGGCGATGGTCCGACCGTGGTCTTCTCACACTGCTGGGCGACCTCCCTGGCCTCCTGGGGACCGGTGGTCCGCCTCTTGGACCCCGGCCTGCGTGTGGTCCTGTACGACCAGCGCGGCCACGGCCGTAGCCAGACCCCCCTCACCCGCGCCGGATACGGCACCGAGAAACTCGCCGACGACCTGTGCGCCGTCTTGGAGGCCACCGTTCCCGAGGGCGAGAAGGCCGTGGTGTCCGGACACAGCATGGGCGGAATGACCATCATGGCCTCCGCCCCCCGCAAGACCTTCCAAGACAGGGTGGGCGCGGTCCTGCTCACCAACACCGGATCCACCGACCTGCCCGCCAGATCCACGGCGTTCCCCCTGCCGGGGCCTCTGGGCGCCCTGGGCGCGAAGGTCTTCCTGACCGCGTCGCTCCCCCTGGGCCCGCCCGGTCCGGTGAGCGCGAAGGTCCTCAAGTTCCTCGTCCTCGGCAAGAAGGCCGACGCGAGGACCGCACGGCTGTGCGACAGGCTGGTCCACGATTGCGGCAACGTCCCTCGCGGGGAGTGGGGCCGGGTCATGACCACCCTGGACCTGGACGACCACGTCCGCCGGATCACCGCACCCACCGTGGTCGTCGGTGGCTCCGAGGACAAGCTCACCCCGCTCTGGCACGCCCGGCACCTGGGCGAACTACTCCCGAACTGCGAGGAGGTCCGGGAGCTCCCTGAACTAGGACACATGGGCCCCTTGGAGGCTCCGGACACCCTGGCCGAACTGGTCGGCGAACTCGCCATCACCCACTTGAGGGTCTGATTCCCTCACTCGGGTGAAACCGTAGGCGCCCGCCGGGGCGTCTACGGCAGCGCGCCCCGCCCGCTAGGAGGGGTCGCGCGTCAGGACGGGGATCACGTGTTCGGATACCTCGGAGTGGACCTGGTGGAGCCTGGCCTGGACCGCCCGCCGGAGCTTGGCCAAACACTCCACCAGGGTGATGTCATCACCCACCATCCCACCCTTGGCGATGGTCGGGGTCCCGTCGAGGGGACCGCCTCCGAGGTGACCGTGGACCGCCAGGGGAACGACCTCGCCACCGACCTCGAAGGTGTGTACGTCCAGCTCGTCCAGCACGCTGGCGACCAAGTCCCCACCGGTCAGGTAGAGGCCGCTGGGCAGGGCATGAGGGCCCACGGTGTCGGCGAGTTCGTTGACCACCTCGGCGACCAGACCCGCAAGGCGCCCGGGAAGTTCGGCGCGGGCCTGGGGCGGAAGTTCCCGGACGCGCTCGGCAGTGGTGACCATCCGTAGTACGCACAGTTCGGGAAAGCCCGAGGACGACAGGTGCTCGGTGAGTTCCTCGGCGACCGCGTCGGCGTGGTCACTGTCGGGGTCGCTGAGCGAAACGGCGTCGACGTCGACGAAGCGCACGGCTCCGGTGCGGGCCACGGTGGCCAGTTGCCGGTGGGTGAGTTCCGTGGTGCTGCCCGCCACCGCCAGCAGGGGCCCACGAGAACCGGCTTGGCCGCGCAGACGCAGGGCATAGGCCAACAGCGCCCCGGTGGGGCCCGGGTCGACGGTCACCCACACGGTGCCATCCGAGTGGTGCGCCTTGGCCGCGGCCTCGGCGATGTCGTTCAGGTGCTGCTCGGAGGCCGCGTCGCACACGACCACGGGTTCGTCACCGGCGAGGAGTTCGGCGGTGAGGATCTCCTGGGTGACCTGGCGCATGGGCACGTTGCGCACCGCCAGGTCGCTCTGCGCGCCCAGGATCTCGGCGACCACGCTGGTGGTCATCGGAGAGAGCGGATCCAGTGCCAGGTCGGTACGCTCTAGGGGAATCCCGTTGAGGAGTTGCGCCCCGCCCTCGGTGACGCGTCCGGCACCAGGGAAGGCGGGGGTGAACAGCACACGTACCCGGGTACCGGTGGGCACGCGTTCACGCACCGCGTCGTAGGCGGCCTCCACCTCGGCGCCCACGTTGCCGCGCAGGGTGGTGTCGGTGCGTTTGACCACCAGCCCGACCGGCCACACCGCTTCGATGACGTCGGTGACCAGGTCGGCGGCCTGCTCGGCGGGGACGTGGCGGCTATCCAGGTTGGCCACGACCACGTCGTAGTCCCCGGCGACCCGGCTGACGTGCTCGGGCGTCACCGTGGCCACGCGCATCCCGGTGCGGGCGAACCTCGCGCCGGTGGCGTTGGCGCCGGTGAGGTCATCGGCGACCACGAGAACCTGGGCCACGGGGAGTCTCCTTCGGTGGGTGGAAAAGCCTGGACCAGCCTCCTTCCAACATAGGGCCAAGCCAGGACGGTGGGAGCGTTGCCCACGGCCTCCCCTTCAACGTGCGTACCGTTGGAGAGGGCTGGTCAGTCGTGGGACGGTTCCACGATGGTTCGGGTGGCGGCGGAGCGCCGGGCCGCCTCGATGACCTCCAGTCCGTGGATCACCTCGTGCGTGTCCACCGGCAGCGGCTCGCCCTCCCCCACCGCGTCCCGCACCCCGGCGTAGAACTCCTGGTAGGCGCCGCGTTCACTGGGTACCGAGCGCAGCTCGCCGTCGATTCCGAGCGACCCCCACTCACTTTCGGGGACCACACCCCAGTCCGGGGTGGCGGGGCCCTCTCCCGCGACCAACCGGGCCTCTTGGCCGTCCATGCCCTGGCTGGTGTAGGCGGCACGGTCGCCCAGTACCCGGAACCGGGGTCCGTTCTGCGCGCTCAGCGCGCTCATCCACAGGTGTGAGCGGGTGCCGCGCGCATGCTCCAAGGCCAAGAAGACGTCGTCGTCGGCGTGGACTCCCTCCCGGTGGGCGTCCACCTCCGCGTAGACCGAGGCCACCGGACCGAACAGGTTGACCGCCTGGTCGATCAGGTGCGGGCCCAGGTCGTACAGCAGTCCCGCACCGATCTCCACGTCGCCGCTCTCCCGCCAATTCGCCTTGGCCCGAGGCCGCCACCGTTCGAAGCGCGACTCGAAGCGATGGACCCGCCCCAAGGTCCCTTCCTCGATGAGCCTCCACAGGGTGAGGAAGTCGGCGTCCCAGCGCCGGTTCTGGTAGACGGTGAGCACCTGGTCCAGGTCTGCGGCCAAGGCGGTGAGGTCACGGGCCTCCGATGTGGTGAGCGCGAACGGTTTGTCCACGACCACCGCAAGGCCTGCCCGCAGGGCCGCACGGGCCAGGGGAACGTGCGTCCGGTTCGGAGTGCTCACGACGGCGATCTCGTAGCGTCCGGCGTCCGCCCAGAGTTCCTCGACGGACGCGTACACGGTGATCCCGGGATAGCGCCGACTCGCGGCCGTCTGTCGGTCGGGCGAGCCGGTGACCACGGCGGACAATCGCAGACCGGGGACGGCGTCGATGAGCGGGGCGTGAAAGACCTCGCCGCCCTTGCCATAGCCGATGAGGGCCACGTGCAACTCGAGTCCGTCATGTGCGGTGGTGCCCTGACCGGGGCCGGTGGGTGCGTCGACCATGGCACCAATGTACTTTTCGGCTCCGGCGTGACTGCACGCCAAAGCCGGTCCTTCGACTTTGGAACCAGAGCAACACCTGGACAAAAGGGGAAAACGCAAGATTTCAGATTGTTACGCAAAATTTTACATTAAGCCTGGACAGGGAGCCTAAAGCAGACTTTCATCGAAGTCCGCATGACTTGGACCACACGCGCCGGACGGCGAGTGTCCCTGCCCTGCCGAAGGAGTCCCCTTGTCCAGATCCGGCTATCGTCCCGTCCTTTCCCTGGCCGCGGCCACCGGCGGTCTCGTACTGCTCGTCTCCGGCTGCAACTACCTCAGCGGCGGCGAGAGCGCTTCCGTGGACACCTCCGACATCGATTGCTCCCCCTACGAACAGTGGGAGGGCACCGGCGGCACCGTCTCCATCTACGCCTCGATCCGTGACGAAGAGGGCGAGCGTCTGGAGGAGGCCTGGTCCGATTTCGCCGCGTGCACCGACATCACCATCCAGTACGAGGGCAGCGGCGAGTTCGAGGCCCAACTGCCCATCCGGCTGGACGGCGGCAACGCCCCCGACCTGGCCTTCATTCCCCAGCCCGGTCTTTTGGAGCGATCGGTGGAGGACGGCCACGCCGTACCCGTCGCCGACGGTGTCCGTTCCAACGTCGAATCCGGTTGGGGCCAGGACTGGCAGGGTTACGCCACCGTGGACGGCGAACTCTACGGCTCCCCGTTGGGCGCCAACATGAAGTCGATGGTCTGGTACTCCCCCACCTTCTTCGCCGACAACGGCTACGAGGTCCCCCAGACCTGGGACGCAATGGTCGAACTCAGCGAGGACATCGCCACCGACGGCACCAAGCCCTGGTGTGTGGGCTTCGAGTCCGGCGACGCCACCGGATGGCCGGGTACCGACTGGATCGAGAACGCGCTGCTGCGCACCTCGGGCACCGACGTCTACCACGACTGGATCAGCAACGACGTCGCCTTCGATTCCCCCGAGGTCGTGGAGGCCTTCGACCTGGCCGACGGCATCGTCCGCAACGAGGACTTCGTCAACGGCACCTTCGGTGGTGTGGACAGCATCGCCGTCACCTCCTTCCAGGAGGCCGGGCTGCCCCTGCTCGACGGCGGCTGCGCCATGTACCTCATGGGTTCCTTCTACGCCGCGCAGTTCGACGAGGACGTGACGATCGGCGAGGACGGCGACGTCTACGGCTTCGTGTTGCCGGCTTTGGAGGCCGACGGTGAGGTGCCCATCATGGGCGGTGGTGAGTTCGTCGTGGCCTACGACGACCGCCCCGAGGTGACGGCCGTCCACGAGTACCTGTCCTCTGTGGAGTTCGCGAATCAGCGCGCCTCACTCGGTTCGTGGGTCTCGGCCCACCAGGACCTGGACCACTCCCTCCTGGCCGACCCCACCGACCAGTTCACCGCCCAGACGCTCGCCGACCCCGACACCGTCTTCCACTTCGACGCCAGTGACGCGATGCCCTCCTCCATCGGCACCGACGTCTTTTGGACCGCGATGGTGGACTGGGTGACCGGTTCCGACACCGAGGACGTCCTCGAAACCGTCGAATCGGCCTGGTAACCGGCCCTAGATCCGGGCGGGTGCGGGTGGCCCACCCGCACCCGCCCATCCACCCCAAGGAACCTGTCCATGGAGTTCTCGCTCCTGTCCGAGCTCCCCAAGCTCGTGTGGATGCTCATCGGGATCGCCGCGTTCCTGGCGGTCATCGGCCTGTTGCTGGTCGTCATCGACCTCCCCCGTACCAGACGGGACCGTTGGCAGGCGTTCTGTTTCCTCGCCCCCGCCCTGATCCTTCTGGTCGGCGGCCTGGTCTACCCCGTCGTGCGCACCACGATGCTCTCCCTGTACGACCGCACCGGTACCGAGTTCGTCGGCCTGGCCAACTACGCGTGGATGTTCCAGCGCCCCGAGATCCTCCTGGTGTTGCGCAACACCTTGCTGTGGGTACTGTTCGCTCCGGTACTGGCCACCGCCATCGGACTGCTGTACGCGGTGCTCATCGACCGTTCCCGGTTCGAGTCCATCGCCAAGTCGTTGGTGTTCATGCCGATGGCGATCTCGTTCGTGGGCGCCGGCATCATTTGGCGGTTCGTCTTCGCCTACCGCCCCGCCGACCAGGAACAGTACGGCCTGTTCAACCAGATCGTGGTCTGGTTGGGCGGTGAACCACGTCTGTGGCTGCTGATGCAACCGGTCAACACCTTCCTGCTGATCATGGTGTTGATCTGGGTGCAGGCGGGGTTCGCGATGGTGGTGATGTCCGCAGCGATCAAGGCGATCCCGGCGGAGATCGTCGAGGCCGCACGCATCGACGGGGCCGGCCCCTGGCAACTGTTCTTCCGCATCACCCTGCCCTCGGTCTGGCCCACCCTGCTGGTCGTCCTCATCACCATCACGGTGCAGACCCTGAAGGTCTTCGACATCGTCCGCACCATGACCGCCGGTAACTACGGCACCAGCGTGATCGCCAATGAGATGTACAGCCAGGCTTTCCAACAAGGCCAGGTCGGACAGGGCTCGGCCCTGGCCGTCTTCCTGTTCGTTCTGGTCATCCCGCTGGTGATCATCCAGATCCGGCGTTCGAGAAAGACGAGGGAGCTTCTGTGAGCCACTCGAAGCCCGCCTCCGGGGCCGGCACCCGAACGATCCCGGACGTACGCGGTGGCGCCGCCGCCCGTGTGCGTCGCCGATTGAGCGGCGGGGCCGCGAGTCTGGCCGCCCTGGTGATCGCCGCGCTGTGGACCCTACCGACCGCCGGGTTGTTCGTCTCCTCGTTCCGCCCGGCCGAGGACATCCGCACCACCGGTTGGTGGACGTTCTTCGCCGACCCCGAGGTGACCCTCGACAACTACCGAGACGTGCTGTTCGGTAGCGCCAGTGACGGACGCTTGGCCTCCTACTTCGTCAATTCGTTCGTGATCACCCTGCCGTCCACGGTGTTCGTGCTGGGGGTGGCGGCGCTGGCCGCTTACGCACTGGCCTGGATCGACTTCCGCGGGCGGGACTGGCTGTTCCTGGGCATCTTCGCGCTCCAGATCGTTCCGTTGCAGATGTCGTTGGTGCCGCTGCTGCGCTTCTTCTCTCAAGGAGTGTCCGTGGCCGGGGTCCAGGTGCTGCCGGCCTGGGAGTTGGGCGGCGCGATGGCGTTCACCAACGTGTGGGTGGCACACACCATCTTCGGGTTGCCACTGGGTATCTTCCTCCTGCACAACTTCATCTCACAGTTGCCGAAATCGCTGTTCGAGGCGGCACGCGCCGACGGCGCCGGGCACGGCACGATCTTCTCCCGGATCGTGCTGCCGCTGATCGCTCCCGCCCTGGTCTCCCTGGGCATATTCCAGTTCCTCTGGGTGTGGAACGACCTGCTCGTGGCGCTGATCTTCACCGGTGGTGACACCTCCACCGCCCCGCTGACCGTACGTCTGGCGGAACTGGCCGGCACACGAGGAGAGGCCTGGCACCGGCTCACCGCGGGCGCGTTCGTGTCCATGGTGGTTCCGCTGATCGTGTTCTTCCTGCTGCAGCGATACTTCGTCCGAGGATTGCTCGCCGGCAGCGTGAAGGGGTAGGGGCCGTCTTTGGATCGTTCTCCTCGCACCGTCGTCCACCAACCTCGGGAACGACTCCTGGGGGTCGGTCGTACTTCAGTCGAGCGAGCCGGCGAAGCACTGAACCGAACACCCCTAGCCGGCGTGGCGAGCGGAACGGGCGGCCTCCAGCGTGGTGGTGCGGTAGGCGGCACCGAACAGGCACAGATGTACCAACAGGGGGTGCAGCTGGTGCAGGGCCACCCGCCCCCGCCAGCCCGCGGACAGCGGCGCCACCTCGTTGTAGGCGTCGCGCACCCGGTCCAGGTGGGGCAGACCGAACAGGGCCAGCATCGCCAGGTCCGCCTCACGGTGACCACCGTGCGCGGCGGGGTCGATGAGCACCGCGTCGCGCTCACGCCAGAGCACGTTGCCGTTCCACAGATCGCCGTGCACACGTGCGGGAGGCTCGGGTTCACCGGCCAGTTCGTGCACCGAGTCGATGACCCGCTCCACCTCACGAGCGTCCCCTGGGGTGAGGGAGCCCTGATCCAGGGCACGGCGCAGATAGGGACGCAGACGTTGTTCGGCGTAGAAGGTCGGCCAGTCGGTGCTCAAGGTGTTGTCCAGCGGCAGAGGACCGATGTAACCGGGCCAGTCCGCGCCGTAGGAGTCCGTACCGGTCAGGTGCATTTCGGCGAGTTGTCGACCGAGCCGTTCGGCGGCCTCCGGGGAGGGCTCGTCCTCCCCCACCCAGGGCAACACGAGCAGATGATCGTCCCAGGCCAGCGGAGTGATCACCGGCGAACCGAAGCAGCGCCCCAACCACTCCAGGCCCCGGGCCTCCGCGGTGAGCACACCCGTGGCCGGCGAGCCCCGTGTCGTGGACTTGACGAACAGGCGGGTCCCATCTTCGAGTTCGGCGTAGGACAGGGTCCATTCGTGGCTGGTCCCGGCACGGGCCGCGCGCCGTACCGGCCGGCCCAACAAAGTGGACACACGGTCGGCGAGGGTGCCGGTCAAAGGGTCACGTCGAGGTCCCTCCGGATCCCGGGTCCCGTCCGGTCCGGAGGAGGGCGCGATCGGCTCGCCGTCCACACCATCAACCCCGCAACCGGGAGACGAGTTCGCCGGTCAACCCCTTGGACGCGGCCTCGACCATGTTCAGTACGGCGGTGAACCCATCATCGCCCCCGTAGTAGGGGTCGGGGACCTCGGGGTTGGGTCCGCCGCCCGGCGCGAAGGAGCGGAACAGACGCAACCGGGACATGTCGAAGCCGAACTCTTCTCCCCGTTCATCGATGACGCGGCGCAGGACGTCCATGTTGTCCAGGTCCATGACCAGGATCAGGTCCCGATCGGCCAGGTCCTGGGGGTCGAACTGGCGGGCGGTGTGACTGGTCAGGTATCCGTGCACGCGCAGGGTGGACGCGGCGCGAGGGTCCATCTCGCCGCCGACGTGCCAGTCGCCCGTACCGGAGCTGTCGACCTGGACCAGGTCGCTCATTCCGGCACGTTCGAGGTCCGCGGCGAGCACCTTCTCCGCCATCGGAGAGCGGCAGATGTTTCCCAGGCACACCAGACTGACGCGGTAGGGACCGGCGGGGTCACGAGGTTCCGGCAGGCTCATACTCCTTACCGTAACGAAAAACCGCCGCACCCACCCGTTTCGGCGCGGTGGCTCAGCCTTTGGGAAGACGCACCACGGTGACGAAGAAGTCGTCGATCTGCCGCACCACGCGGATGAACTGTTCGAAGTCCACCGGCTTGGGGACGTAGGCGTTGGCGTGCAGGCGGTAGCTGCGCAGCACGTCCTCCTCCGCCTCCGAGGTGGTGAGCACGACCACGGGAATGTGGGCGAGGTCGTCATCGCTCTTGACCTCCTCCAAGACCTCCCTGCCGTCCTTACGCGGCAGGTTGAGGTCGAGGAGGATCAGGTGGGGGCGCGGGGCATCCGCGAACTCGCCCTCACGGCGTAGGAAACGAAGCGCTTCGACGCCGTCCGAGACCACGTGCAGGCGATTGCCCAGCTTGTGTTCCTCGAACGCCTCCTTGGTCATCAGAACGTCACCGGGATCGTCCTCGACCAGCAGCACCTCTATGGGATGCACCAACATGACCTCGCTCAAGCTTCCAGACCCCTATACGGGCCCCGGCCCGTGACCGGGCGGTGCCGTACCGCCGGTGTCCTCGGATGGCGAAGGTCCTCTCCCCGGCGATTCATGGCTTGGGGGATCGGTCTCCGTCTCGGTGACGCCGGACTCTCGTGTGGTCGTCGGTGCCTCGTCCGCGGGGGCGGATTCGGCGGCCTCGACACCCCCGACGTCGTCAGCGACCTCGTCGGCCGTTTCGGTCTCCTCCTCGACGGTCGCCGCGGCCGTCTCCGCTTCGACGTCGACGGGCAGGGTCCAGCATATGCGGGTTCCGGTCCGTCCGGAGTCGGCCTCGTCAGTGGACCCTTCTCCCTCGGACCGCTCCACGTTCACCGAACTCGTGTCCAGCCACATTCGACCACCGTGGAACTCGATGATCTTCTTGCACATGGCCAGGCCGATACCGGTGCCGCCGTACTTGTCACGGGTGTGCAGCCGCTGAAAGATGACGAAGATGCGTTCGGCGTACTGGGGCTCGATACCGATGCCGTTGTCGGTACAGGCGAACACCCATTCGTCGCCTTGGCGTTCCACACTGACGTACACCTCGGGCGCGTCCTCACCACGGAACTTGACCGCGTTGCCGACCAGGTTGAAGAAGACCTGGGTGAGCAGGGTGCGATCTCCTTGGATGGTGGGCAGGTCGTCACCGGTGACCACGGCCCCCGCCTCCTCCAGACGGGTCTCCAGGCTGTTCAGGGCCTCACCCAAGGCCACGTTGAGGTCCACGGACGCGAAGTTCCTGGTACGTCCCACCCGGGAGAAGGCCAGCAGGTCGTTGATGAGGGTCTGCATGCGTTTGGCTCCCTCGACCGCGAAGTCGATGTAGGAGTCCGCGCGTTCGTCCAGCTGACCGTGATAACGACGCTGGAGTAGCTGACAGAAGCTGGCCACCTTGCGCAGCGGCTCTTGGAGGTCGTGTGAGGCCACATAGGCGAACTGCTCCAACTCCAGGTTGGATCGGCGCAGTTCCTCGGTCTGGTGTTCCAGGAGGGTGGACTGTTCCTGAAGCTTGCGCCGAGCCGAGGCGACTTCGTCCAGGTCTTGCACGATGCGTTCGCGCATGGCGTCCACGTCCTGACCGAGCCGGACGATCTCGGGTGGCCCGTGCAGGGAGATCCGGTGGGCGTAGTAGCCCTCGGACACCTGTCTCATGTGGCCGGCCAGTTCCTCCAAGGGTCGCAGCACCCACTGCTGGAGCATCACCCACAGGAACACCGATAGGAACACCACGACCAGACCGACGAGCACGAGCAACGCCACGACCTGTTGGGTGGCCAGGGTGAGACCGCTCTGTGCCTCGGCGATCTCGTTCTCCAGGTGGTTGGCGGTGTCGTCCGCGGCCCGGTTGAGTTCCAGGAAGAGCACGCGCCCGAGTTGAAGGTCCTCCTGGGTGGGTTGCTCGCCCTCGCGCACCTTCTCCGAGACCGGCTCGGCGAAGTCCCTGCTCCACACGTCGCCGGCCTCGATGAGCTCTTCGATCTTGGGTGCGACGTCCTCGTTCTCATCCGCCAGGATGGTGAGCGCGTTGCGGTACTCGGCCAGCGACATGCGCTGTTCGATGTAGGGCTGGAGGAACTCCCGATCCCCGGTCAGGATGTAGCCGCGCAGGGCGTGGTCCTGGCTGAGGTAGGCCGAACGGGCCTGCTCGACGGTACTCAGTCCAGGGGTGAGCGATTCGACCTGCAAGGCCAGGGAGTCGCGGGCTTGGAAGGCGGCCAAGGTGATCACCGACACCGCCACCACCAGCACGACGGCGACGACGGTCAGCAGGCTGGTGACCCTCCGACGCAGGCTCCAAGAGTTGCGAACGGTCTCCGGTCCCTGGTCGTCGAGCCCACCGACGACCAGGGAATCGTGGCCGTCCTCGAAGGTGTCCTCTCCCCGGTCCGGCCCCGCCTCCTGGTGTTCGAGGTCTGATTCGGGCTCGGGCTCGGTGTTCATGCCGCGGTCTTCCTCCCCCGGAGGTTCACTCCGGCTCTCCGTGGGTGATGAGCAACATCGCCACGTCGTCCTGGAGCGGCCCTCCGTTGCTGCGCTCCGCCTCGTCCACCAGGTGCTCGGGCAGGTCGTTCAGGGCGACCCCCTGGTCGAGTACCCCGTTGACCACGCGGCGTAGGCCTGCGACCTCCAGGCGCGCGGGCGGAGCACCGTCGTAGGCATCGACCAGACCGTCGGTGTAGAAGAGCAGTCCGGTGCCGCGAGGCAGGACCATCTCGGTGAACTCCTCTTGGTCGACCGGGAACACGCCCAGAGGCGGTTGGGGCACGGCCTGGATCTNGATCTCCTGGGCGGCACCGCCGGTGATGAGCATCGGCGGGGGGTGGCCGAGGCAGCGGATTCGGGCTCGCTCGCTGCCGGTGTCGAGGCTGGCCATGCACAGCGTCGCGTACATCTCCTCCTTCGCGCGCTCACTGGCCAGGAGTTCCTCGAGGTTGGGCAGAATGCGTTCCTCGGGCACCCCGCTCATGACGAGGGCCCGCCAACCGATGCGCAGGCTGACGCCGAGAGCGGCCTCGTCGGGGCCGTGTCCACTGACGTCACCGATGATGACGTGGGTGGTGCCGTCCTTTTCGACGGCGTCGTAGAAGTCACCCCCGACCAGGGCACGTTTGCGTCCGGGCCGGTAGTAGGCGCGGTGGTTCAGGGGTGAGCGTTCGAGCAGGACCTGGGGCAACAGACCGCGTTCCAGCCGCATGTTCTCGCGGGCACGCATGCGTGCCTCGCGCAGTTGGCGGGCGTTCTCGTCGGCTCGACGCCGTTCGAGGGAGTAACGCAGGCTACGGGCGAGGAGAGAACCATCGACCTGCCCCTTGACCAGGTAGTCCTGGGCACCGGCGGCGACCGCGGCGATGCCCTCGTGTTCGTCGTCCAAGCCGGTGAAGACCACGACGGCGGCCTGGGGTGCGCTCTCCAAGACCTCACGCAACAGCCCGAGTCCTTGCCCGTCAGGAATGTTGAGGTCCAGCAGAACACAGCCGCGAAAGTCCGTGAGGTGTTCGCGAGCGGCCTTGAGGGTGGTGACCCAGGTGATACGTGTGGCCAGTGGTGTGTCCGCGAGAAGCTCCTCGGCGAGAAAGGCGTCGCCGGGGTCGTCTTCGATCAGCAGGACGTCAACCGATTCGACGGTAGCCTCCACCCGCTCGTCCAAAATGGTGTCGTCACCCAGGGAGACGCTGCCGTTCACGGTAGCGCCTTCGGCTTCTGGAGCCGCTCCATCACCGATCGCCTTCACGGGATCGTGCTCTGTTCTCCTGGTATCCACTCATCGCCTCAAGGTTCGTGGCCCGTGGGGCGCGTCGCCATGCCACAGGGCCCGAGGACACCTCGGGCCTACTCGGCGGTTCGGACCACACGACATCCAAACGATAAACGCCTCACCGACCAGTTGACCAGCGGATGCGACGAGACACATCCAACGTCGCGATGGGGAACCGGGGGCCGGAACGGACCCCGGCAGGCGGTGGAGCACGCCCTTGTGGGGTCTTTCGCTCCTCAGGCACGGGCTCGGAACGTGCTCGTGCACGCACGGAGGACGCACTTTATGCGACGGAAGACACTACCTGGGACCTTCGCCTCGACTTTCCTGACAGGGCGTCGTATACGTGCTTGACAGGGACGCGTATCGAAATGACATCATGTCGTCAAAACTCCGAAGCAAGGGATGGAGAGCGCCGATGAGCGCGAGGTCTCCGATGCCGACACCGCCCCCCACCCTGGACGTCCCCGAGGCCTTCTCCGAGCGTCTCAAGACCGCCACCTGGAACCATCACGCGGCCGCCGAGCACCACGGTTTCACCAAGGCCCTGCTGGAAGGCGAACTCTCCCTCGACGGGTACACCGCGATGGTCGCCCAGCACCACTTCGCCTATGTCGCCCTGGAACGGGTGGGCCGCGTCTTGGCCCACGACCCCATCGCCGGCCGTTTCCACCATCCCGAACTGGAGCGTGTCCCCGCCCTGGAGGCGGACCTGGAGCACCTGCTCGGCCCCGACTGGTCGGAGCAGGTCGCGCCGAGCCCCGCCACCCGCACCTACGTAGCCCGTATCGAGCAGATGGCCGACCACCCTGAAGGGTTCGTGGCACACCACTACACCCGTTACATGGGCGACGTCTCCGGCGGCCAGTTCATCCGCCGCGTCGCCATCAAGACCTACGGTTTCACCAACGGGGCCGGGGCCGACTTCTACGACTTCGGGTCCTTGGGCAGCCTGCCCCGGTTCCGCGCCGGATATCGGGAGCGTTTGAACTCACTGCCCTTGAACGAAGACACCGCCGACCTCCTGATCCAGGAGGCCCGTTTGGCCTACCAACTCAACACCGAGGTGCTGGCCGACCTGGGCCGCCACCACTGCTGAGGCGGCGAATCACCACCTCCCATCGGTGGAGCCGACCGGGGCTCCTCGAGCATGCCACCATAGGAACCATGCCCAAGATCACGGCTCCCACCATCGCCGCTCACCGTGCCCGCACACGGGAGCGCATTCTGGCGGCCGTCGACGAGCTGACCAGGTCCCAGGGGATCGACCGTGTCTCCATGACCGACGTGGCCGGCACCGCGGGCATCACCCGCACCGCGCTGTACAACTACTTTCCGGACAAGTCGGCCCTGCTCTTGGCATTCACCGAGCAGGTCAACGCCGCGTTCGTGGAACGGTACAGAAGCGAGCTTCCTTCGGGGGTGTCCGCCGCGCGACGCCTGTCGGCCTTCCTACGCCTCCAGTTGGAGGGGCTCCTCGCCCATCCGCACCCGCCCGCCGCCGAACTGGGGGCCAGCCTCGGCCCGGACGCCTACCACGCCCTGGCCGCGCACGTGGCCCCGATGCAGCGCCTGCTCACCGAGGTCTTGGAGGAGGGCGTCCTGTCCGGTGAGTTCGACCGCCTCCCCTGCGAACGTGTCGCCGGGCTCACCTTGTCCATGGTGGGCTCCCAACGGCTACCCATGGTCAGTGGTGAGGCCGACCTCGCCGATACCCACGCCTTGGTGACCCGGTTCGTCCTTCGCGCACTCGGGGTGGAGACCGAAACCATCGACACGATCCTCCTCGACACACCCCCGACCATCACCTTGGGTGATGGCATATAAGCATTATGCGATAAGGGGCATGACGTAACCACGGGTGGCCAGGGGTGGCCACTGTGAAACCGCATGAACGTGAGACTCACGGGGAACGAGTCGGTTCAGCCCGCCCCCGCCCGGGCCACCCACCCGTCCACCCTCGAAACCCCGTGAGGCCCTCTCCGACGTGTCCCTCGTACTGATCGTCTTCGGCGCCGCCCTGGTGTCCCTCGCCATGTTCAACAAAGTGCCCCAGTTCGTTCCCGGGCGCGCGCCCGCTCCCCGGACCGGTGGTGGGGTCGCCACCGCCCAGCGCGCCGCGACCCCACCACGGCTACGTCTGGTCGACGCCCGACTCACCGAACAGGGGCGCGCGGTGTTCACCGCCATCGGCGGCAGCGCGCTGATCATCGCGTTCTTCCTGGCCCTGTCAGGACTGTGAACCGTGCTCGTAGGGGCCACCGGTGTCCTGCGCCCGAAGTTCGTTCAACGACCGGGTAGGCCCGTTTCGTGAGTAAGCGCGGGCCAGTCGGATGCTCGCGGCCCACCTCGTCTCGCGCGGTGTCGGCGCCGACCCGCTCCGAGCGCGCCCGAGCGGCGGACGGCTCTTCGGGCGCCGGCCATACGTAGCAGCAGTCCACCGGCGAGCGTGGCCGCGATCCCGCCCGTGGCCACCGCGGCCCGAGCCAGCCGCTCACGCGCACGTGCGTCCCGCCGGGCGGTGGCCTCGGCCCGGGCGCGTTCGCTCCCTCGGAAGGCCCCACCGCACAACAGCGGATCGAGTTCATGGGAGCGCCACCGGGCCGACCAGTCCCTCAACGGCGACCACTCCTCAGCGCTCGGGGTCGTGCGCGATTTGAACCGCACCGGCTCCTCCTCGGGCACCTTCCCTTGTAGGAAGCGTGGGGAAGGTCCCACGTAGTGCAATTCACCCGGAGCGTTGGCGATCATCTCCACCAAAAGCCGGGCGCAGGCTCGTGCGTCCCCCAATGCGGTGTGCTGCCCGGTAGGCCAGTCACCGCTGAGCAGGTGCGAGGCGCGCGGCAAGGAGTAATGCGTCAGGTCCAGCTGGGAACGCAGGGCCCGCAGCGTGCACAGACCCGCCTGCCCCGCCGGCAACCCCGAGGGCACCAACTCCGCGGCGAGGAAGCGCTCTTCGAAGTCCAGGTTGTGACCGACCACCACCGCCCCCGAGAACAACCGGGCGATCCGAGGAACGAGCCGCGCGACACGAGGGGCACCGATCACGTCCCCCTCACCGATTCCGTGGAACTCCTGGCCGCCCATTGGCGCCCGAGGATCCACCAGGGTGCTGAACTCCTCGATGACGCGGCCATCACCGCGTACCCGAACCACGGCGACCTCCACCAGGCGAGCGCCCTCCTTCGGATCGAGGCCGGTCGTCTCCACGTCCAGGACCGCGTACTCCAGGTCCGCCGCCCGCGTTCCGACCCTTCTGCGGGTCAGCGCGCCCGTCCGCAGCGTTCCCATCGTCTGTCCCAACTCCTCGTATCGCACACCGTCCCGGCGGTCTCACCACCGGCAACGACCTTACTGCCCAGGTCCGACAGCATTGGTCCCGGACCGGCCCCTCGGACGGCCCCACGAAACCATGAAGAGGTGACCGACCCTAGGGAAGAAGAGCGTAATTGTGTACGTTTCTACGCGTGCCCGGTATCGATCGGGGCCCGGTCATCTCCGGACCCCGTCCGGACACCCCACGTTCGGCCCACAAGGCGAGGAGATCCCCGACATGGCCCACCCCCCGCTTCCCGGTTACGTCCCCCTGGCGGAGGTCATCCGTTCCGGAATGCGCGAGAGCGTCCACTACGGCACGGTCGTGGGGCTGTCCCCCGAAGGAGAGATCTCCTACGCGCGCGGTCCCGTGCACGACCCCATGTTCCCCCGCTCGGCCGCCAAACCCTTCCAGGCGCTGGCCATGCTGCGGGCCGGCGCGGACCTTCGGGGACCGGCCCTGGCGATCGCCGCGGGCAGCCACGGCGGGGAGGACTTCCATGTGGCCGAGGTCGAACGCATCCTGGCCTCGGTCGGGCTCGACGCCGACGTCCTCGGTTGCCCAGAGGACATCCCTGGCCCTGGGGAGGCCCGCAGGACCTTCCACGCCGAGGGCCGCTCCCCCTCTCGTCTGTACATGAACTGTTCGGGCAAGCACGCGGGAATGCTCGCCGCCTGTGTCGCCCAGGGCTGGGACACCGACGGCTACCTGGACCCCGAACACCCCTTCCAACTGTCGGTCCACGAAGCGATCGAAGACATGTGCGCGGAACGGGTGGCGCACACCGCCGTCGACGGTTGCGGAGCGCCCCAACTCGCCATCTCGCTCGTGGGGCTGGCCCGGGGAGTGCAGAGTATGCGCATGTCCCCGGAGGGCGGCCTCGAACGCTCCGTACCGGAAGCGATGAGCGCCCACCCCGAGTACGTCTCGGGTACCGACCGGATCGACACCGAACTGATGCGTCGTATGCCCGGACTGGTCTCCAAGGTCGGTGCCGACGGGGTACTCGTGCTGAGCGCCCCCGGCGGTGAGACGGTCGCCGTCAAGATCAGCGACGGTGACGCCGAACAGCGGTCGCGTACGCTGGTCGGCGTCACCGCCCTGAAGGCCTTGGGCGTGGACGTGGACCCCATCGCCGACCACCTCACCACCGACGTCCACGGTGGTGGACGAGTCGTGGGCCGGGTGCAGGCCCTGTAGCGAGCCCCGTCCCCCATGGACGGACCGACACCAACGACGTGGAAGGGGAAGTGCGCGGTGTCCGACACCCTGGAACGAATCGTCATCGCCGGGGCCGGGATGGCCGGCCTGCACGCGGCCGAGGCCCTACGTGAACGAGGCTTCGAGGGCCGTTTGACCCTGGTGGGCGAAGAAGCGCACCGACCCTATTCGCGCCCGCCGCTGTCCAAGGAGGTCTTGACCGGGGTCGGGATGGATCCGGCCATAGGCGGGCCGGGGTGGCTGGTCGGGCACCGGGCGCTCAGCCTGCGCGAGGACTCGGTGCTCGATGAACTGGATCTGGACTGGCGACTCGGTGAGCGGGCCGTGGGGCTGGATCCGGTGGCCCGCGAAGTACGGGTGGACGGCCCCGAGGGCACCACCCCTTTGCGCTATGACGGGCTGATCGTGGCCACCGGGGCGCGGGCCGGACGCCTTCCCACGGACCTGGCCGGGGTACACGTCCTGCGCACGCTGGAGGACGCCGAAACGGTGCGTTCGGCCTTCGACTCCGCCGGACACCTGGTGGTGGTCGGGGCCGGGTTCGTCGGTGCCGAGGTGACCGCGAGCGCCCGTGCCATCGGCATGGAGGTGACCCTCGTCGAGGCGGCACCGACCCCTCTGACCCGAGTGGTCGCCCCGGTGATCGGCGACGTCCTCACACAGATGCACCGGGACAACGGTGTGGACGTGCGCCTGGGAGTGGCCGTGACCGGAGTCGAGGGCGCGGGCCGGGTGGAGCGGGTCCACTTGTCGGACGGTTCCACGGTCGAATCCTCGTTGGTGGTCGCCGGGATCGGTGTGCACCTGAACACCGAGTGGCTGCGCGGCTCGGGCGTGGAGTTGTCGAGAGAGGGGGCGGTACTGTGCGACCGGTACTCGAAGACCTCCCTGCCGAACGTCTACGCCGTCGGAGACCTGGCGAACTGGCCGCACCCCCGCTACGGCGGCAGGATCCGACTGGAGCACTGGACCAACGCGAGCGAACAGGGGGCGGCGGCCGCCCACAACCTGCTCGCCGGTTCGGGAAAAACGCCCTTCACCCCGGTGCCCTATTTCTGGTCCGACCAGTACAAGAAGAAGATCCAACTCTTGGGGCAGGGCGCCCCGGCGGATCGGGTCACCTTCGTGCACGGGTCGCCAAAGGACCGGAAGTTCGTGGCCTTCCTGGGGCGCGGGGGGATGCTCACCGGGGTGTTGGGCCTGCGCTCCACCCCGCGCACCATGCGTTACCGGAGCCTGCTGGAAAAGCCCACCACGTGGGACGAGGCCTTGGTCGCCGCGGGCGTCAGCCCCGCAGTGTGATGGCCCGCTTGGGGCACAGCCGCTCGGCCTGGCGGACCTTGTCGTGGAGGTTCTCGGCGGGCTCCTCGGTGAGCAGGTACAGGTAGTCGTCGTCCCTGACCTCGAACACCTCGGGGGCCGCCCCCATGCACAGGGCGTTGCTCTCACACTGGTCGTAGTCGACTTCGACTCGCATGACCACCTTCTCTCGTCCTGGGGGTGTGCACTACTCGGCGAAACGGTCGGTGGCCTCGATGAGCCGGTCGAGGATGCCCGGTTCGCTGAAAGCGTGCCCGGCGTCGTCGACGATGTGCAAGTCCGCCTCCGGCCAGGCTCGGTGCAGGTCGTAGGCGGTGCGCACCGGGGTGCACACGTCGTAGCGGCCTTGGACGATCACCCCGGGGATGTGGCGGATCCGTTCGGCGCCCTCGATGAGCTGATCGGGGGTGAGGAACCCCCTGTTGTGGAAGTAGTGGTTCTCGATCCGAGCGAAGGCCAGCGCGTAGTCCTCGTCGGCGTAGTTCTCGCGTAGCGTCGGGCTGGGAAGCAGGGTGATGGTGGAGCCCTCCCACACGCTCCACGCTCGGGCGGCCTCCAAGCGCACCTTCCGGTCCGGGGAGGCCAGACGGCGTGCGTAGGCGGCGATGAGGTCGTCCCGCTCCTCTTCGGGGATGGGGGCCAGGTAGGACTCCCACAGGTCCGGGAACAGGTTGGAGGCGCCGTCCTGGTAGAACCAGCGCAGTTCCCCCTCCCGCAGCGTGAAGACACCACGCAGGATCAACTCGGTGACGCGTTCGGGGTGCTTCTGGGCGTAGGCCAGGGCCAAGCAGCTGCCCCAGGACCCACCGAAGACCTGCCACGCGTCCACGCCGACCATCTCGCGCAAACGCTCGATGTCCTCGACCAACGTCCAGGTGGTGTTGGTGGCCAGGTCCACGTCCATCCGACTCGCGTGCGGGGTGGAACGGCCGCAGTTGCGCTGGTCGAACAGCAGGATGCGGTACTTGTCCGGGTCGAAGAGCCTGCGATGGTTCGGGGCGCAACCCCCGCCCGGGCCCCCGTGCAGGAACACCACGGGCTTGCCGGTGGGGTTTCCGCACAGCTCCCAGTAGACGCGGTGCCCGTCACCGGTATCGAGCATCCCCGAGTCATAGGGCTCGATGGGTGGGTACAGAGTGCGCAAGGTGTGGCCTTTCGTGACTGTGACGGGCTCCGGTCGGTCCGGGATCAGAGCCGGTCCAAGAGCTCCGCCTTCTTCGTGCTGAACTCGTCCTCGGTCAGCAGCCCTTCGGCGTGCAGGCGTCCGAGTTCGCGGATCTTCGCGAAGACCGCTTCATCACCATCGACCGGGGTGACGGCCTCCAATTCGGGGGGTGCCTGTTCCCGGGCGATGTGGCTGTTGACGGTGGCGGCCATCAAAAGGGTCTCGTCGCTGCCTTTGAGGCCGTGGGAGACCAGCGTGAAGAAGTCGTTCTCCAAGTCTGTGGCCTCGGGGAGGCTCACTCCGCTCAGGACCACTCGCAGGTGCCCTTCGTCGAAGTCGACCTGGGGGACCCAGGAAAGGCCCTCGATGTCGGAGAGCCGGTATTCGCGGGCCTGTTCCCGTTCCTTGGGGGTGCTCGCCAACCAGCCATCCCACTGAAGGCGCACCCGGTCGCCGTCGAAGGAGGCCGATCCTTCGGCGGTGCGCACCTGCAGGGGCGGACGGGCCACCAGGCCTCGGGCGACCTCGGTCGGGTCGAGGGGGCCATCGAGGGTCTGGCGAGCGTAGCGGGAGGATGCGGTCAGCTGGTCGGCGAAGTACTCGGTGACCAACTCACGATCGTGCGGGCCGGTGAGCAGAAGCGGGGTGGAGGCCTTGCCGGTGGCGTCCAGTCGGGTATAGGGGTCGGCTCCGTCCATCAGGTGGAGTCGCAGTCGCCACCCGCGTTTACGATCACCGGGGTGGAAGTCCACGTCCTTCACCGCGGCCAACGGCAATTCGCAGTGGCCTAGTGCCTTGTACAGCTGGGGCACCTTGCGTCCCGCCCCGAAGGCGATGCGCAACGTCTCCTCGTCGAACCGCCAGATCGCGTGGTGTCCGTGTACTTCCTCCATGGTCCACCACCTTAGAGGGGATGGGGAAAGACACGACCCCCTTAGTGACCCCTCTAGACGGAAACTTCCGAATACGAACGAATGCGAGCAAGGCGTCACGAGGACCCCTAACGGGTAGAACCACAAAGGCACGCCCCGTCCCACCGTTCCAGGACGGTGGCCGTCAGTGGGTGGTGCGCCCGGTGCACCGACCCCGAACCGGAGGTCTTCGATGGCTAAAGGGATGTCCGAGGGGGCGCGGGAGTTCCGCGCCGCGCGGGACCTGCTCCTACGTCACCGGGAGGACCAGGAGAGCGCCCACCGGGAATTCACCTGGCCCCGGACCGAGCACTTCAACTGGGCACTCGACCACTTCGACCAGGTGGCGGCCACTCGTCCCGACCGTACGGCTCTGTGGCTGGTGGAGAAGGACGGCACCCAGACCCGGCACACCTACCGAGAGTTGTCCGAACGTTCCGATCAGGTAGCGAACTGGCTGCTCGGCCAGGGGGCCCAGCCGGGTGACCGGATCATGGTGGCCTTGGACAACCAGGTCGAACTGTGGGAGCTCACCCTCGCCGCGATCAAGCTGGGTCTGGTGCTCAGTCCTACGTCACCGACCCTGTCCGAAAGCGACCTGGTGGACCGGCTGGATCGGGGGGACATCTCGCATGTGGTCTGTTCCCCGACCGAGACCGAGCGCTTCGAGTCACTGAGCGGCCACTGGACCCGGATCTGCGTCGGCTACATGGACGGGTGGCTCAGCTACCCCGACTCCGAACACGCCGGGCTGGAATTCCACCAACCCCGGCCGACCTCGTCCGATGACCCCTTGTTGCTGTACTTCACGTCCGGAACGGCGTCCCGCCCCAAACTGGTCACCCACACGCAGAGTTCCTATCCGGTCGGACACCTGTCCACCATGTACTGGTTGGGGCTCCAGCCCGGCGACGTGCACCTCAACATCTCTACGCCCGGATGGGCCAAACACGCCTTCGGTAGTGTCTTCGCCCCCTGGAACGCAGAGGCGACCGTCCTGGTGGTGAAGCAGGATCGTTTCGATCCCGTCACGTTCCTGGACGCCGTGGTGCGCTGCGGGGTGGACACCCTGTGCGCTCCGCCCACGGCGTGGCGGATGATCCTCCAGGTCGACCCGGGGGCCTGGAAGGTCGGGCTGCGTGAGGCCGTCGCCACGGGCGAACCGCTCAATCCCGAGGTGGTCCGTCGTATCCAACAGGCGTGGGGACTCACCGTGCGCGACGGGTTCGGGCAGACCGAGACCACCATGCTCATCGGCAACGGTCCCGGTCAACCGGTGGCCATCGGTTCCATGGGGCGACCACTGCCCGGCTACGACATCGTGATAGCCGATCCGGCCACCGATGAACCCGCCGAATCCGGGCAGATCTGCGTGGATCTGACCAACGACCCCGTCGGCACTATGAGCGGTTATCCGGACGAGCCCGAGCGCACCCGGGAGATGGGGCGCGGAGGCCTGTACCGCACCGGGGACATCGCCACACGCGATTCGCACGGCCACATTACCTATATCGGCCGAATCGATGATGTGTTCAAGGCCTCTGATTACCGCATCTCACCATTCGAACTGGAAAATGTTCTGGTAGAACACGAATACGTGGCCGAGGCGGCGGTGGTGCCCTCCCCCGACCCACTGCGGTTGTCGGTCGTCAAGGCGTACGTGACCCCGACCGAAGGAACGACCCCCGACGCCGAGAGCGCCCAGGAGATCCTTCGGTACGCGCGCGAACGACTGTCCCCCTACAAGAGGGTTCGCCGTCTGGAGTTCGGCGACCTACCCAAGACCACCTCGGGTAAGATCCGACGTGTGCAGCTGCGACAGGCCGAGGCCGAACGCGGCACGGTCACCGACGGCACGCGCAACCCGCGCGAGTTCTGGGAGGAGGACCTCCCCGGGTTGAAGGAATGATCCCTCCTCACCCGAACAGATCGGGAATGGCAGCCTGAGCCTTTTCGTCTCGAATAATGAGACATCGTTCACGGCAATAGCGAATGTGGCCTTTCCCATCCCCGTGAACCGGTGGAATCACTCACGTGACCGTGTGGGCCCGGATGTGCCGCGCTACGGTTCTACTGCCGAAATACAACGAGGGACGGGAAACGATGACCAGTACCAACGACACACGCGTGGCGAGTTACAAACCGCTCATCGCGCCCGGAGACCTGCTCGCCGAACTCCCACTCGGTGAGCAGAGCACGGACCTCGTGGAGAATGCGCGCGCCGAGGTCAAGCGTGTCCTGGATGGCGAGGACGACCGTCTCCTGGTCGTGGTCGGCCCCTGCTCGGTACACGACACCGAGTCCGCGATGGACTACGCGCGACGCCTGAGCGAACTGGTGCCCTCCGTCAGCGCCGACCTGTGCGTGGTCATGCGGGTGTACTTCGAAAAGCCCCGCACCACCGTGGGTTGGAAGGGCCTGATCAACGACCCGGGCCTGGACGACACCTACGACGTGCACCGGGGCCTGCGCACCGCTCGCAAGCTACTGCTGGACATCAACGCGCTGGGCCTGCCCGCGGGCACCGAGTTCCTCGACCCGATCACCCCGCAGTACATCGCCGACGTGGTGTCCTGGGGCGCGATCGGGGCCCGCACCACCGAGAGCCAGGTGCACCGTCAACTCAGCAGCGGCCTGAGTACCCCGGTCGGCTTCAAGAACGGTACCGACGGTGACGTGCAGGTCGCCGTGGACGCCGTCGGCGCGGCCGCCGCCTCGCACACCTTCTTCGGTGTGGACCCCGCTGGTGCCGGTTCGGTCGTGGAGACCACCGGCAACCCGGACTGTCACGTCATCCTGCGCGGTGGGCGCAGCGGGCCCAACCACGACCCGGCCTCCGTCGGTGCGGCCCTGAACGTCATCGGCGGAGCCGGTCTGCCGCGTCGGTTGATGATCGACGCCAGCCACGCCAACAGTGGCAAGGACCACGTCCGTCAAGTGGGTGTGGCCGAGGAGATCGCCGAACAGGTCGCCGAGGGTGAGAAGGGCATCATCGGGGTCATGCTGGAGAGCTTCATCGAGGAGGGCGCCCAGAAGCTGGGCGACCCGGCGAAGCTGACCTATGGCCAGTCCATCACCGACAAGTGCATGGGCTGGGAGACCACCGAGGGTGTGCTCGCCGGCCTGGCCGAGGCCGTGCGTCGGCGCCGCAAGAACGCCGCCTGAACCACGACTTCCACGGGCGTCCGAACCGATCTTCCGGGCGCCCGTTCACGCTTTTCGGGCTCAGTTCCCGGTGGCCGCCTCCGCGGGGAGCACGTCCAACTCCACCAGGAAGTCGCGTCCCAAGGACTCCCGCAGGTCCGCGTCACCATCTTGTTCGACGTTCAAACGCAGCGCGAACGTGTACAGACCGTCCTCGCCCTCGACCCATCCGACCCACCAACCGGGAGAGGGGTCGGCCTCGGTTCCCAGACCGGTGCGTCCGAAGAGCCGATACCCGTTTCCTTCCTCCAACGCCACCAATTCCTGGAGCTCCTCCTGGTGCGCCACGTCCACGGGCAATTCGGAGCGGGCCAGTGCCGCCAGGAAGGTCGCCTGTTCCACGGCGGAGATCTCCAACGGCCCCTCGACCCAGAATCGGCCCAGCTCCCCGTCCTCGCCCACATGACGATTGCCGTAGTCGAACCTGTCCACCCAGGTGGACATCCGGTCGTACCCGATCCGGTGGGCGACCTCGTGGTGGACCGTCACGTCCGTGGTCGGCAGCGCCTCGCGCAGGCTCGATTCCTCCTCACCTTCGGGGGAGACCACCTCGTCGATGTCGGCCACCACCCCTGTCTCCAAGGCGATGAGCGTGTTGGGGAGTTTGAAGGTGGAAGCGGGGACGGCGCGTTCACGGGCCTGGTCCACGCCCACCAACACCGCGGAACCCTCCCGCACGTCGTAGAGCACGAACGTGCCATCCACCCCGGCGTCGGCGAAGAGCGAGGACAGGTCGTCACGTTCCACGGCCTCCAGGTCGCCGAGTGCCACGGGGGTACCGCTCTCCCCCCGTTCCGCCACGGGTCCCTCTTCCTCCTCGGCACCCCCACAAGCGACCCCTGCCAACAACAGGAGAGCACCACCGGCCGCTCCAAAGCGACTTCGTGCCCTCGAAGGTCTGGGGGCGGGTTCGGTGTCGGTACGCACTCGGCTCCTCCAGTGGTGTACGAGGGGACGTCCATCATCACGCTAGAGCATCCTCCCCGGCCGTTGCCCCTTCGGAGGGAGAGCCGCCCACGACCCGTCGGCCGACCTTGGGTGCCCTGTGACCCCGCTGCTAGGCTGATCGTGTTGCTGACCCCGTACGGGAGAGCGCCCGTGTAGCCAGCTCGGGCCGCCGAAGGAGCAATCCCTCCCCACAGACAACCTCTCAGGCACAGCGGACCGTGCGGGCGAGACCACTCTGGAAAGCAGGGAAGCACGTTCCCTCGCCGAAGGTGCAAGTCACGCCGAACGCGTGGCGAAGCTCTCAGGCACCCATGACAGAGGGGGAGGATGGCAACGCCTCAACGCAACGACCGACGCCCATCCTCTCGGGAGTGCCCATGTCAGAGCCCACCGCCGCGCCGCGCCCGACGGCGCTGCACAAGATCCATGAACAAGCGGGTGCCAACCTCGTCGACTTCGCCGGGTGGCTCATGCCACTGCGCTATGGCAGCGAGACCGCCGAGCACACCGCGGTCCGTGAGGCAGCCGGGCTCTTCGACCTGTCCCACATGGGCGAGATCCGGCTCACCGGACCACAGGCGGGCCAGGCCCTCGACCACGCCCTGGTCGGCCACCTGTCCAAGCTGAAGACCGGCCGGGCCCGTTACACCATGCTCACCGCCGAGGACGGTGGTGTCTTGGACGACCTCATCGTGTACCGCCTCGGTGAGGAGGACTTCCTGGTCGTGGCCAACGCGATCAACGCGCCCCTGGTCGCCTCCACCCTGGCCACGCGCGCCACCGGCTTCGACGCCGAGGTCGTCGACGAGTCCGCCGATTACTCCCTCATCGCCTTGCAGGGCCCCAAGGCCGTGGAGGTCCTCGCCCCGCTCACCGACGCGGACCTGGACCAGATCCGCTACTTCGCCGGATATGAGCACACCGTGGCGGGGGTCCCCGTCCTGTTGGCCCGTACCGGCTACACCGGTGAGGACGGCTTCGAGATCTTCATCCGGCCGGCCGACAAGGCGCCCGAGGTCTGGACCGCCCTGATGAACGAAGGCGCCGGGCATGGACTGGTCCCCGCCGGGTTGTCGGCACGCGACACCCTGCGCATGGAAGCCGGTATGCCGCTCTACGGCCAAGAACTCACCGCCGAAATCACCCCCTTCGACGCCGGGCTGGGCCGCGTGGTCAAGTTCGACAAGGGTGAGTTCGTGGGCCGTGCCGCCCTGGAGGAGGCCTCACGCACCGCGCGCGCCCGACGTCTGATCGGATTCCTCGCCAGAGGGCGACGCCCCCTACGCAAGGGGCAGGACGTGCTTCGCGACGGCGCCGTCGTCGGCAGGATCACCAGTGGCGCCCCCTCCCCCACCCTGGGCCGCCCCATCGCCATGGCCTACGTGGACGGCGACCTCGACACCACGACCGGAACGTTCACCGTGGACGTGCGGGGTCGTGGCGAGGAAGTCGACGTGGTCGAGTTGCCGTTCTACCAGCGGCAGTCGTAGGAACGGAGTCCCGAGCGGGACTTCGAGGACCTGCACGCGCCGTGCGGTCGCCCCCACGAGGGGCCGGCCGCACCAGGGGCGTGACCAGGCGTAGGCCGGGCCGGGCCGCCCCATGGGCGCACGGCAGACAACGAAAAAGCACCTCCAAGGAGAGTTGAAGTGAGCGTTCCCACGGAGCTGGGCTACACCGCCAAACACGAGTGGGTCGTGATCGAGGACGGGATCGCCACCGTCGGCATCACCGCGTTCGCGGCCGAGGCGCTGGGCGACATCGTCTTCGTCGAGCCGCCCGAGGTCGGCGGTGAGGTCACCGCGGGAGAACCCGCCGGTGAGGTCGAGTCCACCAAGTCCGTCAGCGAGATCTACTCGCCCGTCAGCGGGGAGGTCATCGAGGCCAACGAGACCCTCGAGGACGCCCCCGAGACGATCAACTCCGCTCCTTACGAGGGCGGCTGGCTGTTCAAGGTCCGCCTCTCCGAGGAGCCCTCGGACCTGCTCTCCGCCGAGGAGTACACCAAACTGATCGAAGGCGAGAACTGAACATGACCAGCGACAACCTGCTCGACCAGACCCTGGCGGAACTGGACCCCGAGGTGGCGGCCGCGGTCGACGCCGAGTTGGGTCGCCAGCGCGACACCCTCGAGATGATCGCCTCCGAGAACTTCGCCCCCCAGGCGGTTCTGGAGGCCCAGGGCACCGTCCTGACCAACAAGTACGCCGAGGGCTACCCCGGCCGTCGCTACTACGGCGGCTGTGAGCACGTCGACGTGATCGAACAGCTCGCGATCGACCGGGCCAAGGAACTGTTCGGCGCCGAGCACGTCAACGTGCAGCCGCACTCGGGTGCCCAGGCCAACACCGCGGTGTACTTCGCTCTGCTCAAGCCGGGCGACACCATCCTCGGGCTGGACCTGGCCCACGGTGGCCACCTCACCCACGGGATGCGGATCAACTACTCCGGCAAGATCCTCAACGCCATCGCCTACCACGTGCGCGACGAGGACGGCACCGTCGACTACGACGAGGTCGCCGCGCTGGCCAAGGAACACCGGCCGAAGATGATCGTCGCGGGCTGGTCCGCCTACCCGCGTCAGCTGGACTTCGCGAAGTTCCGCCAGATCGCCGACGAGGCCGATGCCTTGCTGATGGTGGACATGGCGCACTTCGCCGGTCTGGTCGCGGCCGGACTGCACCCCAACCCGGTGCCGTTCGCCGACGTGGTCACCACCACCACGCACAAGACCCTGGGCGGCCCGCGTGGCGGCATGATCCTGTCCAAGGCCGAGCTGGGCAAGAAGATCAACTCCGCGGTCTTCCCCGGCATGCAGGGCGGCCCCCTGGAGCACGTGATCGCGGCCAAGGCGGTCTCGTTCAAGGTCGCCGCGAGCGAGGAGTTCGCCGAGCGCCAGCGTCGCACCATCGCAGGTGCCCGCATCCTCGCCGAGCGCCTCACACAGCCGGACACGGCCGAGGCCGGGGTCAAGGTCCTGTCCGGCGGTACCGACGTGCACCTGGTCCTGGTGGACCTGGTGAACTCGCCGATCAACGGTCAGGAGGCCGAGGACCTGCTGCACGAGGTGGGCATCACGGTCAACCGCAACGCGGTACCCAACGACCCACGCCCACCGATGGTCACCTCGGGTCTGCGGATCGGCACTCCGGCCCTGGCCACCCGCGGCTTCGACGAGGCGGACTTCACCGAGGTCGCCGACGTCATCGCCGAGACGCTCAAGCCCGGACGTAACGTCGCCGCCCTACGCGAACGGGTCGAGGCCCTGGCCGCCAAGCGACCGCTCTACCCCAACCTGTAGCAGTGCCCGACGCCGTGCGGGGCCGAGTGGACCCGCACGGCCCTTCCCACGGCACCTCAACGAGGAGGACGGCCATGGCCATCAGTACCTTCGATCTGTTCAAGATCGGTATCGGACCTTCCAGTTCGCACACCGTCGGCCCGATGAAGGCGGCCCGGACCTTCGTGTCCGGTCTGGAAGCGGACGGATCACTGTCACGGGTGTCCCACGTACGGGCCGAGCTGTACGGCTCCCTGGCGCTCACCGGCAAGGGACACGGAAGTGACACGGCCGTGGTGTCGGGGTTGATGGGCCACACCCCCGAGGGCGTGGACGTGGATTCGGTGCCTCACCTGATGGAAGAGGTCCGCTCGTCCCGAACCCTGCGTCTGGGCGGCCCACAGGGACCCTCGGTCACCTTCGACCCGGCCGTGGACGTGGACTTTCGCCGTAAGGAGAGCCTGCCGGGCCACCCCAACGGGATGCGATTCGTGGCACTCGACGGCAAGGGGGTGGAACTGGCCGCCCGGGTGTACTACTCGGTGGGTGGCGGGTTCGTCGTGGACGAACAGGCCGCGGGGGCGGATCGGATCAAGGCCGACGACACCGAACTCCCCCATCCCTTCTCCTCCGCCGAGGAGCTACTGGAGCTGTGCGAGCGGACGGGGATGTCGATCAGTGCCCTGATGCTCGCCAACGAACAGGCCTTCGGGCGCACGCCCGAGCAGATCCGTTCCGAACTGCTGGAGATCTGGGCCACGATGCGTCAGTGCGTACGACGCGGTGTGATGACCGAGGGCACCCTGCCCGGCGGCCTGAAGGTGCCCCGTCGGGCGCACCGGCTGTACCGACAGCTGGGCGGCAACTGCGACGAGCACGGCCTGTCGGCGCCCACCCACGTGGATCCGGACCCGATGCGCGGCAGCGACTGGATCAACCTGTACGCGCTGGCGGTCAACGAGGAGAACGCGGCGGGCGGCCGGGTGGTGACGGCACCGACCAACGGCGCGGCGGGCATCGTCCCGGCGGTGCTCCACTACTATCTGCACTTCAGCCCGGGCGCGAGCGACGAGGGTGTCGTGCGATTCCTGCTGACCGCGGCGGCCATCGGCATCCTGTTCAAGCAGAACGCATCGATCTCCGGGGCCGAGGTGGGCTGCCAGGGCGAGGTGGGTTCGGCTTCCTCCATGGCGGCGGCCGGTCTGGCCGAGGTCTTGGGCGGTTCCCCGGCCCAAGTGGAGAACGCCGCGGAAATCGCCATGGAGCACAACCTCGGTTTGACCTGCGATCCCATCGGCGGCCTGGTTCAGATCCCGTGCATCGAACGCAACGCGCTCGCCTCCGTGAAGGCGATCAGCGCCACCCGGATGGCGCTGCGCGGTGACGGCAGCCACTTCGTGAGCCTGGACGAGGTCATCAAGACCATGCGCGACACCGGCCGCGACATGCACGACAAGTACAAGGAGACCAGTCGCGGTGGCCTGGCCGTCAACGTCATCGAATGCTGAGGGGCGCCCACTCGAAAGGTGTTGATTCGCCAACCGGGTCGGGGCGGGCTCGGACCACCCGGCCGGCCGTACCTGGGCGCTGACCTGGCTGATTGATAGGCCGAGGGGAGCAGGCCTTGGCCGCTTCCGGTCATTGCTCGGCCGTCCCCGACGATCGACGGCTCATCTGGCAGTGGTCGAAGAAAGCCGAGGGCGGAGCGGGCAGGAATACCCTGGGGACGTTTCGGGTTATAACGGACGCACGGTCGGCAATCGGGCTTGAGCTCCCACCCGCTCGCCCGCCGACCGTCACCCCGGGTCTGGTGGCTTGAGCTCCGCTCGCCACCAGATCCGCCCCTTCTCACCGGCCCAGACCTCGCTTCCGGATGATGACGACGGCTCACCGACGCTTCATCACGCTCCAGCGTCTGCTCCAGCACCTCGGACAGGGATACCGTCGGCGAGTTCCTACGTTCCTCGACGATACGGCGTAGCTCCGCCTCTTCCCGGAGTCTGGCCTGCTCCAAGACCTCCATCGGCACGAAGGCCCCCACCGGTCTACCGTTGTGGGTGACCACGGTGGTGTCTGCGGACTCGGCTCGGTCCAAGACCTCGGACAAGCGGGTACGAAACTCGCGGGAAGAAAGTGTCTGAGTCATGCACACAGTGCATGCGGTGGTCATTGTGTACACGATGCACACGCGGCGTCGGCGTCACGACAGCCCCCTGAAACCGGCGGCACCACCCCCGAGAAGGTAGGACATGGACCTGAAAAAGCGCTACACACGACTCCACGAAGGCATCCGGTTCACCATCGAGACCATCAAGGACGCCTACCCCCTGTTCAAGCACCTGGACGACGAACTCCAGACGTGGGTGCTCGCCGAATGGGAGAGCCGGAGAAACGACATCGACTGGTGTGACAACAGACGGGACCTGCTCCAGGTGACCACCGGTCTGACCGGACTGGCCGAGTCGTACCGGTCACTACGCAAGGAACTCTTCTCCGACCTCCACCACTTTCGTGAAGAGTCCCCTTGGCGCAAGGTCCATAGGGGGCTTGCGATCCGATTGCCCATGCACCTTCACCGCAAGGCCCCCGAGCACTACGTCCTCCGCCAAAGGACCGGAACCGGATGGACCTTCGTGGTCCACGGTCGAACCGACAAGGACGGGGAGGAGGAGGCCACCCCACGCGAATTCGACGTGGAGCTGTCCGAGCGTTCGTGCCGTATCCCCGACGAACTCGATGGCGACCCCCTACTGACGCAGCTCTTCTACGGACTGCGGCTGATGACGGGTGAGCACTACTACATGCGCACCCTTCGCCAAGAGGTCACCCACGAGGCCGAGAGCATCCTTCGCGCGGAGGAAGACGACGGGGATCACCGGCCATAGTGGAAGGGCCGGCGCACTCGCGGGTGCGCCGGCCCTTCGTCTTTGCGATCAGACCAGACCACGACCGGCGTTCTTGGCGGGAGAGGTCATCGACATCCGAACGACCGCGGGGATCTGCTCCAACTCGAGCGCGGTCCGCAGATCGGCCAATGCCTCCTCACGCACCCGGTACCACACTCGCGCCACGTCGGCGTCTTCCTCCAAGGTCAGCGCCAGCCTCAGGTGGGGACGGTCGTTGGACTCGGTCAGCCGTGCCCGTGCCCGACGGACCCCCGGGTACTCGGCGACCTCCCGCTCGAAGGCGCCACGAGCCACGCTCTCGGACATCTCGACGTTGCCCGCGTCACCCTGTTCCAGGTGGAGCCGGCTCAAGGTGTCGTTCATGCCCTGCACCGTCAACCACCGTAGGGCCAGGAAACCGGCGACCAGGGCCACCGCCACGGCGACGTAGGGAACCCACTGCTGTGTGAGCGTCTCGGCGATCGGGCCTGACGACAGCGGTGTCTGCGCCGGTCCGGGACCGAAGAGCCCTTGTCCGACCGCGAGCGCCGCCGCACCCGCCACCAGAAGCAGCGTTCCGACGATCACAAGCCCTAGGCGGTTTCCCCGGGCCGCCCTTCGGTACCTGTCGCGCGCCATGGTCAACCCTCCGTGTGCCGAACCTGGGTGATGATCCGCATGCTGCGCAAAGGGGCCAGCTCCGCCAAGCGCCGTTCCACCGCCCTGGTCACCTCGGCCGGCAGACCACGTGTGTCACGCATTCCGGTACTCACGTGGATACGCATCTTGTTACCGCGCACCCTCACGTGCGCGCCGGCGACTCCGCTGACGTCCTGGACGGCGGCCGCCACCGTCCGGCGTAGCGCCGAGCGGGTCAGTCCGACCACGAGCGCCGGGTCGTCGGTGCGCAGGGCCATCCATCGTCCCCGCCCCGGGACCAGCGCCACCACGATCAGGGTCAGGCCGATCAAGGCGAGGATCGCCGAGGCGATCTGCACGGAGGGTTCGGACCAAGTGGTGGTGGCCACGTAGTCGGTGGCCGTCCCGACCGGAAGCAACCGCAGTGGGTTACCCGCCAAAGCCGCTATGACCTCGGCCGCCGCGATCACCGCCACGACCAGGACGAGAAAACCGATGATGATCGCGGGCCAGGAACGGCGGGGCCGGAACGTGTGGATGGCGATCCGCTTGGCTCGACGGTCGACCCCTTGGTCGGGGCGGCCGAGCACCTCTTCCACGGTGGTCATGTCAGCGCATCAACTCCGTGATCTCTATGTCGATGTGGTGGACCCGCTTACCGGTGATCCACTCGACCCGGCTCTTGACGTGTTCTCGTACCTCCTCGGCCGCTCGACGAACCGAACGTGGATAGTCCACCTCGATCCGCAAACGCAGAAGGACGACCTCGCCGCTGACCCGCACGCGGGCAGCCCTGAAACGAACGGTTCGAACCCCCGGGACCTCGTCCGCGCTTTCGGTCACGACCTTCCCGATGACGGACCCAGGGATGTCGACGCGCCCCCCGGGGTCGCGGGCACGGACGTGTCTTGCGCCCGCCTCCTCTCGTGGACCCGGCACGGTCCCTCGAGGGACCGTGCCACCGCGCACCCCGACCATGTCCACTCCCCCGTCTAGGCCGAACGCCGGGTGAACATCTCGGCGAGGTCGGTCTCACCCTCCATCGTCCGACCCACGACGAACCCGACGAGGCCCAGGACCAGAACCAGCGCGAAGGCGAAGAACCCGCCGAACGCCGCCGCGAGCCCCAGCACGGTCCCGTAGGACAGTCCAACGATGGGCCACATGGCTTCCCCTTTCATCAAACACCCTGCCTTTCGCTCGGTGTTCAGCCGGACGCGTGTGTACCGTCGTCGAGTCCGGCGACCACGTCCTCCACGGACACGTGGACGACGCGGCCACCGGCCAACGCGGCCAGGTCCCGACGAAGCTCGGTGGCGATCTCCGGCAACGGCCTCCCGTACTTGACCACCACACCGATCTCAACGTGATCGTCCCGAACCGTGACCCCTGAGATCCGTCCTCCTCGAACGGGGGTACCCAGGGTTCCGAAGGCCCCCGAGGACAGTTCCACCACGTCGGGAAAACGGACGGCCGCCTCCGCGAGGGCCCGTGCAGTCCGTCCGGGTGCGTGGACGCCGGTCATGGCTACTGCACCCGAGGTTCTGAATCGCCATCGTCGGACTCGTCGTCCCCCGGCAAGTGGATGTCGTCCACCTTGATGTTGATCTCGGTGACCTCCAAGCCGGTCATCCGCTCCACCGCCATGGTGACGTTGCGACGGACGGCCGCGGCCAGGTCCTGGATGGCGATGCCGTACTCGACCACGAGATCGATGTCGACGGCGGTCTGGCGTTCACCGACCTCGACCGTCACCCCCTGGGCCACGGAGCCGGAACCGCTCCCCTTGCCCACGGCGTCACGGACGGCTCCGACCATGCGGGCCGCGCCCCCTCCCATGGCGTGGACTCCACCGATCTCGCGTGCCGCCATTCCCACGATCTTGGCGACGACGCCATCGGCGATCTGGGTGTGTCCCTGCTCGCTGCTGCCCTCGACGTCGCGCCTGCCCCCGGCTTCGCGAGCACTCGGCACCGCGGACGCGGATTGGGTCTTACTGTCCGCCACTGGTCCCCCTACGCAGTGTGCCAACCGTTCCGAACGTTCTCGACCACGTTCGCGGCTCTCGCCATTGATGTCCCTGGACCTGAAGCGTTCGGCTCAGGATCAGGCGACCGAAACCCGCGATCTCCACCGCGATACGGACGAGACGATTCGGCCTCATCACACCACATAAGCACCCTATGAATCCATCACGACACTTAAAGCAATTCTTTGCAGGTGAGAAGCGGGGTGGTCTTACCACCACTGCCCAGAACACGGTCGTGGAATCCAGGAGCGACCAAGGAAAAAGTCGGGGGCACCCGTGGGTGCCCCTGGTGTCCGAAAATCGGTCGGCTCGTCAGTCGAAGATGACCGTCTTCTCCCCGTTCAGCAGGACACGGCGTTGAGCGTGCCAGTTCACGGCCCGTGCCAACGCGACCGACTCCATGTCCCGACCGATCGCGGTCAACTGTTCCGGGCTGTGGGTGTGGTCGACCCGGGAAACCTCCTGCTCGATGATCGGCCCCTCGTCCAGGTCCGCGGTGACGTAGTGAGCGGTGGCACCGATCAGTTTCACCCCACGCATGTGCGCCTGGTGATAAGGGCGGGCACCCTTGAAGCTGGGCAGGAAGGAGTGGTGGATGTTGATGATGCGCCCGGACATCTTGGTGCACAGCTCTTCGGAGAGCACCTGCATGTAACGGGCCAGCACCACCAGGTCGACGTCATAGGTGTCGACCAACTCCAGGAGTCGACCCTCCTGCGCGCTCTTGGTCTGTGGCGTGACCGGCAGATGATGGAACTCCACCCCGTAGGAGTCGGCGAGGAACTCCAGGTCCGGATGGTTGGAGACGACCGCGGCGATGTCGATGTCGAGCAGACCACTGCGTTGGCGGTAGAGCAGGTCGTTGAGGCAGTGACCGAACTTGGACACCATCACGAGCATGCGCGGTCGCACGTCACGGGCCTGCAGGCTCCACTCGACGAACTCCCCGTCCTGGCTCTGACCGAAGTCCGCGGCCAGGGCGGCGAAGGCACCACGCAAGGTGTCCTCGTCGACCGCACCGGAACCACCATCCTCGGCCACGAACTGCATTCGCAGGAAGAAGCGTCCCGTGTAGTGGTCTCCATACTGCTGGCTCTCGGTGATGTTGCAACCGTGGTCGGAGAGCAGGTTGGCCACCCCCGCCACGATGCCCCGGCTGTCAGGGCAGGACAGGGTCAGGACGTACTCACGCTCGCTCATCGAAGGAACCACTCCCGCAGATCGTCGGCCGAACAGCCTGACCCCCCAGGGTATCGAGGTATTCGGGCCACCGGGGTCGTGTCCGGGGTATCCCATGTCACCTGCGAAGACGAAGGCTCGCCGATTCAGGCCTTGTGTCCAATGCGAAGAGCATTCATGTTCTGGCATCCTCGATGCCATGAAAAGCCAGCGTGAGAAGTACGAGGCCGCCACCCGCGAACTCCAGGCCCCCTTCGCCATGGTCGACCTGGCCGCCTTCCGCGCCAACGCCACCGGTCTGACCCAGCGCGCCCACGGCCGACCCATCCGGGTCGCCAGCAAGTCCCTACGCAGCCGGGAACTATTGCGTCAGGCCCTGGCTCTGCCCGGGTACTCCGGCGTCATGGCCTTCACCCTGCCCGAGGCGCTCTGGTTGGCCACCGACGACCCCACCCTCAGCGATGACATCCTCGTCGCCTACCCCACCACTGACCGACCCGCCCTCGCAGAACTCGTACGCACGCCCCAGGCCGCCCGCGTCATCACCCTGATGGTCGACGACACCGCACACCTGGACCTGATCACCGCCACCGTCCGCGAGGTCGCCCCTGGGCCCGAGGCTCCCCGGATCCGGGTCTGCCTGGACATCGACGCCAGTTGGCAACCGCTCGGCCCGAACCTGCGCGTGGGCGCCCACCGCTCCCCCATCCGCACCCCGGCCCAGGCCGCCGAATTGGCCCGCGCCGTCGTCGCCCGCCCGGAACTGGAACTGGACGGGATCATGGCCTACGAAGGGCAGATCGCCGGGGTGGGCGACGCACCCCCCGGAAGACCCTTCTACGGCCGTCTTCTCCGTACGGTGCAGCGCCGCTCCGCCATCGAGTTGGCCAAGCGCCGGGCCGCCATCACCCGAGCCGTACGCGCCGTGGCCGACGTGCGCTTCGTCAACGGTGGTGGCACCGGTAGCCTGCACACCACCGGACGCGAACGAGCCGTGACGGAACTGGCCGCCGGCTCAGGGCTCTACCAGCCGCACCTGTTCGACCACTACCGTTCCTTCCGTGGCAGACCCGCCGCGTTGTTCGCCCTCCCCGTCGTACGTCGCCCCGCCCCCGGCGTCGTCACGGTCCTGGGCGGTGGCTACCCCGCCTCCGGAGCCGCCGACGCACACCGCCCGCCCATTCCGTACCTGCCCGAAGGACTGTCCTACAGTGCCACCGAGGGCGCGGGCGAGGTACAGACCCCACTGCTCGGTGAGGCCGCCCGCACGCTGTCCATCGGCGACCGGGTGTGGATGCGCCACGCCAAGGCCGGCGAACTGTGCGAACGCTTCGACGTTCTGCACCTGATCGACTCGGATACCGGCGCCTACGAGGGCGCCGTCCCCACCTACCGTGGTGAGGGCCGTACCTTCCTGTGAACGCCTCGTACACCAAAAGGGACGGGCCCCGCACCACCGGTGCGAGCCCCGTCCCACGTCCTCACGGTGATCCGTAAGAACTACTTCCGTTTACGGTGGACCGCCCAGCCGATCACGCCCACGGCGATGATCGTGCCCACTCCGGCAGCCAGGATCAGGGCTTCAGGGGGCAACCGGCCACGGGACTGGTAGGTGGTCACCACCCTGTCGTCGCCCTTGAGCACGATGCTGCCCTCGTCAGGGTGTACCGGATGGCTCTCCACACGCACCGCTCCGCCACCGACCACCAGGGCACGAGCCTCGTCGAGGATCCTCGACCCACGCTCCTTGACCTTGCCGATCTGACGCTTGGCGATGTTGGCGGGACGGGCCTGCTCACTGAGCTCGTCCAAGGTCTCGGCCAGCCGACGCTGTTCGCGATCGATCTCGGCTTGGACCTCGGCAGGGGTCTGGCGCGGTTCGGTGTCGCTTCCCGTCATAGAGACGCCTTTCTCCACTAGCGCGCGATCGTCTGAGGATCCGTGTCCGAGCCGGTGTCCCGGCCCTGTTCCTCCGCGCCGTCGGACGGACCGGAGAACCTCAGCGCACTGTCGATTCCGTCGACCACACGGAAGAAGTCCCGCGTGGACAACCACAGTTTATAGATGATGGCGATCTCGAAGGCGAGCAGCAAAACACCCACAAAAGCGGTGATCCAGCCGATCATCGACGCCCCGACCAGAGCCGCCGTCACCGGCGCCACCACGAAGACCGCCATCTGGAACTCGATGCCACCCACCAGGTGGGTACGGATACGGCGCGCGTTCAGAGCCGCCCAAAAACGCTGGTACCAGGGGAAACGGTTCCGAAATTCCTGGTGCAGATCAACCTTGGGCAGGGTCAGGTCCGGCTGTTTGCCCGCGGTGCGCTGGTTACGCGCCTCTCGCTCGTTCTGGCTGCGCAGAATCTGTTCCAACACGCCGATGCCGTGGCGCAACACCGCCTGCTCGCCACCGTCGCTCATCGTCCGGCCCCCACGTCCGGTCGCCTCACCGGTGTCGTCGCCCTCCGGTTCCAACATCGACAGGGTGGCCCGGGCCCGCTCCAAGGCCGCGGCCAGGTGCGAACGCATCTCCCGGCGTACCTTGTACACCTGGAGCGCGTTCAGGTAACGCAACATGTCCAGGAAGACCACGACCAACGCCAACCACACGAACGCCACGTGCCCGGTCTCCCGGTACTGACCACCCATGAGGGCGACCACGCACACCAACACCCGGAACCGATCGGACACATAGTCCATCCAGGCACCGAAGATCGTCTCCGAATCGGTGAGCCGGGCCAGCTTGCCGTCCATGCAGTCCACCAGGAAGCACACGTAGTACAACGCGGCGCCCAGAATGAGGAACTGCCAGTAACCGAACGCGAAACACACGGCCGCGCCCAAGCCCAGGAAGAGCGCGACCACCGTCAACTGATTCGGGGTCATCGAGGTGCGATTGGCGATCAGGCGTACCAGTCGGACCGCGATCGGATCCACCAGGTACACGGTCCACCAGGATTCGCGTTCCTTGAGGGTACGGGCCCTGACCTCGTCGAGTGTGAAACCAGCCATCGGCGCGAACTACTCCCAAAGCGAAACGGATGTGCTCCCGCCCGGCGGAAGGCCGGACATGCCATCAGGTCATCGGCGACCCGCGCACGCTACGGCATGAGGTCGAGAACAGGCCAACCGAGAGCGTTCGGTCAACAATAGGTGATCAGGGCGCCGGCCACCCCCAATGCGGATGAAACGAACCGGAATCGCAACCGAAGCACACCCCCTACACCGGTCATCACAGTGGATGCGTCCGACCCACCCTGACCACGTAGCGGGCCCTTCATCTCGTACTGTCGGGTGGAAAGGACACGGGTCGCTCCAGCCCGACCCGCCAGAAGCAGACAGGAAGACATCACGTGAACAAGACCATCCGTTTGGAGCCCGGGGACCAGGCTCCCGACTTCACCCTCAACGACGCCGACGGCGACCCCGTCACCCTGAGCAAGGTCCTGGCCGACACCGGCAAGAGCGTCGTGCTGTACTTCTACCCGGCCGCCATGACCCCCGGGTGCACCACTGAGGCCTGTGACTTCCGAGACAACCTCACCGAGTTCGCCGACGCCGGCTTCACCGTCTTGGGCGTATCCCCCGACCGCCCCGAGAAACTCGCCGAGTTCCGCGAGAAGGAGAGCCTGACCTTCACCCTGCTGGGCGACCCCGACAAGGACACCCTGCGCGCCTACGGGGCCTTCGGTGAGAAGAAGAACTACGGACGCCTCGTCCAAGGCGTGATCCGCTCCACCTTCATCGTGGGGACCGACGGCAAGGTGAGCAAGGCCTTCTACAACGTGAAGGCCACCGGCCACGTCGATCGGATCAAGCGCGAACTGGGCCTGTGATCCGCGCGAGGTCGTCCGGTCGCCCCAGGGCCGGACGGCCCCACCCCGACGGCCGTCGCACTGCTCCATTCCCGGTAGAGTGGCCCCGTCGGGGCCGTAGTCCAACTGGCAGGAGACGGCAGCTTTAGGTGCTGTACAGTGCGGGTTCGAATCCCGCCGGCCCCACTCGCCTCCGAGACGACCCGGTCGGTGCTTGAGCGCACTCGGCCGGGTCGTCTCGTCTTTTCTTCCCAGGGTCGGCCCGGTGCACGTGAGGCACCCGGGCCCGACTTCACACTCGGGGGAAGCCGCGTGAGGGCTATAGACCCAACAGTGCCCACATGACCAGGGCCAACAGGGCGAGAACACCCACACCCACGGCGAGGGCCACCGGTAGTCGGCTCTTCTCCGCGTGCTTACCCGGGCTGGTCAGGCCGAGATTGTCGGTGGACTCACGGATCGACACCATGATCGAGTTCATCGTCTCGGGACTGTGCCGCAACCGTTCACTGATGGACTCGGCCAACACCTGGGCGCCCGCACGGAAGTGCTCCCGCGCGGACTCGCGCTCCTCGACGACGGGTCCCTCGGGGGCGGCTCCCTCACCCGGAGCGGAGGTGACCGCCTGCGCGGCCGCCTGCGCGGTGGGCAGCCCTTCGGTACCTTCGGTCGGCCTCTCCGGAGACCAGGGTGCCAGGGCGGCGATACGCAACATCTTGGCGGCGTTGTCCGCGGTCAACCGCTCGGCCGGCTCCACCTTGAGCAGGCCGGCCAGAACCGGGGCCAGCGGCCCGGCGTTGCCGGCCTCGGCCGGCTCGTGCAACGGTTCTTGACGCAGGATCTTGATGTAGCCCTTGCGGTCGTAGGGCGGGTGCCCCTGAACCGCGGCGTACAGGGTGGCCCCCAGGGACCACAGATCGGACTCAGGGCCCACCGGACCGGCCTTGGCCCGCTCGGGCGGAATGTAGGCGGGCGAGCCGATGATGCGGCCCGAGGAACTCAGCGCGGACTCACCATTCCAGGCGGCCAGCCCGAAATCGGTGAGCACCACCCGCCCGGCGGCGCTGATCATGACGTTGTCGGGCTTGACGTCACGGTGGACGATGCCCTCCGCGTGCGCGACCTTGAGCGCGTCGATGAGTTGGAGACCGATCTCGGCCACCCGCTGGTAGGGCAGCGGGCCACCCACCTGGATGATCTCCTCCAGGGTGGACGCCTCCACCAACTCCATGACGATCCACGGGCGCTCGTCCTCGTCCACCACGTCCAGGACGGTGACCAGGCTGGGGTGGGTCAGACGACCGGCCACCCGCGCCTCGCGGGTGGTGCGTTGGAGGAGGGATTCGCGTTCGGAACGGCTCAGATCCGCGGGCAGCCGCAGTTCCTTGACCGCCACCTCCCGCTTGATGACCAGGTCGGTGGCGCGCCAGACCGTGCCCACACCGCCTCGGGCGATCTCCGAGGTCAGCTGGTAACGGCCCTTGAGCAGCCGACCGGCGGGCTCAACCACCGCCGCGTCCGGACGCGCCGAATCGTGCGACGTCTGAGGCCGCTGCGTGTGGGGATTTTCTAGGGAGGACACGGTTATCCACGGGTCCATTCACCGGCCATGGTGGCCTCCTGCGGAGCATTGCGGTCGCTGTCACCACGTAGGTGCACGGATCACTCGTTATACCAGCATGACGTGGGTACCACGCCGACGGTTGACCGATGGGTGACACATAGGTTCGGTTTTGTTATGTCCGAGCAGGGACGGTACATACCGTGAGGAGGATCTCCTCGGGGAATCCTTGACTCGGGCATGGGTTTCGTGCACGCGCGTTCGCGCGTGCACGAAACCCCTCGGAATCAGCTCCAGAGGGAGTCGGCAGAACGCACTTCCACCGGACCGACCCCGGTCTTGGTCAGCGGCTCACGAAGGCTCTCGGCGTCACCGACCACCACCACGACCGCTTCCTCCGGACGCAGGTACTCGACCGCGGCGGTGTTCAGGGCCTGCTCGGTGAGCGCCTCGTAGCCGGCGCGAACCCGGTCCACGTTGTCGTCGGGCAACTCGTGCGTCACGATGTCCACCAGGGCACCGGCGACGGCACGCGCCGTGGAATAGGTGACCGGTAGTCCCACGGTGTTGGACTCACGGACCGCGGCCAGCTCCTTCTCGGTGACCCCGGACTCGCGCAGTTTGGTGATCTGCTCGAAGGAGGCGGTGACCGAGTGCGCCGTGGTACCGGACTCCACCTGGGTGCTCATGAAGAACACCCCGCTGTCACGACGCAGGTCGAAGCGGCTACCGGCGCCATAGGTGTAGCCCAGACGCTCACGTAGCTCCATGTTGAGGCGGGAGGTGAACATGCCACCCAGGACCTCGCTGACACCCTCGGCCAGCGGCAGCTCCACCTGCGAACGCGAGGGGGCGCGGTGCGCGATGACCAGGGCGGACTGCACCGAACCGGGCCGGTCGACGATGAGTACCCGAGGCAGCTCGCCGGGCGGCGGTGCGGGGGCGGTGATCTGCCGCTCGGGGGCGGCGACGGTGTCGCCGAACACCTGCCGGCCCAGCTCCTCCAGATCGATCCCGGCCAGGTCACCGACGACCACGAGGGTGCCCGCGGTCGAGGCCAGGGAATCGGCGTGGAAGGCGGCCACCCGTTCTGGGGTGATGTCGGCCAGCTTGACCGGCCCGCCGGCCA
>NZ_ANBD01000123.1 GCF_000341005.1 Nocardiopsis alkaliphila YIM 80379 | reverse complement strand
CAGCTGCCCGCCAAGGCTGCGCATGGCCAGGGTGGAGGCGGAGGCCGCCTCCAGCCAGAAACGCTCCAGGAGCTGTTCACGACGGCGGACGATGTCATCGGCGTTCAGTGCCGGCCGACGGACCGCGTCGGTGAACAGGCTCACGGCCTCACCGAGGCGGGTGGTCGGCGCTTCCAGACCGGTGATGAACCCGTCCCAGTTGACGCGGGAGACCCATTCGGCGCCATGGCGCTCCAGGGCCGGGGCCAACGAACTGTTCCCATCGGGCCCATCTTCGAGGACCTCACTGGTCAGGGCGCTCACCCCCATCGCGTCCAATGGTTCGACGGCACCGCCGAAGGGATGGATGAGACGGAGGGAGACCATCTGCTGGCCGGGGAGGTCCACGGCCACGACCGTGCCGTTGCCGACACGGACACGCTGAGGTTTGGGGAAGGTGTAGGACGCGGCGGCACCGAGGTCCGGGCGGGTCTGCTGCATGCTGCGGCTCTTTCTGCGGCTAGGGAACGACAAGGACCTTCGGTTACGAGCGGGAGGCGTCGGCTTCCGGTTCGGGATCGAAGCGCACGACCAACGTGTTGTCGTCGACCAACAGACGCTCGGCGGCGACCCGGACCTCTTCGGCGGTGATGTCGGCCCAGCGCTGCGGCCAGGTGAAGGCGAGTTCGGGATCGTCGAACAGCTGGGTGCAGCCGCCGATGGTGTCGGCCAGTCCCGAGGGACCGGAGATGTGGTGCAGGTGCTCGCGCTCCAAGATGGCGCGGGCCCGGTCGAGTTCGTCGTCATCGATGCCGGAGGCGAGCTTGGCGATCTCCTCACGGATGGCCTGCTCCAAGACGTCACCGTCCACGCCCTCACGGGCGAGCATGTTCACCAGCAGCAGGCTGTCGGTGTACCGGAACGGCAGGATGTCGGCGGCGCCACCACCGTCGTCGGCGGCGATGGGACGGTCCACGACGAGCGACCGATACAGGCGGCTGCCCTGCCCTTGCCCGAGGACGGCGGCGGCCAGTTGGGCGGCGTCGTGCTCGCGCTCACCGTAGGCGGGCACCCGGAAACCGATGAACACGCCGGGGGCGGGGACGGTTTCGGTCACGGCGTCCCGGACCGGCCCGCCCAATCCGGAGACCAACGCGGAGTCGGGGACCGTGGGGATCTCCTCGCGGGCCGGGATGTGACCGAAGTACTTCTCCACCCGGGCCAGGACATCGGCCGAGTCCAGGTCGCTGACGATGGTCAGGACACAGTTGTCCGGCCCATAGTGCAGCTTGTGGAAGGACTTGACGTAGTCCAGGTCGGCGGCGTCCAGGTCGGCCATGGAGCCGATGGTCGGGTGATGGTAGGGGTGTCCCTCCGGGTAGGCCAGGCGCAGGATGCGTTCCAGGGCGGTGCCGTAGGGCTGGTTCTCATAGCGTTGACGGCGCTCGTTCTTGACCACGTCACGCTGGTTGTCCAGGACCTCCTGGGTCATGCCCTCGCGCAGTGTGGCCAGTCGGTCGGCCTCCAGCCACAGGATCAGGTCCAAAGCGTGGGTGGGGACCGTCTCGAAGTAGTTGGTGCGGTCGGTGGAGGTGGAGGCGTTGATCTCGCCCCCCAATCGCTCGACCTCGTCGAAGTGGTCACCCTTGTCGGTGTTCCCGGTGCCCTGGAACATCAGGTGTTCGAAGAGGTGGGCGAATCCGGTGCGCCCGGGCACCTCGTGGCGCGAACCCACGCCGTACCAGAGGTTGACCGCGGCGACCTGGCCGGTGGAGGCCGGCGCCGTCACCAGACGCAACCCGTTGTCCAGCGTGTACTGCTCGACCCGTCCCGCCGTTCCCATGCTGGTCACCAGCGCATGCACCCCATCAAGTTCCGTTGTCTGCTTCACCGACTACGACCCTATGGCCTCAAGGCGCGCCGAGGGCACGAGGTTCGGGCAATCCGCGGGGTTTTCTTCGGGATCGACAGGCCGACCGTGAGCCCGGAAGGGCTAGGAGTTCGCGCGATATTCGGTGGTGTCCATCGACGCGGCGATCTCATCGTAGAGAGCGCTGTACTGGGCGTCGACCGACCACACGTAGAGCAGCACGTCGCTCTCGGGCAGGAACCACATACGCACCTCGAAGGTGTCGTCGTTGTCGCAGGTGACGTTCCAGATCGAGTGGTGGGACTTGAGACCATCGGCGTGCTCGAAGACGTTGCCATGACCGCTGGTGAGCGTGGCCCCCTCCACCCCGATGTTGCCGGAGGCGGCGGTGTTGAGGCTTCGGCAACTACCGGTGTCGTCCGCCCAGCCATCGTCGTCGTAGAAGGCGTCGTCCTTCTTGGGCCAGCTCTGCGGGTGCCCCTCGGCCTGCTTGGGGACCAAACGAACGGAGCCGTAGGCGCAGGCGCTCTGCCCGGGCGGGGTCAGACACAACTGTCCGCCCTCTTTCTGGACCTCCCAGCCCTCGGGGGCCTCGATCGCGACCCCACCGATCTCGACACCGTCGAAGCCCTCGGGACCGGGGGGTTCGATCGCGGGCATCATGCCGCTCTCCCCACGCTCCAATTCGATCTCCTCCGGTTCGGTGGAACCGCAAGCCCCCAGGGTCAACAGAGCCGCCGCCGCGACCGTGACCGCACGACCACCCATCCGCACACGCCGCCGTACCTGGCCCGTCGCGCCCGACATCGTTCGTCCCGCCCTTCTGTGTAGGTCTCCGCGAAACCGTGGTCCCACCGGTTCGGAGCACAGTCGACCTTAGCGCCCCCGCGCGCTCGACGCACCGCGCGACCGTCACCACTACCCTGGGCCCATGGTGGACCTCGCGAAGATCACTGAGCCCTTGTCCCTCAACCGTTTCGGCCCTCGCCCCCAAGGCCCGTTGATACTGGAACTGGACCTGACCGAAGGGGTGGCCGACGAAGCGCCGGGCGATCCCCTCAGCCAGATCATGAACCGCCGCAAACAGCAGTACCTGGAGATCGTGGAGGGTATCCGCCGGGGCGCCCGCGACCCGAAGGTGGGTGCCCTCATCGTTCGGGTGGACACCCGGTCCCTGGGACCGGCGAAGGTACAGGAACTGCGTGACACCATCACCGACTTCCGCGCCACCGGTAAGCCCGCGGTGGCCTGGGCGGACACCTTCGGCGAGGCCGGGGCCGGCACCCTGCCCTACTACCTGGCCACCGCCTTCTCCCGGATCGCCCTGTCCCCCACCGGCCTGGTGGGGCTGAGCGGCCTGATGTCGCGCTCCACCTTCATCAAGGGCGCCCTCGACAAACTCGACGTGAAGTTCGAGGGCGGGGCACGCCACGAGTACAAGAACGCGATCGATCCCTACACCCGGACCGGCTACACCGATAGCCACCGCGAGGCCATCGGCCGGATCGTGGAGTCCATGAACGACCAGATCGTCGAGGCGGTCGCCACGACCCGAGGACTCACCACCGAACGGGTGCGCGAGCTCATCGACACCGCCCCGATCCTGGCACAGGAGGCGCTGGACTCCGGTCTGGTCGACCGGCTCGCCTACCGGGACGAGGTCTACGCCGAACTCGACGAGCAGGTACGTGGTCGGCAGGACAAGGCACCCGAACCCACCCTGCGCTTCGTCACCCGCTACCACCACCGGCACGCCACACCGCCCAAGCCCAAGTTCGCGGACACCGATGACCACATCGCCCTGATCTCCGCCCAGGGCGGCATCACCTTGGGCAAGAGCCGCCACACCCCGTTGAGCGGCCCCGTGATGGGGTCGGACACCGTCTGCGCCGCCTTCCGGGCCGCCCGCCAAGACCCCCGGGTCAGGGCCGTGGTGTTCCGAGTGGACAGCGGCGGCGGTTCCGCGATCGCCTCGGACCTGATCCGCAGGGAGAGCCAACTGACCCGTGAGGCCGGCAAACCGGTCATCACCACCATGGGCGACGTCGCCGGTTCGGGCGGCTACTACGTGGCCTTGGGGTCGGACGCGATCGTGGCCCAGCCCGCCACCATCACCGGATCCATCGGGGTACTCACCGGAAAGATGGTGCTGGGCGCGCTCAAGGAACGCTTCGGTATCACCTCCGACTCGGTCCAACAGGGCGCGCACGCCGGCATGTTCGACTCCGAGAAGGGGTTCAGCGACTCCGAGTGGGAGCGGATCAACACCCTCCTGGACACCATCTACGACGACTTCGTCACCAAGGTGGCCGCCGCCCGCGGCAGGACCTGGGACGAGATCCACGAGGTCGCCAAGGGACGGATCTGGACCGGGGCGGACGCCTTGGAACGTGGCCTGGTCGACGAGTTGGGTGGTGTGGAGACCGCGGTGCGGCTGGCCCGGGACAAGGCCGGGGCCGGAGCGCTACCGGTGCGCTCGTTCCCACGCACGCACCCCTTGGACCGACTGCGCCGGCACGAGTCCAGCGAAGACCTGTCCGCGAACGAGCCGCAGACCGTCCTGAGTGCTTGGGGCTCCCTGGAACACGTGGCCGCCCGACTGGGTCTGCCCACCGCCGGCCCACTGAGCATGCCCGGCGTGTGGGAGATTCGTTGAGTGTGGCCGGGGGCGCCTACCTGGAGGCCATGAGGATGCTGCCGACCGGGGTGACGGTGGTGACCATCGCCGACGGGCGCGACGACATCGGGGCGACCGTGAGCGCGCTGGTGTCGGTGTCGGTGGATCCTCCAGTGGTGATGCTGAGCGTGAGCGCCGAGGGTTACGTCGCCGAAGTCGTGGAGGAGGTGGGCGCCTTCGCGGTGAGCGTGCTCGGTGCCCACCAGCGCGCCCTGGCGGGACGCTTCGCCGCCGAGGGCCGGCCCAGTGCCCGTCTGTTGGTGTCGGGGCAGCCCCACCACCGGGGCGAACACACTCGCGCGATCGTGTTGGACGATGCCTTGGCCGCTCTGGAGTGCTCGGTGCGTCAACGAGTGGAGGTCGGCGACCACGTGGTGTTCTTCGCCGACGTGATGGGCCTCCCCGAGGTCGGCACGGGCCACCCCGGCCGAGCGATGGTGCGCTGGGACGGCCGCTACCACACCGTGGAACGCTGAAGCCTCGACTCCGAGCACGTGCGGGGGTGGGCGTCGAATCCACCCCCACACGTGTGTTCGATACGGTCCCGGCCTGAGTACGTACTCCGACCCGAGCCCGTGCGTGAAGGCGGGATCAGGCCAGGTTCCGCTCCTCCAGCCACTCCTGTGCGACGTCGGCGGCGTTCTCGTTGTCGATGACCACCCGCCGGTTCAGCTCGGTCAATTCGTCCGTGGTCAGGGTCGCGGAGACAGCGTTGATGACCTCCCGAGCGGTCTCGTCGACCTGGTCGGCGTTGACCAAGGGAGTGATGTTCTGGGCCCCGAACAGGTTCTCCGGGTCCTCCAAGACCACGAAGTCCTCCTCCGCGATCTGCGGGTCGGTGGTGAACAGGTTGGCGGCCTGGATGTCGTCGTCCAAAAGCGCCTGGGTGAGCAGGGCGACCTCCAACGAACGGAACTCACCGAACTCCACGCCGTAGACCGACTCCAGGCCCACCACGCCCTGCTGACGGGTCTCGAACTCCGGAGGGCCGCCCAAGACCAACCCATCGGCCACCTCGGCCAGGTCCGCCAGGGTGGTCAGGTCGTACTCGTCGGCGACCTCCTGGGTGACGGTCACGGAGTCCTTGTTCTCGGCCTCGGAGGAGTCCAGGATCTCCAGCCCTTCGGGCAGGACCTCCACCAGCGACTCGTTGGTCTCCTCGGAGTCGCCGCTGGGCGCCTCCTCGTCCAGGTAGGTCAGGATGGCACCGTTGTACTCAGGGAACAGCGTGAGGTTGCCCGACTCGATCTGTGAGTAGTAGACCTCGCGGCTGCCGATGTTGAGCTGGTAGGAGACCTCCATCCCCTCGGCTTCCAGGGCACGGCCGTAGACCTCGGCCAGCAGGCCGCTCTCGGGGAAGTCGGCGGAGCCGATGACGATGGCCTCACCACCCTCGGCGCCGCCTCCTTCCTCCTGGAAGGGGTCCTCGGCACCACACGCACTCAGTGTCAACACCAGGGGGAATCCGGCCAGGGCCAGTTTCTTGTACATGTCAGAACCCTCTCTTGGGAACATGGTTCGGGGCCACCCATTCAGCGCGCCGCCGCGGCCTCGGCGCGCAGCCCGGGTGCGACGAGAACCCGCCGCAGCCCCGCGAACAGGAGTGTGGTGAGCACCGCCAGTGCCACCACCAGGACGGAACCGCCCAGCAACATCGACAGGTCCTGACGAGCCTGCCCGTCCACGATGTAACGTCCCAGACCCCCCACACCGACGTAGGCGGCGATGGTGGCCGTGGCCACGACCTGAACGGCGGCCGTACGCATACCCATGAGGATCAGCGGGGTGGCCACCGGTAGTTCGAGCTTGAACAGGACCTCTCGGCCACGCATGCCCATTCCCAACGCGGCGTCCTTGAGTCCGGGATCGACGCCTCGCACCCCCTCATGGGTGTTGACCAGGATGGGGGGAACGGCGAGGGCCACCAACGCGCACACCACCGGGACCAACCCGATACCGGCCAAGAGCACGATGAGGAAGAGCACGCCGATGGTCGGCAGGGCGCGGGCGAAGTTGGCGAGGCTGGTGGTGAGGAACCCACCGACACCGGTGTGCCCGGTGAGCAGCCCCACCGGTACGGCGATGACGGTGGACAGCCCCAGCCCGAGCAGCGAGTAGTAGACGTGCTCGACCAACCGGGTGGGGATCCCGGCGGGCCCGCTCCACTGGGCGGGGTCACTGAACCACTCGACCAGCAGGGTCATGATGTTCATCGCGACTCCCGGTACTCGGAGGTGGTGCCGGTGGGGACCCGAGCGGCACCATCGGCGGCGGCGGCCTCGGCACGGGTCGCCCTCCTCCGTGACGGGCGCCCCCACCGTGGCGAAGGCCCCTTCCCGGTGTGCGTCCACGGGGTGAGCAGTCGTTGGGCGAGCACGAGCACGGCGTCGGTGGCCAAGGCGAGCAGGACGGACAGGACGATGCCCACCACGATGGGCGCGTCGAACTGGCGACGGAATCCCTCGCTGACGATGAGCTGTCCCAGACCGCCCAAGCCCACCAAAGAGGCGACGCTGACCATGCTGATGGTGGCCACCGAAGCCACCCGGAGCCCGGCGACGATCACCGGGACCGCCACCGGTAGCTCCACGAACACCAGACGGCGTAGTGGACCGAAACCCATGGCCACGGCGGCCTGCCGCACGTGTTCGGGCACCTGGCGCAGCCCGTCCACCACGTTGGGCAACAAGATCACGAGGGTGTACAGGGCCAGCGGTACGATCGCCGTCCAGTCACTGAAACCGGTGTAGGGCAGCATCAGGAAGAACAGGGCGATGGAGGGCACCGCGTAGAGCACGTTCACCCCGGTGAGCACCGGTGGATAGACCGAACGCCAACGCGCACAGGCCAGCCCCAAGGGCAGCGCGATGACCAATCCGATGATGATGGACACGTACGACAGACGCATGTGCTCCAACAGCCGGGGCAAGACCCCGCGGCCGGGCTCGTTCGGGTGACTCCAGTTGGCCGTGGTCCAATCGACCATCCGCAGGACCCAGTCCAGGGCCGCCACCTGTGCGGCGTCCGCGATGATCATTCGGTCACCGACCAGATCGCGCCGCCCAGATCCTCCTGGGACACCACGCCCAGGACGCGACCGTCGGCGTCCACCCCCACGGCCCGTCCGGCCGGGGAGAGCACGGCCGCGTCCAACGCCGCGCGCAGGGAGTCGGTGGCCACGTCGAAGGTGTGGCCGAAGGGGGCCTTGTCCAATGAACCGAGGGTGAGCCCACTCGGTTGTTCGGTGAGTTGTCGGGCGCTCACCCAGCCCAGGGGGGCACGACGTTCGTTCACCACCAATACCCAGGGATCCTCGCCGGCCACCACCGCCTCACGAGCCCGTTCGACCCGGTCCTGTGCTTCGAAGACCATGTCCTGGCGGAGCGAGAGTCCTCGCGCTGGGAAGAAGGACAGCCGACGCACCCCCCGGTCGTAGCCGACGAAGGACTCGACGAACTCGTCCACGGGCTCGGCGAGCAACCGTTCTGGGGTGTCGTACTGGGCGAGCTCTCCCCCGGGGCGAAAAACCGCGATCCGGTCGCCCAACCGTACGGCCTCGTCGATGTCGTGGGTGACGAACACGATGGTCTTGCGCAACTCCCGCTGCAAACGCAGCAATTCGTCCTGCAGGCTCGTGCGCACCACCGGGTCGACCGCGCTGAAGGGCTCGTCCATGAGCAGGATCGGTGGGTCGGCGGCCAGGGCACGCGCGACCCCGACCCTTTGCTGCTGTCCTCCGGAAAGCTGGTGGGGGTAACGCTTGGCCTGCGCCGATTCCAAACCGACCAACTCCATGAGTTCGGCCGCCCGTGCCCGTGCCCTGCGACGCCGCCATCCCAAGAGCAGGGGGACGGTGGCGATGTTGTCGAGGATCGTGCGGTGCGGGAACAGACCCGCCTGTTGGATGACGTAGCCGATGGAACGGCGCAACCGGGCGGGGTCCTGCGCTCGGATGTCGTGGCCGTCCACGCGGATGGTCCCGTGGGTGGGTTCGACCATGCGGTTGATCATCCGCAAGGAGGTGGTCTTGCCACTGCCGGAGGGCCCCACCAAGACGGTGGTGCGTCCGCTCTCGACGGTCAGGTCCAGGTGAGCGACGGCGACCGTGCCGTCGGGATAGATCTTGGCTGCACCCTCGAACGTGATCATCGGGCTCTCCTTCGGGGCGGGACGGCACCGGCGGAGCGGAGCGGGGCCGCCGGCGAAGACCGTTGCGACGTTACCGTTCCTCAGCGTCATCCACGAGTGACATCCGATGCCACGTCGGAACCGCGCGCACTTCGAACGGTGTCGGACGCACCGCTCGCCCGAGATCTTCTACGTTCGGGCACGTCTACGCGACCATGCCCACGAACAGGCGAGGACCCCGGCACGGCGATGGCGAGTCGGCACGACACGAACACACCACAAGAGGAGCTTCGTTTCAGTCCGCGACGCGGACCATCGCCCATTCCGCGACCTGGTGGAGGTCGTCCAAGATCGCATCGGCCTGGGCCGCCTCGGGGCCGGCCGCGTGCCGGTACCCGTAGATGCCCCGGCGCAACAGGGCCGTGTTCATCCCGGCCGCGCGTGCGGGTAGAACGTCGTTGTCGACGCGGTCACCGACGTAGAGGATCTCCCCGGCGGTGATGCCCGGAGTGCTCTTGTCCGCCAGTTCCAGGGTCCGCTCGAAGAATTCCGGCCGGGGCTTGGCGACCCCCCACTCATCGGAGATGCCGATGCTCGTCACACCCAGGTTCATCGCGCTCAACGCGGGGCCGGCCTCGATGGGCTGGTTCCCTGCGATGATCAGGTCCAGTCCGGCCTCGCGCATGGCGGCGAAGGCCGGGCGAACGTCCGGATACAGGTCGCTCTCGGTGAAGTGCTCACGATCGCCATCGGGTTCCTCCGCACGCCACCGAGCACTCTCGGTCGCCAGGTCGAAACCGGGGACCAGGAGACGGAACCCATCGGTCAACGTCCCTCCGGAGGCGATCACGCCACCGATGGTGCCGAAGAAGGCCATGTGCGGGATGCCGAAGCGGTCCGCCCAACGCGCGAAGATGCGTGTCTCGTCGATCAGAGTCTCGCCGACGTCGAACACCACAGTACGAATTGCCACGGTGAGTGAGTGTATCCGGCCTTTCTCAGGACACCGGCGGGCCCTGGTTGGGTGGACGCAGGACGGCGAAGGCGTCGGTGACCTCCATTTGCCGGGTGCGGAACCGGAACAGCGCGGCGGGACGTCCGCCGGAGCGGCCCGAGGGCACCGAACGGCCGGTCTCCTCGATCTGTCCACGGCGCAACAGGACCCGGCGCAGGTTGGTGGCGGCCACGTCGTGACCGAGCGCGGCCCGGTAGTGGCCGGACAGCTGCGACATGGTGAACTCGGGCGGGGCCAGGGCGAAACCGACGTTGGTGTAGCTGAGTTTGGAGCGCAGCCGTCGCCGTCCGGAGCGAACGATGGAGGCGTGGTCGAAGGCCATCGGAGGCAGGTCGCCGGCGGAGTCCCAGCCAGTGTCGTCGGGTACCACGGGGTCGATGTCGGCGGGGACCAGCCCCAGGTAGGCGGTGGCGAGGGTACGCCGTTGTGGATCGCGGTCGGGCTCGCTACGGGTCTCCAACTGCTCCAGGTGACTCAAATCACGAACGTCCACTTTCTGGGCGAGTTGGCGACGGATCGAGGCGCCCAGACTCTCGTCGGCTCCGAGCCGGCCGCCGGGCAGGGCCCACTCCCCCTCACAGGGCGGGAGAGCCCGCCGCCACAGCAGGACGCACAGTTCACCCGCCCGGATCTGTAGGACCACGGCGAGCGCCTCATGCGCCGAGAGCGCCCCCGCGCCCAGCCCCTGGGGGCGGGCCGTAGCGCTCGCTTCCGCCCCGGTCACCATGGCTTGTCCGTTTACTTCCGGGATATCCACCCTGTCCCTCCCGTTCACTGCCATGTTAGGCTGAAACAGGTTTGTGCCTGACAGGCTAAAACCTGGTCACCCGCACCGACCTCCCCCGGCGCGGCATCCCACGTCGAGCCCACAGCCTCAAGGAAGTAGTAGGACATGGCATCGGTCACCGCAACAGCGGACACCATGACCAGGCAGGAATGGGCCGCCGAGGTCCGCCGCCTGGCAGAGGAGCGCGACGCCGTCATCCTCGCGCACAACTACCAGCGTCCCGAGATCCAGGACGTGGCGCACCACACCGGCGACTCCCTGGCACTGTCCCGTCTGGCCGCGAGCGTCGAGGCGAGCACCATCGTGTTCTGCGGTGTGCACTTCATGGCCGAGACCGCCAAGATCCTGGCTCCGCAGAAGACGGTCCTGCTGCCCGACCCCAACGCGGGTTGCTCGCTGGCCGACACCATCACCGCCGAGGACGTGCGGAACTGGAAGGCCCAGCACCCCGGGGCGGTCGTGGTCGCCTACGTCAACACCACCGCCGCGGTCAAGGCGGAGACCGACATCTGCTGCACCTCCTCCAACGCCGCCGACGTCATCCGGTCCATCCCGGAGGACAAGGAGATCCTCTTCCTCCCGGACCAGTTCTTGGGCGCCCACGTCAAGCGGGTCACCGGCCGCGAGAACATCCACGTGTGGATGGGCGAATGCCACGTACACGCCGGCATCGACGGTCACACCCTGCGCGAGCGTGTGGCGTCCGAACCCGACGCCGAGGTGTACGTACACCCCGAATGCGGCTGCGCCACCTCCGCCCTCTACCTGGTCGGCAGCGGTGCCGTCCCCGAGGACCGGGTCAAGGTCCTGTCCACCGGCGGGATGCTCAGCGCCGCGGAGAACACCACCGCCAAGAAGGTGCTCATCGCCACCGAGACCGGCATGCTGCACCAGCTGCGCAACGCCAACACCACCACCGAGTTCGAGGCGGTCAACTCACGCGCCGAGTGCCACTACATGAAGATGATCGACGCCGACAAGCTGCTCGCCTCGCTGCGGCACGGGACCACCGAGATCACCGTCGACCCTGAGACCTCCGAGCGTGCCCGCCGTTCGGTGGAGCGCATGGTGGCGATCGGCCGGCCCTCGCGCGGTGGCGAGTGAACGGACAACGCAAGTCTCATTCAGGCCACAGCTGATCGATTTCCGCACGCCACGATCCTCCCCTCGCTAGCGTCACTACAGATGGCGGGGGGAGAATCGTGACCAAAAGCAACGAATCGGACGAAGTGAGAATGGGATCGGCCGAAGCGCTCCATGACGCCTACGCCCAGCCCTTGTACCGGTACGCGTGGTCCCTACTCGGCGGCGACGCCCCCGGCGCACCGGAGGACCCCGTCACCGAGGCCGTCCACGAAGGACTCGTCGCCGGTGTGGTACTCGAACCCGAACTCACCGACCCCTCCGACCGCGGTCCCTGGCTCTACGCCCTGGTCCGGGCCGCCTGTCAACGTCGGGGATTGGCGCACCCCTGCCCCTACACACGACTGGCCACCACGCCGGCCGAGGCCCCGGTGGCGCGCATGTTCTCCCGCCTGCCCGCCAGCCACCGCGAACTGGTCGAACTGAACCTGCGCCACGCCCTGCCCACCACCGCCATCGCCCGCGTGCTGGGACTGGAAGCGGACATGTGCGGCGAACTCTCCCGATCAGCGATCCGTCGTGCCGCCGAAGGGCTGCACCGGATCCCCGCAGGAGACGAGAGCACTCCTGCCGAGCAACCTCAGGTCGAAGACGAAGCCGGCGCGGTCGACCCCACCTGGCGCACCCAGGTCCACCAGGTCTCGACCGCACTGTCCCTGCTCCGTCCTCCCGGAGCTCCTCCTGGACTGCGCGAACGCGTCGTGCACACCTGCACCTCCCCCGAGAGCGCACAGGAACGCAAGAAGATCGCCGCGACCATGCGACCGCTCACCACCGCCGGCTACCCGGTACACCGATCCCGCCCCGCCAACGCCCCCGTCGGCCTCCCCAACGAGGGGGCACCGCCTCTCATGCCCTCGGCCACCCCTCGCCCCTTGCCCCAGGACCGGTTGACCACCCACGACCACCCCATCCACGAGAACGTGCGCGCACCCTTGCCCGCACCCGACCACGACCCCGCCGCCGAAGCCCTGCAAGAGCGACGCCGTTGGCCCCTGCCGGCCCTGTCCGGGTTGGCCACGGTGGTGGCCGTGCTGGGACTGTGGTGGTGGGCCGGCACCATGGGTCTTCCCCCCACCACCATCGACGCCGGCCCCGCCGAGGTCGGGCGGGCCCAGGAGGGCACTGAGACCGAGGCCACGGACGAACCGACCGAGAGAGCAGGTGGCGAACCGCCTCCCTCCGGCCGGACACCCACACCGGAGACGGTCCAGGGACTGCCTTCGGAGGCTCCCCGCGAACCCGGCACGGACCAGGACACCGGGCAGGAACAGCGGACACGGCCGGGTGAGGAACAGGAATCGGAACCACCCCCCGCCCCACCCCGGACGACCGAGAACGAAGACGAGACCGCCCCGCCCCCCAGCCCCGAGAACGACGAGACCCCCGAGGAGGATCCCGGGGGTGAGGAGCCGGAGTCCGACGGCTCCAACGGTCTGTTCAGTGGCCTACTGGGGTTGTTGTTCAAAGACGGATGACATTCCACGGGCGGTGCGACGGCCTCCGTGGTCAAAAGGAGGCGAGCAGGCGCTCGGCCGCCACGTGCAGGCGCCGTTCCACCTCGTCGATGTCACGACGTCCCTTGAGGACCTCCACCAACTCGAAGATCCACACGCTGGTCAAGGAACCGACCAGGACGTAGTCGGTGCCCTCCCGATCCACGTCGACCGCCCTGGTCCCTTCGCCGTCGGCCTCCCTGATCTGCAGATGACCGGTGGCCACCCGCCACACCAGGTCGGTGATGCGCACGTCCAGTTCGATCTCGACCTCGGCCATGATCAGGGAACGCACCAAGGCGTCCGCCAACTCGGGCTCGCGCATGAGCCCTCGGGTGGCACGAAGCAGGACGTCCACGGCGCGCCCGGCGGCGGCCTCCGACGTGGGTGGACGGCGGACGATGCCGCCCTCCAACAGATCGAGCTCCTCGGTCACCACGGCCACGACGAGGTCCATCTTGGAAGGGAAGTACCGGTACAGGGTGCCCAGGGCGACTCCGGCACGCTCGGCCACCGAACGCATCTGCATGGCTTCGACGCCCCCGCGCACCGCCAGGGCGGCCGCGGTCTGGACGATACGCCGGCGACGCTGGGTCTGGCTTCGCGTCATCGTTCCGATCGTTGCCTGCACCGCCACTGGGTCTCTCTCCTTCGTCATCAGTCCACCCACCGCCGATGCGGTGGACCGAGAACCGGCTCGACCAGGTCGACGAAGCACCGCCGACCCTTATGAGAACACGTTATCCAACGTGTTCCCTCGGGTGCACTGTTTCGAACCCATGATCCGCACCTCATCGCCCGACGTGACAAAGGCAATACGAGCCTTTGGCGGAAATTTTCAGGTACTCGCACAACCTAGATAGAATACGTTCTATTTTACGTTTCCTCTGCCTTAGGACGCGTTCGGACCATCTTGTCCGCACTCCGCCCGAAGGGTCCATCCACCCTTTCCCTAGAATCGAACCGGATTCGGTTTCCACTGGAGAGGCGTGGCTGAGCATGCGTGAGATACCCCCCATAGAGGACCTGGGCGAAGGGCTCTGGAGCATCCCCGTGCCCGTCCCCCACAACCCCATCGGTTTCACCTACGTCTACGCCCTATCCGCTCCCGGCGGTCCCGTCCTCATCGACACCGGCTGGAACCACGACGACTCCTGGGAGGCCTTGGTCGCCGGACTGGCCCGAACCGGCCACACCGTCGACCAGGTCCAAGGCGCGATCATCACCCACTTCCACGCCGACCACTCCGGGCTCACCGGGCGTCTACGCGAGGCATCCGACGCCTGGATCGTGATGCACCCCCACGACATCGACGTCCTGGCTCGGCTGACCGCACGCGATCCCGACGAACGCGCCGCCTCGGTGATCGAGCAGATGGCCCGCGCCGGCTTTCCCACCGAGGACATCGACGCCTTCCGCGCCTCTCCCCTGCTCTTCCATCCCCCGGCCCCACCGAACGGGGCCCTCGCCGACGGCGAACGAATCGACGTGCCCGGCCTGGACCTACGGGCCGTGTGGACCCCCGGCCACACACCGGGCCACCTATGCCTGCACCTACCCGACCGGAACCTGCTCTTCACCGGCGACCACGTCCTTCCCCGCATCACCCCGCACGTGGGCCAGTTCCCCTTGGACTCCACCGAAGGCGACCCGCTCGGCGACTTCCTGACCTCCCAAACACGCATCGGTCACCTCCCCGAAGCCGACCGGATGCTGTGCCTTCCCTCACACGAGACGCGCTTCACCGACCTGCTCACACGCACCCGACAGATCCGCGAACACCACGAGGAACGCCTCACTCTCATGGTGAGCCTGCTCGCCGAAGGCCCCACCACCCTGTGGGAACTCACCTCCCGCCTGGAATGGCGCCGCCCCTGGGAGGCGATGCGCGTCCCGGCCCGCCACATGGCCGCCTCCGAAACCGCCGCACACCTACGCACTCTGGAAAAACGTGGATTGATCAAGCGCAACGGTTCGCTCGACCTCCCCCGGTGGGCCGCCGTCACCACGAATCCTCGCCCGGAATAGGATCCCTGTACCCGATCCGGCTCCGCCCCGAGCGAACTCGCGAGTAACATAGGGGAGCGCCGATGAACGCTCCCGACGACGACCCACGTCCGCGCGGCGGCGACACCGACCGCCGGCCACGAACCCGGCCACGAAACCCCGCGGCACACGGCGGTGACCGGGCACGCGACCCAATGAAGAGGTGGACCCTTGACCCAGTCGGGCACTAGCACGGGACCGACTCCACGGCCCTTCGGCGACCGCCCCCTGCGCGTCGCCCTCCTGTCCTACCGAAGCAAGCAGCACGTGGGCGGACAAGGCGTCTACGTGCGCCACCTGTCCCGTGAACTCGCCGCACTCGGTCACCAGGTCACCGTCTTCTCCGGCCAGCCCTACCCCACCCTGGACGAGGGCGTCGCCCTGGAGAAACTCCCCTCCCTGGACCTCTACAACGACGCCGACCCCTTCGTCGCGCCCCCCATCCGCCAATGGCGCGACTGGATCGACGTCCTAGAGGTCGCGACCATGTGGACCGCCGGGTTCCCCGAGCCCCTCACCTTCTCCCTGCGCGCCAACCGCGAACTACGCCGCCGCCTGGGTGAATTCGACGTGGTCCACGACAACCAGACCCTGGGCTGGGGCCTGATCGGCATCAAGTCCGCCGGCATCCCCCTGGTCACCACCATCCACCACCCCATCAGCGTGGACCGCCGCATCGAACTCCAAGAGGCCCGCGGTCTCCAAAGACTCACCAAACGCCGCTGGTACGGGTTCGTGAAGATGCAAGGCAAGGTCGCCCGCCGCCTCGATCCGATCCTGGTGCCATCCCGGTCCTCCGCCGACGACATCGCCCGCGAATTCGGAGTCGACCCCACCACCATGGAGGTCACCCCACTGGGCGTGGACACCCGCTACTTCCGCCCCCGCTCAGAAGTCGAACGCGTCCCCGGACGAATCGTGTGCACCGCCAGCGCCGACAGCCCCCTCAAAGGCGTCAGCGTGCTCCTACGAGCCGCCGCCAAACTCGCCACCGAACGCGACGTCCACCTGACCATCGTCAGCAAACCTCGCTCCGGTGGCCCCACCGAAGAACTCGTCGACGAACTCGGCCTCCACGACCGAGTCGAGTTCATCAGCGGAATCAACGACCAGGAGCTGGGCGAACTCATCTCCAGCGCCCAGATCGCGGTGGTCCCCTCCTTCTACGAGGGCTTCTCCCTCCCCGCCGTAGAGGCCATGGCCTGCGGAACCCCCCTGATCGCCAGCCACGCCGGCGCCCTCCCCGAAGTCGTCGGCACCGATGGCGACGCCGGGCGTCTCATCCCTCCGGGCGATTCCGAACTCCTGGCCGGCGAACTCGCCGCGCTCTTGGACGACGACGCCGAACGCGAACGCATGGGCGCCGCCGCTTGGAACCGTGTCCAAGAACGCTTCACCTGGAAGGCCGTGGCCGAGCTGACCGCACAGCGCTACGCCTCCACCATCGCCACCGTCAAGGGGGCCGGCATCGGCTCCGACGACGGCGTCGGCCGAACCCCGCCTGTGCGGACCCGCGCGAACGGTGCCTGACCCGGCAGGCCGCGCACACCACGACCCGCAGCACCATCCCTAGGGAGCCTCCACTGATCACCGTCGACTTCAACCTGTTCCCCGTCGGCCCGGGCCGGCGCGTTCTCGACCTGGGCTGCGGCGGTGGCCGCCACGCCTTCGAGATCTACCGTCGCGGCGCCGACGTGGTCGCCTTCGACCAGAACGTCAGCGACCTCGCCGAGGTCGAGGCCATGTTCACGGCCATGCGAAACGAGGGTCAGGTCCCCGAGACCGCCACCGCCGAGACGGTCAAGGGCGACGCCCTCGACATGCCCTTCGACGACGACAGCTTCGATCGCGTCATCGCCGCGGAGATCTTCGAGCACCTGCCGCACGACACCGCCGCCATGAAGGAGCTCTACCGGGTACTCAAGCCCGGCGGCATCGCGGCCATCACCGTGCCCAGCTTCCTGCCCGAACGCATCTGCTGGGCGCTCTCGGAGGAGTACCACACCAACGAAGGCGGCCACATCCGCATCTACACGCGCGCGGAACTGGAGGCCAAGCTCAAGGCCACCGGCTTCCAGATCGGCCCCCACCACCACGCGCACGCCCTGCACGCTCCCTACTGGTGGATCAAGTGCGCGGTGGGCACCGACAACAACGAGCACCCGCTGGCCAAGGCCTACCACGAACTCCTGGTGTGGGACATGCTCAAGGCTCCCAAGGTGACCCGCGTCGCCGAAAGACTCCTCAACCCCGTCATCGGCAAGAGCGTCATCGTGTACGTCCGCAAACCACTCACGGACGAAGCCATCGACGCCGGCACGTCCACCTGATGGCCACCACACCCGCGCCGAACGACCCCGACGCCCTGCACCTGCCAGGGATCATCAGCACCGAACAGCTGTATCGGTCCGCGGACTACCTGGTGCACGCGCAGGAGCCCTGCGGCGCCATCCCCTGGTTCCCAGGCGGCCACACCGACGTGTGGGACCACGTGGAATGCGCCATGGCCCTGACCTTGACCGGGCTGGCGATACCCGAACACGCCGAGGCGGCCCGACGCGCCTACCGATGGCTGGACCGGGCCCGGCACCCCGATGGCGGCTGGCCCGCCAAGTTCCGCCAGGGTGAACCCGTCACGGAACTACGAGAGGCCAACCACGCCGCCTACCCCGCGGTGGGACTGTTCCACCACCTGCTCACCACCGGGGACACCGCCTTCGCCGAACTGATGTGGCCAGTGGTAGAGGAGGGCATGGAGTTCGTGTTGGCCCTGCGGGGCGACCACGGGGAGATCCTGTGGGCCCGTTCCGAGGACGGCACACCCGGCGACCACGCCCTGCTCACCGTGTGCGCCAGCGTGCACCACGCGCTGCGCTGTGCCACCGCCTTGGGCGCCCATCTGGGCCACGACCGGCCCGAATGGAGCGCCGCCGCGGCTCACCTGGCCGAACTCATCAACGAACACGAGGACCTGTTCGCCGACCGCTCCCGTTTCTCGATGGACTGGTTCTACCCGATCCTGGGCGGAGCCGTACGCGAGGAAGCCGCCAAGGCGCGCATCGCCGAACGCTGGGACACCTTCGTAGTTCCCGGCCTGGGAGTGCGGTGTGTGAGCGACCAGCCATGGGTGACCGCAGCGGAGTCCTCCGAACTCGTGATGGCCTTGGCCGCCATGGGCGAGCACGAGAGCGGCCTGCGCATCCTGCGGGAGGTACAGCATCTGCGCGACCCCGACGACGGGGTCTACTGGACCGGATACCAGTTCAGCGAACAGGTGCGCTGGCCGGTGGAACGCAGCACCTGGACCACGGCTGCGGTGGTGTTGGCCGTGGACGCCCTCACCAGGACCACCCCGGGCTCCCGCGTGTTCCTGCACACCTGGGAACAACAGCCGATCGTCGCCTGAACCCGACCGAAGCGCGAAAGGCCCGTACCGAAGCTCTCGGTACGGGCCTTCCATCACCTATGGAGCAGTCGTGCGCGCGTCCTCCGTGCGTCCTGGCGGTGGAATCTCAGGGATTCCGGGCTGCTCCGGCTCGCCCGGCCAACCGGGGTCCTCCGGTTCTTCTGGCCACCCCGGCTCCTCGGGCAACTCAGGCTCCACCGGAATCTCGGGCTCGACCGGCTGTTCGGGCTCGACCGGTTCCTCGGGCTCTGGGGGTTCGACCGGTTCCTGAGGCTCCTGGGTCGCCGGGTCCGGTGCCCAGTTCTCGGTCGTGCCGCCGAACTCCGGCCCTGGGAAGGACTCCCGTTCGTAGCCCTCCATCGCCCGGCTCATGTACCGGTTCCACATGGTGGCGGGCAACCCACCACCGGAGATGTTGTGTCCCGGAATACTGAAGCTCTCGTTGTTGCCGCTGTACACACCCACGGCCGTCGAGAGCTGCGGGGTGTACCCCACGAACCAGGCCGCGACACTGCCGTCGGTGGTTCCGGTCTTACCCGCGACCGGGTGGTCCCACAGCCGCGCCGCCGTACCGGTACCACCGGTGACGACCTGTTCCAAGGCGTAGGTGACGTCCGAGGCGGTCGACTCCTCCAGGGCGCGCTTCCCCTCGACCTCGGGCCGCTCGTTCTCCCCCTCCTGGTTGACGACCTCCTTGACGACGTGCGCCTGCATGTGCACACCACCATTGGCGAAGGTCGCGTATCCACTGGCCTGGTCGATCGGGCGAACACTGGTGGCGCCCAGCGGCATGACCGGCACGAGCTGGTCGTCGTCGATGCTGCCCTCGGGAAGCCCCACGTCGTAGGCGGTCTGCCGGATCTCCTCGAACCCGACCGTCTGCGCCAACTCCACGAAGCCCAGGTTGTTGGAGACCCGCGTGGCCTGGGTCAGGTTCATGACGCCACCAGGGGAGTTGCCCGCGTTCTGCACCCGAGAACCCTGGATCTGACGCGGACCGCGACCGTCCACCGTGGAGTTGAGCCCATAACCCTGCTCCAGCGCCGTGGCCAGGACATAGGGCTTGAACGCCGAACCCGCCTGCGCGGCACCCCGGAAGGAGCTGTCGTACTGGTTGGTGGTGTAGTCGTGTCCACCGTAGAAGGCCAAGACCTCACCCGTGGCCGGGTCGATGGTGCTCAACCCGATGTTGACCCCCTCGGGGAGGCTTTCCTGAGGAACCATCTCCTCGACCGTCTCATAGGCCGCGTCCATCATGTCCTTGTCGAAGGTCGTGACGATCTTGTAGCCCTGACGGTTGACGTGGTCCTCGGTGAAGCCCAGGTCCTCCAGCTCGCTCACCGCCTCCTGGAGCATGTACCCCTTGTACCCGCTGATGTCGGCGCCCTCCATGGGCTTTTCCGGCTCGGGCGCGGGGAACTCCATCTGGTCGGCCTCGGCCTGAGTGATCGCCCCGGTGGTGACCATGCCGTCGATGACGTACTGCCACCGGTTCTCCATCGCGGGCGTGGTCTCCACGTCCGCCTGACCGAACCGGGTCGGCTGCTGGATGGCGGCGGCCAGGAAGGCCGCCTCCTCGGCGGTGAGCTCTTGGACGTCCTTGTGGTAGTACGCCTGCGCGGCGGCCTGCACGCCATAGGCCTGACGACCGAAGTAGATGGTGTTCAGATACTGCTCCATCACCCACTCCTTGTCCTCGCTCTGGTCCACCTTGATCGCGATGATGATCTCCTGGACCTTGCGGGCCACGGTCTGCTCCAGGGACACCCCTTCGTAGTAGTTGCGCACCATCTGCTGGGTGACGGTCGAGCCACCCTGCACCTGCTCACCACTGAGCGTGGACCACACGGCACGCATGGTGCCGCTCACCGAGACACCGGGCTCGGTCCAAAAGCCACGATCCTCCGCGGAGATGACCGCTTCGACGACCTGGTCACCACCGGCGACCATCTGCTCGTAGTCGATCACCTCACGGTCGGTGCCACGGTAGGCGAACTCGGTCTCACCATCGGCGTAGTAGAAGGTCGAGCCCTGTTCGACGGCATCGGCCTTCGCCGCGTCCGGAATCTCCACGGTGGAGTAGAAGTAGGCGAACACACCCGCGCCGGTGATGATCATCACGCCCATGGTGATGAGCAGAACCCGAAGGATGCGCCACCACAGCGGCTTCTTGGGCTTCTTCCGTTCCTTACCGTCCTTGCCCCCGGGCCCCTTCGGGCCGCCAGGACCACCGGGTGGGCCCTTGGGGCCACCCGGCCCGGTGGCCGTGTCCGGGCTAGCTCCTCC
>NZ_ANBD01000122.1 GCF_000341005.1 Nocardiopsis alkaliphila YIM 80379 | reverse complement strand
CCCGCCGCCGTAGCCGCAGTGGTTCCTTCCGTTCCCGAGTCGGAGGCCTCGCCTTCCTCCGTCCGGTCCGAGACGTAGTCGGACATCCGCTGGGCCCGCGGCCACATCGTGTCGTCAGAGGACGTGGAAGCGGCGTCCACGGAGGAGGACGTGGAGTCCGGCTCCACGGAAGGTTCGTCCACGGAGTCCGTCGTGGGGCCGTGTGACCCTTGACCTGCCTCCTGGGACTCCTCTGCCGGCGCCGGGGCATCGAAGGGGACCGCGTCCGCGCTCGGGGCGGGCATGGCCTCGGTGGGCGAGCTCTCCTGAGCGGCTTCGTCGGGCTCCGCGGCCTCGTCGGCTTCGTCTCGTGACGCTTCGAAGGGCTTGGTCCGGGGCCCCGTGGCGGCTTCTGCCGCGGCCACCGGGGAGTCCACGCCGGCCGACCCCGCAGGGCTATCGGTGTTCTCGGAGTCCCGCGCTTCCTCGGGGTCCCGATCGATGTTCGGCAGCGGGAAGACACCGGTCGCCTCGGAATCGGGATCGCTCCCCTCCTCCGCCTCCCCATCCTTTGCGGTCCCCTGGGCGGAGGCAACGCTCTCCGTGCGTTCCTCCTCGTCCTCGGCACCCTCCTCACTCACAGATCCGGTGACCGGCGGCTCGGAGGACCCAGCAGAGGAGTCGGTGCCGTCCCCAGAGAAATCAGCATCGTCCGCGTTCGGTTCGGAATCGGGCGCGGTGTCGGCGACCTCCGTGTCCTCTGCCTCCTTCCCGAGATCGGCCGACCGCGTGCTCGACCCATCGGTTTCGGAAGAAGGCGTGCTCGTATCCCCGTCCTCGGCGCTCAGCTCCGAGGACGGTACGTCCTCCAGCTCGAATCCCTGCTCCGCCAGGGTCTGGGCCACCCGGTCACGAAAGAACGTGCCGCTGGTCTTGAAAGCGACGGCCCCGCCGATGAATTCCGGTTCGGGCGGACCCTCACCTACGGGGTTCTCCTCGGCGCCCTCGCCAGATGATCCGTCGGATTGATCCTCATCGGTCACGGGTACTTCGCCCTGGGGCGTCGCCTGACTGGACAGCTCCTCAGCAGAGGTGTCGTTCGTCTCCGGCGTGTTCGAGTCGGGACGCTGTCCATCCGTCCCGCCATCGCCGTGTGTGCTCTCGCTCAGCTCCCCGCCCCCATGGCAAATCACGTCCGGCACCGTGCCGTCCTGGTATTTGACGCGCAAGTGCCCCTGATCGGTTCAGTTCGAGTCAGGACTGAAGCGGTATCCCGGGGAAAATCGCCACCATCGCTCCACCCTCCCCGCCACGATACCCGCCCGTAACCGTGTCAAGGCCGAATCCGTAACCGGTCAGTGACTTCTGACCGGAGTTCACCCGGTAATGGCGTGTCACATGGTGACCCATCGGACACCATGTGACACCGAGTCGAGGGGCCCATCCATGATGGTCGGATGGAACCCGCGAGCTCAGGAGGTCCGTTCCAGGACACGCATGGAGCCGACCACACGCGTCTCCTTGAATCGACCGGTCTCCAGAGCCCGGCAGTAGATGTTGTAGGGCGGCCGGCCCCCATCCTCGGGGTTGGGAAAGACATCGTGGATCACGAGTGCGCCACCCACCGCGATGTGCGGGGTCCAGCCTTCGTAGTCGTTCTGGGCGGCCTCCTCGCTGTGACCGCCATCGATGAAGAGCATTCCGAGCTCTGTACCCCAGACCGAGGCGACCTTGGTGGAGGCACCGGCGATCGCGATGACCTCCTCGTCCAAGCCCGCTCGAGTGATGGTCCGGCGAAAGTGCGGAAGCGTGTCGAACTTGCCCGTGACCGGGTCGATGAGGGTGGGGTCGTGGTACTCCCAGCCTTCCTGGTGTTCCTCCGAACCCCGGTGGTGGTCAACGGTGATGACCTTCACCCCACTGACACGGGCGGCGGCTCCCAAGAACACCGTGGATTTGCCGCAGTAGGTACCGATCTCCACGATCGGGCCACGATCGGCATAAGCCAGGGCCGTCTCGTACAGGACCAAGCCCTCATCAGTGGGCATGAAGCCCTTCGCCGCTTCAGCGGCGGCCAGCAACTCCGCCGGAATTGTCTTCGTCATGACGAAATTCTCCCATTCCCCGGTCCGGAGTCGCTCACTGGACCACGTCAGATGGGGTAGCCAGAGGAGGCGAGAAGAGGGAGCAGGTGAGGAAGGCCGAGAGGAAGAAGCGGAGAACGTTCGACCATGCCCACGACGAGGGCCACCTGAAGACTAAAAAGAGATCCCGACCGGGGGCAAAGCACAAAAAAAGGGGGGGGTCCGTAATACGGACCCCCCTCACAAAAAACCGTGGCAGCAA